>JBCDAQ010000097.1:0-14371 GCA_039185285.1 Pseudomonadota bacterium
CAAGCTGCCGGTCCTCACGGACGAGGAAGCTGATTGGCTGGCTGAGCCGGTCATCGCGGGGTCCAAGCTTGAGCCTCGCAACGGGTTCGAATGGGCCTGCTGGACGCTGCTGATCACCTTCAATGGAGAAATCGCGCCTGACAGAGACCTTATTCATGAGATGGCACGCAACGAGGTTCTGCGCGGCTCGCTCGATACAACGCCCGGCATCGTTCTAAAGTGGAGCGAAGTAGAGCCTGAACCTGAAGCGGAAGAGCTGGTTGACCTTATGAGGGAGCGGACGCCGCAATCAATCGAAGGGGTGGCCGCGTTGCTCGGCTACCTGATCAGTTCCGGCGAGCATGATCAAAAAGTACTAGAGCGGGCGCTGGCGGGCGCTCAAGCGCTATCCGGAACCCCGCCAAGACAGGCAGATGGCGACTTGCTTCTGCCGTCGAGGATCAATTGAGAACATCATGAGCAGATTGGCCAAACGGCTCAGGGCAGTCGATGAAGGCGGAACCGGGGCGATCAGCTCAAGGTCATCGAGGTCCGCGTTCTCGAGGCCCCAGAAACCGTGCGTCAGGCGCACATTGAGGCTGAGATAGCACGCCAGTCGAATGGACATGACCAGGTGGTGGCGCTGCGGTTTGCCGATCCTTCTTGACGGCTTTTTCCGTACAGAAGGCCTAGAAACGGACAGGTGTCGCGTTCCGCAGCGAATGGCTGGATTGAGCCCATGTTGGCCAATGCTGCAGGACGAACGAAGGTCGGCTTAGTCGGGATATGCAGCGCGAACTGGCCAAGCAAGACACGGTGCGTAAGTCGCCCAGTTGCGCTTTGGTGGAACAGCGTCAGCTCGGTAGGTTTTTCTTTGACCAACCCTCGCTGGCCGCTCCTGAAGCGAGCATTCCGTCGATTTCTCCCGGTCCGAACACGATCCGCCGAAGGACAGACGTTGTTTGCGTACCGTATTTCTGAGCATGGCCCGGAATCGAAATCAAAGCCGATCGCGGGCGGATCGCGTTTGGCGCCGCGAGGTCGCACCATCGTCCCATGGGATGCGCGTCGTGCCGGACGACGCGATAGGTCGCTCTGGCGATATCCGGTGGTCCATCGCTTTCGACCTGCAGCGCTTCATCGCGGGTCGCCAGCATCGACGCGAGAGGGATTCCCAGTGTCGCAATCAAACGCTCCGGCTTATTGGTCACGCTTGTCTCAACCAATTCGGCTCGGATGGCAACAGCCATGTTATCCTGAAGAACAATGTCGACTCGATGGACTTGCTAGTATGCGATCGCGCAGCAAAGATGTCGGTCGAGCTTGAGGTCGAGGCCCAGAGTGTCACCGACAATCGCGAGCGCTTTTTGAGCCGTTGTTTTCTCAAGCATTTTCAACTCCACATGCCAGAAATACTTAACGCAAGTGTCACGCAGTCCCTGGAACGGCTTTGTAGCTGGACTTCGCGCTTTCAAATGTCACCTGCTGGTTCTCAGGTTTGTTCAGATCGATAATCGCGGTGAATGTCTCTTTGCTATAGCTCTGGTCCATATCGCAGAAGACCTGACCTTGATCGGCGTCTCTGAAGTTTGTCACCGCCTTGATGTTCTGCTGCCTGGAGGCTGTGACCTTGTACACGCCAGGCTCATCGGTCGTCTCAAAGTCATAGGTCAGTTTGCTGCTCCCATCGCCAGCCGAATAGATGAAAGGCAGTGGTGATTCCGGCTGAGTGGCGCCGATCAAGAAAGTGGCAAAGATCGACTGGTTGACGATTTGTGTCAGGCGCGGGAGGTCATTTGCGTCCATCGGCAGCCTGTCGCCGTGGTTCATCTGCGCATCCTGCTCGATCGCCTCAGCCCAGCGTTTCTTTGCAACCAAGTCTTTGAGGTGCTGGCCGTCTTTCTCGATGTCCTGAGGGTCGATGTTGTCCTGGGTCCATTTTGGCAGATCGAATTCCCGCTCAGGATTTTCGGCATTCTCCTGGCCTGCTTTGGCCTGCCCTGACGTCACGATCGATCCGTTCAGCGTGAACTTTGCGCGGCTGAAATCCTTGCCATGCACTTCGCCGATCCCGTGGTCGCCAAGCTTGTGCTTGCCACGTTTTACCTCGGAATCAATGGTCTGGTTGGCGTTATCGGTCATGAAGCCCAGAAGCGGCTCGAAATCACCGACCCGCTCCTTACCGTCGAGGTGGATCTGGTTATTCAGCGAGCTCTCACTCGGGACCACAGGATCATTTCCTGACAGGCGTTGGGAGTACTGGTTGATAGCACTGTCCTTGGAAAACTGGTCGGTCACATAGTTTTCTATCTCGTGCATCACCAACCGGATATCGCGTTGCAGGATTGCCAAATCGGCTTGGTGCATCTCCTGACCATTATTGTTATCGCGAAAATCCTGCTTGACCGCATTGAGATAGTCCTGCTCGATCTCCCTCAAACGCCCCGGGACAGTTGAGTAAACTCCGTTAGCGACGGCCTGGATTAATTTCGACACTTGGTGGGCAAGCTTCTGAGTGTGCTCAGTTTCATTGTCGTCCTGGGACATGTTGCCCAACTGGGGCGTGACACCACGCAACATCATGGCACTCTGAATTATATTCTTGCCTTTGCCTTTCAACTCCATGTTGACCGGGAAGCCTCGGCCTTGATCAGGACCATCAAACTTCTGTCTGACCTTGTCGAGAAGCGCCCTGGCTTTCTCGTTCGGCGGCGGCGGATTCTCGAACTTCCCAACCGATGCTTTCATCGCTTTCAGGATCATTTCGGGATGTGCTGCACCGCTCACATTGGGCCCGACGGTCGGCTCAAAGACCTGCTCATCGTCCTTGCCGCTCTGACGAACGGTGTTTACCAGCGTATCCGACAGGCCACTCAACTGGCCATCGGTGTATCGATTCAGCATTCCAGCTAGAAGGCTAGTTGCGCTCACCGAGTTCCTGAAGGGACTCTCGGGAGATTCGTCAAGAATCTCGGCGCCCAACACATCGTCGAAATGCTGCTCAAGCTCCTTCTCGGTATGCACGTAGTAACCGTCTTCGTCCGTTAGGGTAGGTGCCAGCGAGTTTGCCGTGATCATGAAAGGCTCCCCTGAGCCTTCAACGCGATGCTCCCCCTCAACAAGGGAGAACTCGTTTAATAGCGAAAGGTTGCTTGCAATGCCGTCGATGACGCTGTCCTGAGCAGCCGTCAGCGCATCAAAGACAGCCTGCTTTTCGGCAATGGCCTCCTTGGATACTCCAGAGCCGCCTTTCGCCTGCTTCAGCGTCTCGAGATCAGACTCAATCATACGCGTCGAGAGAACTCCGGACTTAAACATCGCCTTAGTGGTCTCATAGCCGACAGCCTTGAACAGGTCGGCGATTTCTTCCCGCGAAAGACCATCAAGCTGCTGAGCGAGCTGCTTCATCGCCTCATCCGCAGCTTTCACGGAGACTTTGCCGCGGTTCGCGAGGTTAACAACTTCGTTCAGGAAAGTGAGGCTATCCTTCGTCGGTGCACTCTTACCAAGATCACCGCTGATAAATTTCTCTGCGACCGATGACGCTCCATCACCCATCTTCTTTATCACCAGGTCAGCGGCGCACGAACGTGCGGCGCCGGCGACACCATTGCGCAGCGACTTCTGACTCTCGACGAGCGAGCGCTCGGCACCAGATGCGATTTTCTGTTTGCGGACTTCCTTGGTCGAGTTGCCGTTCCAGTCCGTCGGCTTGAACATCAGTTCCTGATACTGATCCATCAACTCGTCATGCGTGTGGCCACCAATCGGCTGGTTGCCGATTTTGTCTAGCGCTTTGAACAGTGACTTTGCCGCCTCTGGCTTCGCCGCGAGCGCCGCCGCTACGGATTCCTTGAGATTTGTCGCGATCCGCTCCTCAACCAGCCTGGTCGCCCCGCCGCCTTTGGCCAAACCCTTGTAAGCATTGTTCATTTTATCCGCGAGTTTCTTCTTTGCCTGATCAAGATTCTCGAGCTTCTTCGAGATGTCCTGGGCGCTGAGCTTGCCGTCCGAGTTGACGATATCCTCGACGAGTTTGTTGACCTGTTTGTCCATTTCGAACCCGGCATGGCGCAGGTCTCGGTTTACAACGACATCCGCTTTCGAAAGCTGGATCATCTTGAGAAAGCCAGTCCCAAGTCCTGAGAAGAAACGCTTAACGGGGGCTGAGGCGCCGTGGTTGCGGGTGACACGCGCGCCAGTCTCGATCGTGATTTTGCTGTCAGCAAACTTATACCGAGCATCGGGCCGCAACGACCGAAGATTATCGTCAGCGCTCTTGAACTGATCAACCGTCTGACTGTCGACACCGTCGAAATTGGCGACAGCGTGGTTTGTCAGGCCAACATTCGTAAAGTTGTCGCTCATAACAGCTCCTCTCTTCCAGCCTTTCTCTTCGCCAGCCATTCAAGCCGAAATCCAATGGTCTTTGTGCAGGCTCAACTCGGCTGTCAAAAGCAAGTTACATAAAATGAAGCTGTCTTGTTCAGAAAATTGCGTCCAACTTTCGTCTGTTCGCAGTCCAACCATGCCTTCCAGTTTCTCAACCCTGGAGGCCAGATCGTCGCTGTTCGTCCAGCGGGGATGGAAGTGAACGAGAGCCTAAGACACGTCGAGTTTCGAGAGTGGGCGAACTGCTTCCAGGCCAGCCAGTGACGATCCCTTTTTACTCCGTTGCCTGCAGAGAGCTTCGCAGAAAACGGCACACGGGTTTAGTCCGTAATTCTCGCGATCAGGGCCCCGCGCGCGCCAGGAGGAGGCGAGAAGCGCACGGCCTCCAAAGGAATAAGGTTAACCTCTGACGCTCTCTACGAGCATCCAGCCGCCGATCTTAAGAAAAACGTCTTCTAGTGAAATTGGACCTGGGTCCGATGCCTTTGGCATCGGACCCTGACCCGCTGGCGAAGCGCGGGTGGGTTGGGCGAAATGCATTCGTGCAAAGCGGCTTTTCTCCCTCAGGAACTTTCAACGTCCCGTGGGGAGAAAAGCCGCTTTGTCCCGCAAACCTGAAACTCATTGGCGATATTGCAGGGAGCCAAGATCCACGGTTCTTCTGATCGGCGGAAACTCAATGCAGCTACCGAACGTGAATAACGCGATCACCCATATTTCGAGATGCGACTTGAAATTCCGACGCGCATGGGGTTCGGGGCAACCTTTGAAACTCCGCGCTGCGTGCAGCGAAACAGCGTCACATTTGATGGAGCAACGGTTAACAGATTGAGGCGTTGAATTTACCTGGAAGCAGACTTGTGCATGGATATATGATGGATGGCTTGAAAAGCCAATCCTCTACACTTCCGCTAAGTCATTGATTTTAGTGGTGAGCCGTGCAGGATTCGAACCTGCGACCCGCTGATTAAAAGTCAGCTGCTCTACCAACTGAGCTAACGGCCCGCACCGCGCGTTACCTATGCGGCGCGTGCGCGCCGGTCAAGCGTGTTTTTTCGCCTGTGGCCGAGCGACCTAGCTGGGGTTTCGCGCCTGAGGGATGGGTTGCAGGTCAGGTCTTTCCGATGCTACTGTCAGTTTAAATTGACACTCTCAGGGATCTTCTGAAAGCAACCGAACACCGATGCAGACCGCCTTCCCTTTCTCAGCCATTGTTGGACAGGATACGCTAAAGACCGCGCTCATCCTTGTCGCCGTCGATCCATTGATTGGGGGGGTGCTTGCATTTGGCGATCGGGGAACGGGAAAATCGACGGCTGTGCGGGCCCTGGCAAGTCTTTTACCTCCAATGAACGTCCGGGCAGACTGTGACTACAATTGTGCGCCTGGTTCGGAAAGCTGCCCTGAGCCTGGCAGCTGCTCCAAAATGAAAGTTGTATCTGCTCCGGTCCCAGTGATCGACCTGCCCCTGGGCGCAACCGAGGACCGAATTGTTGGCGCTCTGGACTTAGAGCGCGCCCTTAGCAGAGGTGAAAAAGCTTTCGAGCCAGGCCTGCTCGCCCGTGCCCATCGTGGATTTCTTTATATTGATGAAGTCAACCTTCTAGAAGATCACCTCGTCGATCTGCTACTCGACGCGGCGGCGTCAGGCGAGAACGTTGTCGAGCGTGAAGGCCTTAGCCTGCGCCACGGTGCCGAAATCGTTCTGATTGGATCAGGCAACCCCGAGGAAGGCGAGTTGCGGCCACAATTGCTGGACCGTTTCGGCCTGTCGGTCGAGGTCCGCACACCTGAGGATCTTAAGACCCGGATCGAGGTAGTTCGTCGAAGGGATGCGTTCGAACGCGATCGCAAGGTGTTTGCGAAGTCCTGGGCTGGTCGAGACGGCAAGATCCGCAAACAGATCGATCGGGCACGCCATCGTCTCGAGACTGTTGATGTGCCAGATGGCACTCTCGAAAAAGCCTCGCGTCTGGCGATATCGCTCGGAACTGATGGTCTTCGGGGCGAACTCACACTGATGCGGACGGCAAGGGCGCTCGCAGCCTATGAAGGCCGGGACAGTGTCTCAGAAGATGATCTTCGTGAGGTGGCTCCGATGGCGATGAGCCACCGTCTGCGCCGAGATCCATTGGATGAAGCAGGATCGACGGCACGGGTCATGCGTGCCGTTGAAGAGGTATTCGCTTAATGGAACGCGCTGAGGCCGAGGCACGCTGGTCAGACGCCTGCCTCGCCGCATCTATCTTCGCTTTGGATCCTGGGCGGGTCGGCGGGCTTTGGGTGATTGCCCGTGCAGGGCCGGTGCGCCAACGGTTTCTCGACGAGGTTGGCAGCCTTCTCGGTCGACTGCCTCGAGTTGCCCCCAGCATCCCGACCGAGCGTTTGACCGGCGGCATTGATCTCGCGGCCACCCTGGCCAACGGTCGAGCGGTTTATGATCAGGGTTTGATTGCTCAAGGAGGAAGCCTTCTTGCGCCGATGGCGGAACGGATTTCGCCGGGAATAGCCGCAGTTTTAGGTCAAGCAATTGACTCTGGGGAGGTATCGCTGATTGCCCTCGATGAGCGGGCCGAAGACGAAGAAGCAATCCCGAACCTATTGGCGGAAAGGCTAGGGCTCGTAGTTCCACTCGAAGGGCTTATGCCGCAGGATTGTATAACCCCGGGTTTTAGCCGCTCGGATGTATCAGAGGCTCATCAGCGCCTCAAAGATATCACGCTGTCGGACGATAGAACCGAACAAATTGCCGTTGCCGGTATGATGTTGGGGACTGGTCTGCGCGCATCTCTTCACGCGGTCGCAGCCGCTAGGGCCACCGCGGCGCTATGGAACCTGGCAGAGGTCGACGAAGACTGCATTGCCGCGGCACTTCGATTGGTGCTCGCCCCCCGGGCAACACGGCTGCCCGCGATGGATAGTGATGAAACCGAAGCTGAAACGGCGCCGGAAACCGAGCAAGATCCGACACAGAATGCAGAGTCGAAGACCGAAAGCGTACTCCAGGAAATGACAGTTGAGACCGCGCGTGCACAACTGCCGCCCGGTCTCCTCACTGCGATGGTTGCGGGTAGCCAAATCCGCGCTGAAGGGCGCGGCGGGGCTGGGGCGGAACGCAAGATGGCACGCCGTGGACGCCCTGCGGGGCTAAGGCCCGGTCGGCCTGGAGCCGGTGCTCGCCTGGATGTTGCCGGCACCCTGCGCACGGCAGCGCCTTGGCAGCGTATTAGGCAAAAACCTCCAAGTGGCGGCTTGGCCATCCGTGTTGATGACTTTCGAATCCAACGTCTCAAGGAACGGGCGGAGACCTTGACCATTTTCGCTGTCGACGCCTCAGGCTCGGCCGCGATTGCCCGATTGGCAGAAGCTAAGGGCGCAGTCGAAGTCATGCTTGCTGAGGCTTATCGCCGAAGGGACCATATCACGGTTATCGCATTTCGGGGGGACACAGCAGAAATACTCTTGCCACCCACCCGCGCGTTGGCGCGGGCTAAGCGCGCATTGTCGGGATTGCCCGGCGGCGGTGGCACGCCGTTGGCGGCGGGGCTGCTAGAGGCTCTTGCGCTGGCAGAAAATGCACGTCGACGGGGTCAGACCCCGATGTTGGTTGCACTTACCGACGGCAAAGGGAATGTCCCGCTCTCACCCGGTGACGCGCAGCAAGCGAAGGTAGACGTCGAACGCGCTGCAAAAGCTGTTCGCGCCCGAGATATTCCGGCGCTGGTGGTCGACACGGCAAAGCGACCTCAGAAGCGCGCCGAGGATCTCGCGCATGAGATGGGCGCCCGCTATGTCACGATGCCTCGAATGGATCCACGCGCGCTTTCTGAAACTGTTCGCGCAGGCGGCTAGCTCGATGCCCCTTCTTGATTGGACCCGCGATGGCAAGGATTGGCCCAATCGCGAGGCGAGCCGTTTTCTACGCACCGGCAACACGGACTGGCATGTACAAGTGATGGGCAGCGGGCCGGATCTACTACTTGTGCATGGAACCGGTGCTTCCAGCCATTCTTGGCGTGGGCTTGCTCCGCTTCTGGCCCAACGCTTCCGGGTCATTGCACCGGATTTGCCAGGCCATGGATTCAGCCGTGCAGCTTCGGTTATCAACCTATCGATTCAAGGCATGGCACAGTCGCTCGCCAGTCTATTGAGCGCGTTGGACGCAAAACCAGCTTTGGTTGTCGGTCACTCTGCCGGCGGTCCGGTTCTCGCCCGTATGATCTTGGATGGGCTGATCGAGCCAGAGCGTCTGGTGACACTAAACGGTGCATTCCTGCCGTTCAAAGGGATCGCCGCTACAGTTTTTCCGCCCGTTGCGAAGGCATTGATCTGGAACCCACTCGTTCCTCAAGCGGTTGCCTGGACAGCCGCAGATCGCAAAGCGGTTAAACGTTTGATCGATGGAACAGGGTCGACAATCGATCGGCGGGGCATTGATCTCTATCACCGGCTGTTCACCTGTCCACGCCATGTCCGCTCGACGATAAACATGATGGCGCGTTGGGATCTCGAAGCGCTTTTGCTTGACCTGCCTAATCTGGAAACACGAACCGATCTAGTCTCGGCAGAGCATGACAAGACCGTGGCTCCTTCGAACCAGTCTGAGATTGCCGCAATCCTTCCGAAATCGACCCTCACGTCTTTGCCTAAACTTGGTCACTTGGCACATGAGGAAGATCCTGGCTCCATAGATCCGCTGATCTAGGAGAGGTGCGCCGAAAAGACCGCGCATAGCGCCTCGACAGAACCGTCATCGACATCGAGATGTGTGACGACCCGGATCCGGCGCTCCCCAAACTCACCGATGATCACGCCTGCGTCCAGCGCCAGGTCGGCAAGCTCTTCGGCATCTGGTCCCTCTTCTGAGAGATCAAAGATCACTATGTTTGTTTCCACCGGCAGGATGGCAGTGACCTTCGATAGGGTCCTTAGGTGATCTGAGATTCTTCCCGCCCTAGTGTGGTCGTCGGCAAGCCGTACAACATGGTGATCCAGTGCGTGCAAGGCCATTGCAGCAAGAACTCCAGACTGCCGCATCGCACCACCCATCTGTTGCTTGAACCGCCAAGCCTCCTCGATGAACTCGCTTGATCCTGCGAGAACCGCACCAACCGGGGCACCCAATCCTTTCGTGAAATCAATCCAAACACTGTCATATCCGGCCGCGAAGTCTGCTGCCGGAGTCCTGCTCGAGACCACGGCATTCATCAGGCGTGCCCCATCCATATGCGTGCTCAGCCCATGTTCCTTCGCAACCGAAGCGATCTCATTCAACTGATTGAGCGGCCAGACCGCCCCTCCGGCGAGATTTGCCGTCTGCTCAACGGAGAGTAAGCGTGAACGTGGATCGTAGCGGGATGGATACCGAACGGCGCCCCGCACCTGATCGCTGGTCATCCGCCCATGCACGCCATCAATAGGATGCACCATTGCCCCGGCCAACGCAGCCGGTCCGCCCCCTTCAAAGCCGATAACATGACATGAACGTTCACAAATAATCTCATCGCCAGGGCGGCAATGGACACGGATCGCGATTTCGTTGCACATCGTGCCCGACGGCATGAAGACAGCTGCCTCTTTACCCAAGAGGTCTGCGACCCGTTCACACAGAAAACGCGTGGTGGGGTCTTCGTCTTTCTGCTCATCTCCGACTGGTGCCTCAAGCATCGCTTCGCGCATTGCCCGCGTCGGTTTGGTTTTGGTGTCCGAGTAGAAATCGTGCATTGCCTGCTCCGCTAATCGATCTGGGCAGACGATGGCACCCCACCGCCAATATGTCGATTTAGAAGATCCATAATTGCTGCTTGCGCGACCTATGCGACAAGCTGTACTGTCAATTCATGTTGACAAAACCGCAGACCTTTGATGTTGACAACAGTGCGGCGGTTGCGGGTGATCCGTCAGAGGACCCGCGTCCGCTGGCTTTGGTCATTGGCTCCGGTTTTGGCGGGTTAGCAGCAGCGATCCGACTCGGCGCGCGAGGCTACCGCGTCACGGTTCTGGAGAAGCTGGACCGCCCCGGTGGTCGCGCTCGGGTGTTCGAACAAGATGGCTTTACCTTCGACGCCGGCCCAACAATCGTAACGGCGCCTTACCTGCTCCACGAACTTTGGCGGATTGCCGGTTCGCACCTGGAACAGGATGTCGATCTGCGCGAGATGGACCCCTATTACCGAATCCGTTTCGACGACGGGATGGTGTTCGATGCGACGGCCGATCCCGAGCGGATGAAGGCCCAGATCGCCAAGTTTAATCCGGACGACGTTGCAGGCTATGACGCCTACTACGCCGCCAGCCAACGCGCCTTCGAAGGCGGGTTCAACACGATGGGCATGATGCCTTTCACCACTTTTGGCTCGATGCTCAGAAAGCTGCCCTTGGTGCTTTGGTTGAACGGGCATCGGTCGGTCTATTGGTTGGTCTCAAAGTATTTCAAAGATCCGCGGCTTCGGATCGTCTTCTCCTTCCATCCCTTGCTGATTGGCGGGAATCCCTTCGCCGTCACGTCGATCTATTCGCTGATCTCCCATCTCGAGAAAAATTGGGGCGTGCATTCCGCGATGGGCGGCACTGGCGCGCTGGTCAAAGGTATGGTTCAGCTGATCGAACGTCAGGGTGGAGAAGTCCGACTTGGTGCCGATGTTGCCGAGATCACGACACAAGGCAATCGGGCGACGGGTGTCAGGCTCGCCTCGGGCGAAAAGATCAAAGCGCCTGTGACTGTCTGCAACGCGGATGCCCTCTGGACCTATGAGAATCTGCTGCCAGGGCGCAAGAAGCGCAGCGTTTGGCGCAACATCGCACCCCAAGCCCATTCTATGGGCCTTTTCCTTTGGTATTTCGGCACAGACCGACGCTACGAGGATGTGGCACATCACTCGATCGTTCTCGGCCCACGGTATAAGGGCCTGCTCCGCGATATCTTCTGGAAAAAGCGGCTGAGCGAAGACTTCTCGATCTATCTGCATCGGCCGACAGCGACAGATCCATCCCTCGCACCCGAAGGCTGCGACGCGTTCTACGCGCTTGTGCCAGTTCCACATCTAGGCAGCGGTACCGATTGGGAAACGGAGGCCGAGGTGAAACGCCGAGCGCTGGAGGCGCGTCTTTCGGAGACAGTTCTTCCCGAACTGGGGCGTCACGTGGTGACATCGAAAGTCCTGACACCTCTTGACTTCAAACAAGATCTGAATGCGATCCAAGGCGCAGGGTTTGGCCCGGAACCGCTCCTTTGGCAAAGTGCTTGGTTCCGCCCACACAATGTCTCGGAGGAGGTCGAAGGCCTTTGGATGGTCGGCGCGGGCACCCATCCCGGCGCGGGCATTCCAGGGGTGCTGACCTCAGCGCAGATCGTGGACGAGCTGATCCCCGAGGCGGCCCATGTTAGATAACACACCTACTGGAGGCCCCTTCGCCAGCTACGGCGATCTCGCCGATTGCCGAGCGATGATCCGAACAGGTTCTCGATCTTTCCACGCCGCCTCGCTTTTACTGGCCGAGCGCGTTCGAATGCCAGCCTATGCGCTCTACGCCTTCTGCCGCCTGGCCGATGACGGGGTGGATCTGGCAAGCGGCAAGGCCGAGGCCGTGACCCGCCTGCGTCGGCGGCTCGCGGCGATCTATGATGGCCATCCAGAGGACTTCGCCGCCGACCGCGCCTTCGCCGACACCGTTCGCCAGTTCGGAATCCCAGCAGCCTTGCCAGAGGCATTGCTGGAAGGCCTCGCCTGGGATGCCATCGTTCAACGATATCAAACCCTATCGGAACTGCGGGCCTACTCCGCTCGGGTTGCAAGCACCGTCGGCACAATGATGTCGCTTATTATGGGTGTCCGCTGCCCCGATACCCTGGCCCGCGCCTGCGATTTGGGCGTAGCCATGCAGCTCACCAACATCGCTCGCGACATCGGTGAAGACGCGCGTGCCGGTCGGATCTACCTGCCCCTCGACTGGCTGGCCGAGGCCGGCATCGACCCCGACCACCTAATCGCCAACCCCGTCTTTACGCCCGCGCTTGGCGACGTGGCCAATCGCCTCCTGGTCGAAGCGGATACCCTCTACCGCCGTTCGGAAGCGGGGATCCAAGCCCTACCCCTCTCCTGTCGCCCTGCCATTTTCGCCGCCCGCCATCTCTACGCTGAGATCGGCGCCGAGATCGCACGCAATGGCTATGACAGCGTATCCCAACGCGCGATCGTAAGCGGTAAGCGCAAGCGTCAGTTAATGACCCGGGTCGCCCTGAGCTGCCTCAAGTCGCACCAAGGCTTACTGGAGCCTGCCCTACCGGAAACCGAATTCCTGGTCGATGCGGTGCTGAACGGGCCCGCCCCGCAGACACCACAACGTGAAGTTGGCTCCAACCTCGGCCGATTGATCGAGATGCTGGCCGAGATGGAAGATCGAGAGAAAACCGGATTGCGGGCGCCAGGAGGGGTTGGAGGAACGGCCTAGTGAAGGCGGAGAACCTCTACATCCTAATAGAGCTTGCCCTTGCAGGCGGCCTTATCGGCTTCGCGTGGTGGCAGGTGCGCCTTATGCGCAACGACCGATTGGAACGAGAACGACAGGAACGCGAAAAGGAGGACCCTTCATGACCGGCCTACAAGCGATCGTATTCTTCGAGATGCTGATTTTCTTCGGCGGCATCATGGCCTTTTGCTGGTGGCAGATCCGGCTGATGCGGCGCGATCTAGAAGCCAGCAAGGAGAACGACGAACAAGCCTAGAGAACGCATGGCCGGGTGGGCGGGCAGTCGGAGAGCCGAAGGCGCTCCGCTGGATGCCCCCAGGCTCACCGCAGGCGCGGCATCCGAAATGGCAGCATCAGCTTCACAATTCGGCTGGAGAACCGGTCGAGATCCAGGCTCTCATGCATTGCGTGCACAGTCTCACCTCCGATCGCCGTCTCGACATGTGAGCGCATGTAGAATGGCGAATCCTCAAAGGTCTTCAGGATCTTCGGCTCTGCCTCGGTTGCAACCGGAATTGACCGCCCTACACCCCAGAACCCGGGCTTAAGACCTCGCGTCGGCGGAACCTCGATTTCTTCGCAGGAGCCATCGCCAGGGAACCGCATCCCCAAGCCAAAGGGCACCCCATTGCGTCGCTCGCCCGCATAGAGCACCGCGCCAGCGCCTCCGGACATTCCCTCGGCGCGAAGCCAATCCCAACGGCGAAAACCGTCCTCAATCGGCTCGTCACCCCAGTTTTGATCGAGATATCCATCGCCCTGCCACGATAAGCTCGGCCGTTCGAGATCCACCTCAACTCGAGCACTCGGCGCATGCGGCCACCAATAGTGCTTCGGCGCCAAAGTATGCGGACGCGCCGTCAACTGATCCGGGATCAGTCGGATCCGACCCCGTACTGCGGACAGGTGCGGCACCGCCCGCTCGACCAGGTCAAGCGTCAGTTCATTACCGTCCCAGTGCATGTGGCTCTGGCCCACAGCAAAGTGTTCCGCATTTCGCCAAAGCGCAGTGCGACCCCGTTCGGTCATTGTCCATCGGTTGGAGTGTGGACCATAGAGTGCAACGTTTATACAGACATGGTCTTCAGGATCTTTTCGCCCGGCCCAGTAGTAGTAAGGTGAAAAAACAGAGCCTACGAAACAGATGATCGAGATCCCAAAGTGACCATCAGAACTCAAGCCATCTAGGTACCACCAAAGGTAGCCACCCGCCGGGACGGTTTGATCGAAACGCGGGCCCGGGCCGCGATATTCAGGTCGTCGAGAATCCGCGCTGCCGCCAGCCGCCCCGACATCGCTGCCATCGGCACGCCCGGTCCGGGATGGACGCTGCCGCCCGCCAGATACAGTCCCCGAATTCTGGTGCGATTGTCCGGTCGATGGAACGACGCGTTCCAGCTGTGGTTGGCCCGACCGTAGAGCGCGCCTCCGGTTGCCGGAAACAGTTTCGCGAATTCCTCCGGCGAGGTCAGAATCTGTTTCTCCGGCGTCGTCTTCACCGACAAACCGAGCGTCTCGAGGTGGGTGAAGG
>JBCDAQ010000098.1:0-14069 GCA_039185285.1 Pseudomonadota bacterium
AACACGATAGCAGTTATCTAAGGCGCTTGCTGCAGTCAGCCTTTGTGCGGCAGGCCCCCGCAGGGCTTGCGAGCGCAGAGAACTCAATGATGGTAAGTTTGGCGCAATCGGCGGGTTTTGCTCGCGCAGACCAGCGATCCATCTAGCGATGAGTGGCTTGCAAACCTGCTCCGCCTTGCTGGTCGTTTTTTCGTCAGCACCTGCGGCAAAGGCCACTCTGCCAGAACAGCCTGCTGACGCCATCAGCGTTTGAGCGCCGATCAGACATTCGGCGGCTTCGGTTAGCGACAACGACAACCCGCGAGCTGCCTTCAGAGACAGCACCGTCATTGGCAGCCAAACCATCGAAACGATCTGAGAGGTCGACCCAGTCAGTGGCGAAACTCGAACGGTTCGGTCCAAGAGCGAGACACTGACCCCCATGAGAGAGAGGACTGGCGGCTCTCCAAAGCGCGCATAGTCAGAGGTCGCAATCGCCAAGTGCTCTGAGGTGATCGGTAGATCGGGATGCGAAATAAGGACGGGCGTTGCGTCCGTTCCAGAAACCCTCTCAAGCGCACTCCCAATCACCTCGCCCGGCTTTAACCGGACGAACTGTGCAGGCAGGGATTTCTTCGGTTCTTCACCGAAAGACAGAATAATGGGATTGCCGTGCGACCGCTCGCAGACAGGGGGCTCGTCAGCTGCGAAAACTGGCAAACTAAAGGTCGCTGGCAACCGCCCGTTATCGAGCATCGAAACTGCATCTGATAAATCCGAGAACGAGCTAACGAGAACCCCAACCGGGTCAGGCTCGAAGGCGAGGAGATCGGCGGGCACGTCATCCTCCGCCGCCACAACCCTCAACGGCAGGATTGGATGCTCCTCCAAAACGTCATCGATTAGCGCGCGGACGCCGTCGCTCAGCCGGTAGTCTGAGAGGCGGATTAAGTAGTAAGAGTCTCTTTCTTCGGGTTGGAGAGCGCGCGCCTCAGCCATAGTCAGTTCGATAATCTCGCGCTCAGATGAGGGTTTGGGAGAAACCTCTTTCAAGCGATCCACCAGATAGCGGATCACCAATCGCTCATGCCAATCAAGCTCACGAACCATAGCCTCCTCGACTAGGTCGACAAGAGAGGGCGCATAGGGCTCGCCAAACAAAAGAGCACGTTTTGCTTCGAGCAACGCTTGAGGAAGTCGGTTACTCCTGATCGCTTGCAGGACATTTGCACGCGTCGTTGCCATCCGAGAAAGATTGTCAGCAGCATCTGCGAAGTCGGCCCCTCGCAGACGGAGTTGATCGAGCAACGAGGACACAAGCCTCTGTTTGTCCGACGTGATCAGATAAGCCCAAGCGGCCTTAAGGTCCGCCGGATCTCCAAGTTTCAAGCTCAGGTCTGCATGCTGCTCTATCCAATTGTGTCGCTCGGTTCTTTCAATCTCTGCCCACGCGACGAGATCCCCATTTCCGTAGATCGCGGGCACAAGTTGATCACTTAGAAGATTCTCCAAAGCCACCGCGTCGGTGAGCGCATCCAGGCGCAGGCGTTGATCCGTCTTGGGCGCGCGCGAGCTTTCGGGCCGACCACCGAAAAGCGCCCAGACTTTCTGCGCATCCCGTCCATCTACCCAAGCATCACTCTCGACCTCCACCGGTGAGAGCTTTGGATCAGAAGCTAGATCCTCGTTCTTGATCCCCAAGGGCGGCAATACTTCTGAAATTGCTTGGAGCCGCTCCGCCGAACGTCCAGAGCCACCTTCAAACGCCCGCAAAGCCAACGCGACCGCTGCTCGGAATTGAGTAGGCGCTGTCGCGATTATCCGTGAGTACCGCTCTGGCAGTTGCGCTGCCGTTTTCAGCCAAACCTGCTCCTCCGCCCGCAATGGGCGATCTACGATTTTTTGGGTTGCCTTCAGCGGTGCCAGAACCTTTTTCGCGAACTCCTCTGATGCGGCCATGCGTCGGGTTAAATCGCCAAGCGGTGCGCCGGTATTGGTTTGGACATAGCTCGCCGGACTTGGTTTCCGGCCGAGCATGATCCGAAACAGATGATAGATGTCCTCTTCAGCGGCAGCGCGCTTCATTGGGTCTGGCTCCGTGCTTTTTTCTGAGAAGCGGTCCATTCCGGAGCCGCGTTCACAAGGGTTTTTAAAAGGAAGGTGAGGGCAACCTCGCTCATCCTCTCACCATACTTGACGTCTTGGGAGAACGCGCGAGATCGGATCGGCTGGGCGCCGGAAGCACCATATTGCGCGGTCAGCCGGTCGTTCTCCGATGTGAAGCCAGCATCAAACGCCGCTCGAACTTCAGCACTTTGCCAAAGCGAGCGTTTTGGCCAAGCCTTGACCTCGCCCGCAGCCTGCAGGTCGAGAAGCCTGTCTCGGGTCTTGCGCAGGGCGGGCTTTGGCAGGTCGGATCGGTTGAGCATACGCAATGCAGTGACGAAATCCGATTGGATGGATTCATTAAAGCGCTCGGCCGTTGGGAGCTGGCTTGGATCTCCTTGCAGATGCGCAAGAAGAGCGGCGACAAGATCGCCTTCGGCCAACAAGTCCGAAAAACTCAGTGCCGTGAGCCGAGGAAAGACGGAGGCCCAGGCATCTACCTGCGCGCCGTATTGAAAGTATGACCAGCGATGCGCGATGAACTTTTGCATCCCACGGCGCCAGCGATTGACCTTAACGTCCTCCTGAAACAGGGATTCGGCGAAATCAGCTTGTCCTCGGAAGATCGCAAGGATTTCAGTTTCATCCGGCGGGAAGGTTTCTGCGACCCGCGCAATGAACTCTTTGCGAGCCAACCAATAGCTCGCCCGATCACCGGGACGCGCCTGCGCGTCCACACCTCTCCAAAACGGCTCAGCACTGATGAGAGTAACGGGGTGGTCTTTTGCTTTAGCTCGGACATGTGCGGCAAACGCGATCAATCCATCGGCACCAAGTCGTGTAGGAGTGCCCATCAGCGCCTTTGCAACATCAAGATGGGCGTAATGGGCCGGGCGACCAATCTCGGAGTAGCACGGGTAGTAGATCCCGGCTTCCAACAGGCGCGCCCGATGCTGCGCAGCAAAGCGCTGGATCGAAGTTGTGCCCGTTTTGTGGGTTCCGATATGGAGGACGATCCGGCCCATCTCTCGCAGTCTTCAAACGGTTTCACCGAATGCGTCGACGAAGAGACCAAGCTTTCTGCCAAATCATTCCATCGATCGCAGGGCCACGATCTCCGGTCATGCTTAATCCTTGCTTAAACGCGCTTGAATTTTCTTAAGTCGTCGCCGGTGCGTCCTTTGGCGTGGACAGAACCTCAAGAAGGCAGGCGAAAATAATCAAGCCTGCTCCCAACCATTCAAGACCCGCCATCCGCTCTTCAGGCAAGAAAATGCTCGCGCTTATGACGGCCACAAGAACTTCGGACATCATCAGAAGACCAGCACGTCCCGGAAACAGCATCCTTTGGGCCCAGAAGATCACAAGGACGGTCGGTAAAATCACACCTATCGAGGCGAGTGAAGCGATCGCCAGCGAATCGGTGACAGCGGTCATGGTCGGTAACGGACTGGCTGGCAGCGCGAGGCCAATCATCATCGCAATCCCAGCGCAGCCTGCGAACTGGAAGAACGTCATACCGACAATCGGGGTCGATGGATAGCGCTTCATCATCGCCGCGGCAGCCGCCCAGAAGAACCCCGACATTAGTCCAAAAACGTCCCCAATGCCGAACGGCGTGGACGTTGCATCTCCACCAGAAAGAAGAAGAAGCATCCCGCAGAGGCCTAGTGCGATTGCGAGCCAACGAAGTGTCCCAACGCGTTCGTTTAGCCAGAAGAGCCCCATGAGCGTGGCCCAAACCGGCGTGAGGTAGAAAAGCAGGGTCGCTCTGACAACAGAGGAGAAAACCAACCCACTTGCATAGAGAGCAAGTCCGGCTCCGGCGAACACGCCAATGAGCATCGCCCGACCCAAATGGCCATCAAGCTCGTCGCGACGCCACAGCAACAACGGTAGAAGCAAAAGCACAGGCGGCGCGTTAAGAAGAGCAACCGTCCAAGATCCATCGACTCCGTTATCCACAAAGAGCCTGAGAGGCACCCAGTATAAGCCCCAGATCGACGCCGCCAAAAAAGTTGCGGCTGAGGCGAAGCGGAGTTGCTGATTGCTGATTTGGGACATCTTACTCTCTATTGCATTTCCTCAAATGAACTCTTTCGAATGCTCTGGCAAGCATCGGATTTCTTGCCAAGTTTCCCCTTCAACGACTTTGTGCCATAGGGCTAAGCTGGCGGCCCATTACCCGTGGAGACGACAATGCCCAATGAGATCATCCTGATAGGTGCCCCGGTTCAAACGGGAGCGAGCCAGCCCGGTTGTCTAATGGGACCAGATGCGCTGCGAACCGCGAGGCTGGGAGAGCAATTGCGGACTCTCGGACACCGCGTAATCGATCAGGGAAATCTTCAACTCGGCCCACTGCCACACGTGATCCACAACAATCCCGCGGTCCATGACCTTGCCGAGACGGTCGCCTGGACCCAGTCGATTGCCGATGCCGCTTACTCAGCCTCCGCCAACAGTCAGATCCCAATTTTCATGGGAGGTGATCATTCGATTGCAGCAGGAACCGTAGCTGGCATCGCTAAACGCCGTGCTGAGGAAGAGCGCCCGCTTTTCATTTTGTGGTTGGACGCCCATCCTGACTATCACGACCTCGGCACAACTGAGAGTGGGAACCTTCATGGCGTCCCCGTTGGCTATTTCACCGGGCGCCCTGGCTTTGAGGAAACCTTTCCACCTCTCTCTATCCCAGTTCCCGCCAAGAACATCTGCATGATGGGTATTCGATCCGTAGATCCGGCCGAGCACCGTGAGCTAATAGAAGACGACATCACCGTGCACGACATGCGCGAGATCGACGAGTTTGGGATAGCGCCACTCCTGCGAGCGTTCATTTCCAAGGTAAAGGCAGCGGGCGGTACAGTGCATCTGAGCCTAGACGTTGATTTCCTCGAACCAACGATCGCGCCAGCAGTTGGCACCACGGTCCCAGGTGGCGCAACCTTCCGAGAGGCGCATCTCATCATGGAGCTGATGTCGGACAGCGGCCTCGTGTCGTCGCTGGATCTGGTGGAACTGAACCCCTTCTTGGATGAGCGCGGGCGAACTGCCAGTCTGATGGTTGATCTGACCGCCAGCCTATTTGGTCGAAAAGTGATGGATCGCCCCACTAAGCCCTTCTGACGACTGCCGAGGCGCTACCGCATAACGGGATAGAATCTGAGGGAATCAATTAAAGCGCTATCAATTCTGTCTCAGTCATGATCTCTTGATACGTAAACGCTCTCGACGCAGGTGGCTGAAATGCTCACACGCTTAATCGTCTTTCTCTTCGCCCTTGGTTTTATCAGCTCGCAAGCCTTGGCCGTGACGATCAACTTTGGTGGCGGCAGCGACGATGAGAATACCGTTGCTTTCAATTTCGAAGGAATTTCGTTTACCGCGAGTGGCAATGACGGCCGCCTGATTAATCAGAGCGGAGCGGGTCTCGGTTTGGCCGGTGCACTTCCAGGTGACCCAGATATCGAAGGTCGACGGATCGCGGGACCTGAGGTTCTTACAATAACTTTTGACACCCCGGTTTTCATTCAAACCATCACGTTTGCCGAGTTTAATGGCCTCGTAGAACCCGTTGGCGTCCTGGTGAACGGTTCAGTCCAGGTCTCAGATAATCTGGTCAATGGGGTAGGCATTGAACTTGCGGTCCAAGCAGGTACACCTTTCGGTAACGCAGATCCTCCGAATGACAGCTTTCAAGAGTTCCTCTTTCCCTTCGGTGGTCCCGTGTCAACGTTCGCAATTACCGGGCAAGCTGCGAATGGCGGCAATCGCGGCATCCTGTTGGATGGTTTTACCGCGGAAATTGTCCCGCTCCCGACGCCCATCGTTTTAAGCGCCGCGTCAATCGCAGCGTTTGGGTTCGTCGGATACCGTCGCCGAAAGTTGGTCGCAAGAACGAGCTGACCCTACGACAACGCGACAATCCTGTTGCACTGCGGCGAGAATCTTGCAAGCGTGGCGCCTTCACGGGACGGGACCGCGTATGCTGGATCGAACAGCCACCCTCATCGCAGATGACATCCACAAAAGCTTTGGCGAGCTGGAGGTTCTCAAAGGCCTCTCGCTAACGGCTCACCAGGGAGATGTCATCTCGATCATAGGGTCCTCGGGTTCCGGGAAATCGACCTTCCTACGCTGCATCAATTTTCTCGAGACCCCTGATCAGGGCCGGATCATCCTCGATGGCGAGGAGATTATCTGCCGAACTGACCGGCGTGGCCACCCCACCGGCGCCGACCCCCGTCAGATCAGCCGACTCCGCTCCCAACTCGGCATGGTGTTTCAGACCTTCAACCTTTGGTCTCACATGACTGTCCTGCAGAATGTGATGGAAGGCCCGGTTCAGGTGCAAGGCCGCCCAGCGAGCGACGTGCGAGACGAGGCGATGGACCTTCTCGGCAAGGTCGGAATCGCCGAGAAACACGGACAGTACCCCTCGCAGCTATCCGGTGGCCAACAACAGCGCGTGGCGATCGCCAGAGCGCTGGCAATGCGGCCGAAGGTTCTGTTGTTCGACGAACCGACCTCGGCGCTCGATCCTGAACTGGTCGGCGAGGTTCTCCGGGTTATGCGTGGCCTGGCCGAAGAGGGCCGGACCATGATCGTTGTCACCCATGAGATGGGCTTCGCCCGCGAAGTCTCATCAAAAACGATTTTCCTCCACCAGGGACAGGTGGAGGAAGCGGGTAAGCCGGAAAACGTCTTCGGCAATCCATCATCAGAACGCTGCCAGGCTTTCCTGGCCAGTGTTCTCTAAACTGCGAAAGACAGGAGAGAGATATGACCCTTCGCACCACCCTGATCGCCGCCGCAATGGGCGCGCTGATCGCCGCCCCAGCCATGGCCGACACTGTTCGCATGGGCACCGAGGGCGCTTACCCTCCGTACAACTTCATCAATGACGCCGGCGAGATCGACGGCTTCGAGCGGGAACTCGGGGATGAGCTTTGCAAGCGCGCCAGCCTTGACTGTGTTTGGGTAAAGAACGAGTGGGATTCAATCATCCCGAACCTCGTATCCAGCAACTACGACACGATCATCGCGGGCATGTCGATCACCGAGGAACGCGACAAGGTCATCGATTTCACCCAAGCCTACATCCCACCCTCGCCCTCCGCATACGTCGCGCTGGCCGGTACTGAACCAGATCTGAAGGGCGGCGTTATCACTGCTCAGGTCAACACGATCCAGTCGGGTTACGTCGCTGAAAGCGGTGCGACACTGGTTGAGTTCTCGACACCTGATGAAACGATCGCCGCCGTGAAGAACGGCGAAGCCGATGCGGTTCTGGCCGACAAAGACTATCTCGACCCAATCGTGAACGAGAGCAATGGCGAACTGGTCATCGTTGAGCTCGTGAAACTTGGCGGTGGCACCGGCATGGGTATCCGCGAGAGCGACGCTGAACTCAAAGCCAAGTTCGACGCCGCCATCACCTCGGTCAAAGAGGACGGCACGCTCAACACGATGATCCTGAAATGGTTCGATGGCGATGAGTCGCTGACCTGGTAATCCAGGCTCCGGCCTCGCCTTCGGGCGGGGCCGACTTCTGGGGGGGCAGTCCATGTTCGAGTATTGCAGCGACCCAAAGTCCCTGGAGGGGATGACGTGGCTGAGCTGCTACCTAACGACCCCCAAACACTTCGCCTTCTATTACAGCTTTGGCACGGTCATCCTTTTGATGGCACTGGCCGCCCCTTCGGCGCTTTTGTTCGGGTTCGGCGGTGCTTTTGCCAAACGCTCTGAACTGATGCCGATCCGATGGCTTGGCCAGGCTTACACGGCCATGGTGCGCGGTATCCCTGATATCGTTTTCTTCCTCTTCGTGCCAATCGCTATCGACCAAGGGCTTGAGTGGACGCGCCACCAGATCCTCTGCTCCGAGGTGACCGAACCAATCCGCCGAGGGAACGACTTTGTCGTCTGCGATATCGCAAAGCTGCCCCTTTCGTCGGCCGAACCTTGGGTCCACTCGACCTACGGCTTTCTTCTTGCTCTTCTCGCATATGCGATCGTGTTTGGCGCCTTTGCAGCGAACGTGATCGATGGTGCCTTGCGGGCGGTCCCCAAAGGACAACTCGAGGCTGGCGAGGCCGTTGGCATGTCCAAAGGGCAAATCCTGCGGCGGGTTCATCTGCCACAGATGTGGATTTACGCTTTGCCTGGGCTGTCAAACCTCTGGATGATCTTGGTTAAGGCGACGCCGCTCTTGTTCCTTCTAGGGATCGAAGACGTCGTCTATTGGGCGCGCGAACTTGGCGGACTGAAGACCCAAGCCTTCGACTACCCGCACCCGGATTGGCGGGTGTGGTACTTCTCAGGCCTCCTGATCTTCTATCTCGGCCTGACCTGGGCCTCTGAGAGGGTTTTCGCCGGGCTGACTGTGCGGGTCTCACGCGGGCAAGCGACCGCCGGCGGGGCAGCCGCATGAGCTGCGTTGAGACTTTTAACGACTACGTGTTCCGTGCGATCGGTTTGGGAGAACGGCTCCTGCCCCGAGCCGATATAACCGTTTGCGAGCAAATTGTTCTGATTGGCTCGGGCCTGATATGGAACCTCTATTACGCAGTGATCGCAATCGGCTTTGGCTTTTGCATGGCGACCTTAGTCGCCTTGGCACGGGCCAGTCGTAATCCTTGGTTCTCAGCGCCCGCTGGCGGCTTCATCTATCTGTTCAGAGGCACGCCGCTGTTCATCCAGTTCTTTTTTACCTACGAGCTTTTTGTCCTGCTTCCTAAACTCTCAATCGACATTCCGCTTATAGTGACGACCATCACTGCCGAAACGCGATGGTTGACCCGCGCCTGGCTGGGCGGGTTGATCGTTATGATCCTCAACACAACGGCTTACTCCGCCCAGATCTTTTATGGCGCCCTCATGGCGGTCCCGAAGGGAGAGATTGAGGCAGCCCAAGCGATTGGTATGGGTCCTCGCAAGACCTTTTTAAGGGTCGTTTGGCCCACGATGCTTCGCCTCGCTTGGCCAAGCTATACGAATGAGGCGATCTTCCTCTTCCACGCAACGACTTTGGTCTACTTCTCCAGCTTCCCTGCCTGGCGGCAGCAAGGCGACGCGCTCTACTACGCCAACTACTTCGCTGAGAAGACCTTCAATCCCTTCGTCGCCTATCCAATCGCTGCTGTCTTCTTCATTCTTGCAACTCTTGCCCTCATCGCGCTGTTCGGTACGATCGGCGGCAGGCTGAACCGGCACATCGCGCCTGAGATGAGGGCGAAATTCCGCTTCCGCCCACAATTCATTCGGTAGAAACCGACGAGGACGGACGCAATGATCTGGAAGCTGTTATCAGGCCTGAACCTGATCGTCTTCGCTCAAGCGGTCTATGCTGATAACGCAGCCAATGCCAAAACGATCTTAGAAGCGGCGACTGGCAGGTCACGGCAGACGCCAAGCTCGCCCTTCCCGTGCAGTAGCATATGGCGCTGAGGGTCTGTGTCATCGGTGCCGGAATCATCGGCGCCTCTATCGCTTACTTCATGACCCGTCGCGGGGCTGAGATCACAGTGATTGATCCTGCATCCCGCGAGAGGATGGCAACGCTGGGATCGCTCGCCTGGATCAATTCCCATCTGTCAGGGAGCGACGCCTACTTCCGTCTGCGCCTTAGGTCGATGCGGCTCTGGCATGGTTTGATCTCGGAGCTGCCAGGAGTTCCGATCCGCCTCTCCGGCACGTTGAATTGGGAAGATAGGCGCGGCGAGATGACCGAGGTCGCGGCAGAGCACCAAAGGCTCGGTGCTCGAACCCGGATCGTCGAAGCCCCTGAGATAAATCAGCTTGTGCCCGGACTTTCCCCTCCGGATCGTGCGCTTTGGTCGCCCGATGAAGGTGTGGCCGATCCTGATCGCATCGCGCATGCGTTCCTGTCTGCGGCGGTCGCAGGGGGTGCAACGGTTCGTCACGGCGCGTTGGTCGAGGCAATCGATCCGAAAGGGAACTCGGTGAGATTCGATGACGGCTCGAACCTTGATGTTGATCGGATCGTCGTTGCAGCGGGGCTGGGCTCGGTTCCTTTGCTCAAGGCGCTCGACATCGATCTACCACTTGCCCCCTCGCCCGGTATGCTCATCCGCACGAACTCACAACCACCCTTGGCGCGACCGTTCCTAGCGGCGCCCGACGCACATTTCTGGCAGATGGGCGATGGTCGGATCATCGCTGGCGCGGACTATGCTGGAACACACGATGCGGATGGTGTCGACGAGATCGCAGCCGGTTTGATTGACGCTCTTGAACGGTTGTTTCCGGGCACATCCATGGTCGAGGAAGAACGCCGTATTACACAGCGCCCGATGCCAGAGGATGGATTTCCGATCTTGGGCGGTCTTCCCAGTCACCCCCGCATTTCGGTCGCAGTAACCCATAGCGGCGTGACACTCGCCCCGGTCATCGGGGAGATGATCGCCGCCGATGTCCTCGGCAATGGCGATCCCGATCTTGGGCGTTACTCGCTGATGCGATTTGCCTGATTATTCAGCCGCCAGTTGGATCGTGCGCTCGGCGACCCGGCTATAACCATCGCGGGTCTGAGGCGTCTTCATACCCAGCGCAGCTCCCGCGATCTGGTTGCGCAGCACCTGGGCTGTCCCGCCGCCGATGGTGAACATGCGCACGTCGCGATACATCCGCTCCAATGGCTCTTCTGAGCCGTAGCCCCGCGCACCGAACATCTGCAACGCGTCTGAGACGACTTTGATGGCCATCTCCGAGGCAAAGAGCTTCGCCCGTGCGGCCTTGGTCGGCTCGGGAAAGCGCCCCGTCGCGCCCATGGTCTGGGCCGCATCATGCAGCATCAGCCGAGCAGCGTGGATCTGAGTGTCCATATCCGCGAGCATCCATTGCAGGCCCTGGAACTCAGCAATCGGGCGGCCGAACTGGTGCCGATCCTGAAGGTAGCGCTTGGCATGATCCATCGCGCCAGCGGCAACACCCATCGCAATGGTGCCCGCCCCAACGCGCTGGCTGTTATATGCGTTCATCAGATCCGCAAACCCGCGTTTAAAGCCCGAGGGCGGCATCAGAACCATATCTTCAGCGATCTCAAGATCGGTGAAGGCAAGCTCTGCCTCCGGCATACCGCAGAGCCCCATGGTCCGCTCACGACGGACAATCTCAAAACCTTTCGGCGCTGGCTGATCAGGATCGACATGGAGGAGGAACGCACCAATGCCCTCCTCGTTTCCAGACCTGTCCAGCACCCGTGCGAAAATCACGTAGAGCTGCGAGATCCCACCTCCGGTGATCCAATGCTTCGATCCGTTCAGGATATAGCGATCGCCTTCGCGCCGAGCCGTCGTTCGCATCTCGGTCGCTGCACTGCCGGCATCTGGCTCAGTAATGCAGATTGCAGGCTTGTCACCCGCCAGCACCTTTGGCGCGCAAAAGCGCTTCTGCGCTTCAGTCCCATAGGCCATCACGGCGCTAATCCCGCCCATATTCCCTTCAACCACCACGCGGGCGGTTAGCGTGCAATGCTTTGCGATCTCCTCGACCACCCGGACGACATCATGCCAGCTCGCGCCTTGGCCACCGAGCTCGACCGGGATGGTCATGCCCATGAGGTTGGCGTCCGCAAGATCACGAACATTATCCCAGCAATACTCTCGCTCCCGATCCCAATGAGCGGCGCGGGAGGCGAATCGCGTCTCTGCTAGCTCTCTAGCAGCGATCACGAGATCATCACGTTTTGGTGAGTCGGTCATTTTTTCAGTATGGAAGCTGGATATTTCAAAGCAAGCGAATAAGACTTGATGATAAATCAAGGAAATCTGAATTTATGCTGAATAGGCCACTTGCAACCCTCGTAATGATTGCGCGGACCAGCTCTTTCCAACGCGCCGCGAATGAGCTGAACATGACGTTGAGCGCCGTCAGCATGCAGATGAAAACCTTGGAGACAAGCCTTGGTGTGGCGTTGTTCGACCGCTCTACCCGCCCACCACAGCTTACCCCGCTTGGCAGAAGAGTTGAGTTGGCCGCACGCGATGTCCTGGCGGCCGAAACCAAAATGACAGCCCTGGTAGCAGAGCCAGGCAAAATGAGCGGGATCTACCACATTGGCTTTGTCCCGACAGCTTCGGTCCGGCTCGCGCCCGCCATGCTCTTGCGTGCACGCGCTCAACATCCAGATGCCCGCTTTGAGATGACAACAGGCCTGTCGGGCGACCTTAGTCGAAGGGTGCAAGCCGGAGAGCTGGATGCAGCTGTCGTCACGGCTCCGATGAGCGATAGAGGCCACGCGGTCGTTGCGGAAGAGGAGATTGTTTGGGCCCTGCCAAACAGCCACAGAGAAAGCTCTATCGATGAGTGCTTGGATACGCTTCCTTTCATTCAGTTCATCCCTGCGACTGGAATTGGAAGCCTGATCGATGCCCATCTAACCGAGGCGGGCCAATCCGCGAAAGAGGTGATCGTTATTGATAGCGTGGAGGCGGTTATGGAATGCGTCCGCGCCGGCCTGGGCTTCACCGCTTTGCCGCGCCCAGATGTTGAACGCTATGGCAGCGATCTTGTCGCAAGCCGAAGCCTCTCCGACCCGCCCCTGATGCGCCGCCTCGTGTTGGAACAGCACGTCCGATTGGAAGCCGGAGACCAGGGGCGAGAGCTCGCAAAACTCCTGAAATCATAATGACCCCATTGCCAAGCCCCCCGGCTTTGTGGGTAATGGCGCGAAACAACACTCAGGGGGGACTATGCGACTTCAAGGCAAACGGGCTCTGATCACTGCGGCTGGTCAGGGGATTGGCCGAGCAACCGTTCTTGCGTTCCAATCTGAGGGCGCCGAAGTCTTTGCAACCGACATCAACGAAGAACTCCTCGCTGGTCTTCCCGATGGGGTGACGACCTTCCAACTGGACGTTCTGGATGATACAGCACTCGCGCAAGGGATCGACCGTGCAAAACCTAACGTGCTCTTCAACTGCGCAGGGTTCGTCCATAATGGCACGCTGCTTGAGAGCACGGATGATGAGTGGGATTTCGCCTTTAACCTGAACGCGCGCGCCATGTGGAAGTCGACGCAGATCGCGCTTCCCGGCATGATCGAGCGGGGTGGCGGGTCAATCATCAACATGTCTTCGGCTGTCTCCTCAATCATCGGCGCCCCCAACCGCTGCATCTATGGTGCTTCAAAAGCAGCCGTGATCGGGCTCACGAAATCGGTGGCCGTCGACTATGTAACCCAAGGGATCCGCGTGAACGCGATATGTCCGGGGACGGTTGAGAGCCCCTCACTCGACCAACGTCTTCGCGCAACCGGTGATTATGAGGCTGCTCGCAAAGCCTTTATCGCCCGTCAACCGATGGGCCGCATCGCGCAGCCGGAAGAAATCGCCAATCTCGCGCTCTGGTTGGCCTCGGATGAAAGCGCTTTCGTCACGGGCCAAACCCATGTGATTGATGGCGGGTGGAGCGTTGCCTAATGGACCGGGCCGAGCAAATCGCGCGTGAGATCGTCAACCAACACCGCGCAGGTCGGACGTACCGGCAATTGACCGGCGATTTCATGCCGCGTGACATTGACGAGGCTTACGCCGCTCAGACCGAGCTGCATGAGATCCACGCGCGCGAGGGTCGAGGCCTGCTTGGCGGGCGCAAAATCGCACTCGCTTCTAAAGTTCAACAAGAGCTTTGCGGCGTCGATCACCCGATCGCAGGCGGGATCTTCAAGAATGAGATCCTGGAGAGCCCGGCGAAGATTGCCCTTGCCGACTACCATGGCCTTGGCATCGAGTTCGAACTTGCCATCGAGATCGAGCGCACGATCAGCCGTCCAGGCCTCGACCGCGACAGCATCCGGCACCATATCGCGGCGATCCGTCCTGCGTTTGAGCTCATAATCGACCGCGAAGCGAACTATTCCATTCTCGATGCCCGTACCATGATCGCTGACAATGCCTGGTGCGCAGGCGTGATCATCGGCGACCCAATCGAAGATTGGCACAAACTGGATATCGACA
>JBCDAQ010000099.1:0-13689 GCA_039185285.1 Pseudomonadota bacterium
GCTTCTGCCAAAGGCTGCGCAAAGCACTGTCGACGGACTGTCGAACGCCAGAGGACAAATCATCAACATGTTCGCGCCCAGCGAATGCGCCAACTACTTCATCGATGCCGGATATCATCCAGACTGATCAAATGCCGCTCTAGCCCTGACCGGTCAGGCATTTGCGGGCGATGAAAAGCCTCTGAAACCAGCCCAATTGAAGGCTGTGAAGTGTGGGCAAACGGAGGCCAAAAGCCCCTGTTTTAGGGCGCGCCAGGGCGCACCAGGGCGCACCAACTCCCGCACTGCAAGAACTGCAAGAACATTGGGGATAGCTAACTTGCTGGAATCAATAGGCTTTCGTAGAGGAAGAACATCCCCACTTTAACGAACGATTAACCCTTTTCTCAGAGCTTAACCTTGGTTTCAGAACAAGACTCCTGAGGAGGCCGAGGGAATGAGCCTCGACACAGCAAGCACAATCCCGCCATCCGTTGAAGGAGGGTTTGCGGGACCGGCTCCCGATACTGCATTCGACAGCATTACGGATTTCGTTCTCGAAGTGACTGGGAGCGCGATGGGGTATCTATCGATTGCCAAGCCGATTAGTGGCAAGCGGGCCTATACGAGTTTGCGCCAGCTAACTGCGACGCCCTCTAGCCATGCTTCTGCTGTACTCGAGGCAATCTCGTCCGAGGTTTTTCGCTCAGGCCAGCCGGTGTCCATCTCCGACCTTCGGGCCGAAATTAACACTCAAGAACAATATCTTGTGGACGAGTCGGGGATCGCATCTTGCCTGGCGGTTCCGGTCACGGGCTGTGCAAATAGTCCTGCGGCGGTCCTCTCGGCAATTGATGTGAAACCACGGGATTGGTCCGACGATGACGTCAAGAAGCTGACCCGCGTTGGCGGCTTCGTCAGCACTCAGATCCGATTGCGAGCTGCGCTCGAACTACGAGACACCCAACATCAGATCCTGTTGCAGGAGGTCGAAGCGCGCCGCACGGTCGAGCGTGAGCTTCAACGCCAAGCTTGCACGGACGCCCTTACAGGCCTCGCTAATCGCAGGGCGTTTGAGCGCGCCTGCGCTGCCTATCTTGATAACGTCGCATCGAGCGAGATTGTTGGCGCCGTCGTGATGATTGACTTGGATCAGTTCAAGACGATCAACGACTCTCACGGCCACGGGGCCGGAGATCTCGTGCTGAGTGAGGCGGCAAGCCGTATCAAGTCCGGATTAGGGGCGCGGCCAGATCTTGTGGCGCGACTGGGCGGAGAGGAGTTTGCCGCCGTTCTTCCTGGTCTTGGTTTGGGCGAAGCCGAGCTCCGTGCTGAGCGCTGCCGATTGCAACTCGCGGACGTCCCGATCCACCTGTGCTCAGGACATCCGATCCAAATCACCGCGAGCTTTGGGGTGGCTCCGATTTCTGCAGATGATCCGACAATGGCGACTGCTTTGGCGCGAGCCGACCGGGCGCTTTACTCCGCAAAGGCCAAAGGCCGCAATCAAGTCGCGCTTTTGTAGAAGCCAGGGCTCGCGGTGGATCAGGCCGTTCCACTGGCTGCTGCGCGCGCCCACTAGCCGAGAGTGTTTCGGCACTTACAGGAATGGCAGCTCCCGGATCTCGCCATCTGCAGTTCGGCCATCCGGCAGCGTAACCAACACCTTTGTGCCTGGGCCATAATCACGCCCGATCAGGCAGAGACCGATATTGACCTCTAGGCGCGGCGACCATGTGTGTGCCGTGACATGGCCGATAATTGTGTCGTCAATTGTCGCGCGGCTCCAGCTGTCGACCTGGCTCAGCTTTCCTTCAAAATGCATGACGATGCCCATCTGATGGCGCGCTGGCCCGGCCTGCCAAATCCGGCGAAGTGCCTGGATTCCAACAACATCGTCCGGTGCGTCGAGATGAACATATCGCTCCATCCGCACTTCGAAGGGGTTCGTCTCGTCGTCGGTATCGCCACCCCAGCTCAAAAGACCGCTTTCGACACGCTCCATACTGTTGGGGTTCCCAGGGCCGATACCATAAGGTTGACCGGCTTTCTTGACCATGTTCCACAGCTCGACTCCGCGTGCCGGATCGATGAGATAGAGCTCAAAACCACCTTGCTTGGACCATCCCGACCTAGCGACCATTAGCTGGATATCATCCAACATGAAATCTTTGAAACGGAAGTGCCGGATCTCACGGATCTCCTCGCCCAGTAGATCTGCGACGACATCCTCGGCCTTTGGTCCCTGGATCGCTAGGGGTGCGACATCAGGTTCGAAGACCGATACATCCAAGTCTCGCTCTGCAGCGATCGACCGAGCGAAGAGGCAAAGATCGCCATCGGCAATGGAGAACCAGTAGCGGTCTTCGGCCAACTTGAGGATGATTGGGTCATTGATGATGGTGCCGCGATGATCGCAAATCGGAACATACCAACCGGCACCTACCTGGAGCTTGTCGAGCTTGCGCGGGCAGAGGATCTGCACCAGCTTCGAAGCATCCGGACCGGTCACCTCGACTTGCCGCTCAACCGCGACGTCCCACATCGCAACGCCTTCAATCAAGCGCCAATACTCGGCCATCGGATCGCCATAGCCGGTCGGCATCAGCATGTGATTGTAACTCTGGAACGAGCGGACCCCATCGGCGACGGTTGCCTCAAAATAGGGGCTGCGCCGCACGCGCGGGGTGGGTGTGATCTCGAATACCATGGGCGGCCCTCGTCGAATCTGTGATTGTCAGACAATTGGTCAGTTGGCATGCGCCTTCAGCGCTGATTGCGGCAGGGCAATGTCGTTTTTTGACTTTTTCACACCGCTTCAGAGACTGGTGAGGCAACAGAGCGCCCCTTGCACCCTTCAGGGAGGCTTGTTAGACGACGCTAAACTTGAGCAGATCACTCGGATAGCCTGTGCCAAAACAAATTCCGATGCTGACACCACGTTTGGTTCTCGACGACATTTCGATGTCGTTCGGGCGTCAGGCTGCAGTTTACGATTTAACGCTCGAAGTGGGGGCGGGCGAGGTCTGCTGTCTTCTGGGACCTTCAGGATGCGGCAAGTCGACAACTCTTCGGGTCGCGGCGGGTGTTGAGCATCAGGATCGTGGCAGTGTTATCGTAGACGGCCGCATCGTCTCAGGAACTGATAGGCATATGCCGCCGGAGGACCGATCAATCGGCCTCATGTTTCAAGACTTTGCTTTGTTTCCTCATCTCAACGTTGCCGAAAATATTGCTTTCGGTCTGAAGGCGATGCCCAAACGCCAGCGTCTTGAGACAGTGCGGGGCTACCTCGATAAAGTCGGCCTCGTCGGATACGAGGCAAAGTTTCCTCATCAGCTGTCCGGAGGGGAGCAACAACGTGTGGCTCTCGCCCGGGCGCTTGCGCCGAAACCCCGAGTTATGCTGATGGACGAGCCCTTTTCTGGGCTCGACAACAGATTAAGGGACGACGTGCGCGACCAAACGCTTGAGCTCCTCAAAGCGGAAGGAACCGCGGTCCTCATGGTCACGCATGAGCCCGGTGAGGCCATGCGCATGGCGGATCGGATTGCATTGATGCGTGGCGGGAGAATCGTACAGATCGGCGCTCCCTATCACCTCTATAACAATCCGGTCGATCGAGAGGCGGCGGGCTTTTTTTCTGACATCAACACTGTGCACGGCGTCGTGAATAATTTTCAGACCGAGACGCCTTTTGGCCTCTTTCTGGCTCCGAAGCTTGCCAATGGTGCGGATGTAGAGATCATCATTCGCCCTCAGCACCTCAAAATCGTACAGGATCGGGGTGAGCCACCTGAACCGACGGCCGATGATGGGGCTCCGGCCCGAGGAACTGTTGTGAGAGCGCGGTTTATTGGCCATGAGAGCTTGATCGAAACCCGAATGGATCATGATAGCTCCGTGATCAAAGCAACCGTTCCCTATGCTTGGCTGCCCGAACCTGGGACACCGATCTGGCTCAGTCTAAGACGGGATAGATGCTTCCTTTTTCCGTGCGCGAATCAAACACGTGTGGAGAGCCCTTGGGCCGCTGAGTGATTGATTTAACAGAGCTTTTGCTTTAATATTGCACTTGCGAAGAGTGGTGGAGAATGGCCTGCGTTCTGCTTGGACTTAAAGGTAGGCCAGATAGGATTGTGGGAGCGTTCGGATGTTCGTGCGTGTTATTTACTATGCCTTTGCGGCTTGTTTGTTTCTTGCTCCGGCAACGTCACAAGCCGTCACGGTTAGCTTTCAGGGCGGGCCACAAACTGCGGAAGTGATCAACTTCTCATCGGGCGGGTTCACCGTCACCGCGACTGCGACCGAAGATGGTGCGACAGCGCTTGTTGGTCAGAATCAGACCTTGGGCATCGGCGTCAATGGCACATCGATCAACAGCGACAGTATCAGCCCGAGCAATCCAGACCTAGAGATCCTGATCCTGGAGTTCGGTAGCGAGATCCAAGTGGAGACGCTGACCCTCTCGAATGTCAGTGCAAATGACTCGTTTCGGCTGTTTGCCGATGGCGTCGAAGTCGATAGCGGCAACATCGAGGACCGATCGCCGGGTCAGACCGGGAGCGTGCGCGACGTTGACTTTAGCAGCCTCGCGATCACCGGAACAATCTTCCAAATCACCAATGGCAGCAGCAACAACGACGTGTTCTCTTTGGCATCCTTTAACTTCACGGCGGTGCCGCTGCCTGCGCCAATTGCTCTCCTGCTCGCCGGATTGGCCGGTTTGATCGTGGTGGGGCGAAAGCGGATCATCTAGTGATCTGAACACCTCCAGGCATGGTTGCAATTCATGAAAACCCTGAGATCGGGGCTTTCCCATTGCGATTCCATCCCATATGTGTGTGGTCGACAAACAAGAGCGCTGCGGGCAACCGGCGGCGCGCTAGGAGAGGAGAGAGCGTATGGCTCCGTCAATTTGGCAAATCGCGATCGTCGTGGTCCTGCTTGTGCTGCTGTTTGGCCGCGGCAAGATCTCGGCTCTCATGGGCGATGTGGCGAAAGGCATCAAGAGCTTCAAGAAGGGCATGGCCGAAGAGCCTGAAGCCGAGAAGGAAAAGCTGGAGACCGCATCGGAAGAGCCGATCGACGTGACCCCGGCGGCCGAGGTCAAGAAAGACCAGGCCTGAGCGCGCCCGTATGCTTGATCTGGGCTGGCAGGAATTATTGGTCATCGGGGCGCTTGCCCTGATCGTGGTGGGTCCGAAGGATCTGCCGAGCCTTCTGCGTACGCTCGGTCAATACGCTGGCAAAATCCGCGGAATGGCGCGCGAGTTCCAACGCACGATGGATGATGCGGCGCGTGAGAGTGATCTCGCCAATCTCAAAGAGATCAAAGACATCGGCAACGACATCCGCAAGGCGACCAAGTTCGACTTTGAAGAACAGGGCAAGAAAGCTGCCGAAAGCCTGATGAACCCGCCCAAGCCAGCCGATCCTCTGGCGGAGTTTGAGAAGGTGAAGAAAGAGCCAGAGCCCGAGAAAGAAGATAAGGTATCATCGACGCCGGAAGTTGTTGCTGAAGCATCTGTGCCGAACCAAAAAACACCGGTTGCTGCGGCTGAGCCTGCAGAAGACTCGCCGAAAGCGTGACAATGACCCACCAGGCGCCTTCACCTTTGCGCTCTTTCAACAGGGAAAACCTGCAGCTCGTACTTCTCTGGATCACGGTGATTCCAGGTTGGATCTTCTCGATGCTTTATCTCCTCGCAACTCGCCATGAGATTGGGAGCTTCATCGCACTTCCTCTTAGCCGGGCTGGAGTGCCATGGCAGGAAATTGCATGGACCTATGACGGTCTGGACGTTTACTTCGCGGCGATGCTTATGCTGGCCGTGCCGCTCACTGTCGGCCCATTTCGTTATCTTTTGGCCGAAGGACGAGTGAATTGGGGCATGAGCAATAGAACATTCAGCGTGATGGTGCTTTGCCTTTGGTCGCTGAGTGTCTTACTCGCTGCAGCTGGCGTTTGGTCGAGCTTGGTGATTGGCCTTTATCAACCACTCTCGAACTTTGATCAGAACTGGATGGTCGTGGATCACCTGACCTTAGACGGTCTTTTCAACTCATACTTCAATCTCACGATTGGAGCGATTGTGCTGCCACCACTATTGCTTCTGCTCTGGGATGCGAGCCGAGCTGACAAGCGGAGCAAAACAGAATGACCGAACAACATATTGATGACAGCGCGGCCCCGCTGATCGAGCATTTGAACGAGCTTCGCAACCGTCTGGTCTATGCGCTGATCGCACTTGGGATCACCTCGGTTCTCTGCTTCATCTTCCGCTTCCAGCTTTGGGATTTTCTCTCCGGCCCGCTGCTCCGCGCCGATCCTGACGCGGTGATCCAGACCCTGAACCCGCAAGAGACGTTCTTTACCTTCATGAATCTCTCGCTTTGGGGCGGGTTCTTCCTGAGCTTCCCGTTCATTGCCTTCCAGCTTTGGGCTTTTGTGGCACCGGGGCTCTACAAGAATGAGCAATCGGCTTTTCTGCCGTTCCTGATGGCAACGCCGTTCCTGTTTATTCTCGGCGCGAGCCTGGCCTATTTTCTGGTGATCCCGCTGGCGCTCGACTTCCTGATCGCCTTCGCCGAGAATACGGCTGCTGGCGATGACGGCATCCAGATCGAGAACAACAACCGCTTTTCGGAGTATGTGGGTTTCATCAAGGTGATGCTGCTCGCCTTTGGCGCTAGCTTCCAGTTACCGGTGCTTTTGACCCTGCTTGGCCGCGTCGGGATTCTGACTTCAGAAGGACTTGCGAATGGTCGCAAATACGCCGTGGTTGGGATCGCCGCTGCGGCTGCTCTGATCACGCCGCCGGATGTGATCAGCCAGGTCCTGCTGGGTCTGCCCGTCTATGTACTCTATGAGATTTCGATCCATCTGGTCCGGGGCTTTGAGCGCAAAGCCCGCGAGCGCGATGCCGAAGAGGGGCTTGCCGATCCTGATCTGGACGCGGATGTCGAGGGGCCGTGATGGCCGAAGATCAGCTCGCCAGGATCGCAGCGGCGTTGGAGCGGATCTCTCCGCCGCCCCCGCCCGCGCCCAGTTTTGCCGAGGCTTCGGCCTATCTTTGGGCCACTGAGCCCGACCGGCTCGAGCCTGTGCCACGCATCAATCGGGTTGAAATGGAGCTGTTGGTCGGCATCGATCGATCACGCGATACATTGCTCGACAACACGATGCGCTTTGCCCAAGGGTTCGCCGCGAATAACGCGCTTCTTTGGGGCGCGCGCGGCATGGGTAAGAGCTCGCTTGTCAAAGCTGCCCATGCGAAGGCTTTTGCCGAGACGGGCCGCTGTATTCTGATTGAGATCCAGCGCGATGACATCCCTTCGATCGGGCGTTTGATGGAGATGCTGCGGGGCTCGGACCGGCGTTTTCTGCTCTTCTGTGATGATCTGAGTTTTGACAAGGACGACACGCATTACAAATCGCTGAAAGCAGTGCTGGATGGCGGCATCGCCGGGCGGCCGGAGAATGTGCTGTTCTACGCTACCTCGAACCGGCGCCATCTGATGCCGCGGGACATGATCGAGAATGAGCGCAGCTCGGCCATCAATCCCTCCGAGGCGACGGAGGAGAAAGTATCGCTCTCAGATCGGTTTGGCCTCTGGCTGGGGTTTCATCCCTGTAGCCAGGACGAGTTTCTCCAGATGATCCGAGGCTATTGCGCGCATCTGGGCATCGAGATTTCCGAAGAGAAGATGCGGGCCGAAGCGATCGAATGGCGCCAGACGCGCGGTGCCGTGTCAGGCAGGGTCGCCTGGCAGTTTGTACAGGATCTGGCCGGGCGTCATGGGAAGTCGTTCACCGATTAAACATCCCTCGTAATGTTTGCCCCCTGGCGGCCCCGCATGCAGGGCCTTCAGCGGCCATTTAAGCGCGTGCTCTGGGCACGCGCCACGTCGCAGGTGGTTGAGCTGGGCGCCAGCGGACCATGATCCGCCCTTGTGGCGGATCGGAGGTGGTTTTAATCGCCTCTTTGCCCCTCAAGGGGCGTTGGTCCGCCTTGTTGCTATCCCGCTAAGAAGGGTGTGGGATCGAGGCTTTCGGCGCCCCGGCGCACTTCGAAATGCATTCGAGCCTCTCCACCGGAAGGTGGTGTTGCGACCTCTCCGATCTGCTGGCCACGGCTCACCAGAGCGCCCTTGGACAGCGTGACGTTAGTGACGCGGCCATAGACCGTCAAAAGGCCATCACTGTGGCGCAGTAAGACGATCGTGCCGAGGCCGCCGAGGCTTTCACTAACCAAGGCGACTTCAGCGTTATCCGCCGCGAAAACGGGTGTTCCGGGTGCTGCTGCGAAATCAACACCGTCATTGCGTGTACCCCCAGCGCCTTGCTTGTAGCCAATCGCAATCGGACCGGAAACGGGGCGCTGAAAGCGCGCGCCAGTCGTGGCGACCGACGCGGTTGGTGTTGTGCTGACCGATTGAGCGGGTTCTTGAACCGCCGTTTCTGCCGCGGGCGCATCTGGAACGATCGTGGCAACCACCGTTCCACCTTCGCTCTCGGTCTCTGCAGTCTGCGAGGGGGTTTGTTGGCCCGTCTGATACTGGCTCAGCTCGGGCGACTGCAGCGGTTGTGGTGATGGTGGTTCTGCCGGCAATGGGTCGGCGGAGCTTGGTGGTGCCGCCAGCTCGCCTTCCTCGTCAATCCCAGTTGCCCTCGCGATGGCTTGAGCTGCGAGATCCGGGCTCCAATTGCCGTCTGCGCTACTTCCAGCGGCATCAGTCCCTGCAGCCGCAAGGGTACCGCCGCCCAGAGGTGTCGCGACGATTTCCGGAGAGCCGCTCTGGGGAACTTGTGACGCCGAGCCACCCCCAGTTGCGATCTGAGTCCCATACCCGCCCGGTCGAGGTGGGAGAACCAACTCATCGCCAGACCGAAGGACATGGCTGGGCGGCAGGCCATTATAGGCTCCGAGCTCGGCGGCGGAGAGCCCAATTCGTGCCGCCAAATCGGACACCGTATCCCCGTTTTGGGCGATCACCGCTTGGTAGTCGCCATAGTCGCGAATACCATCCCCTAGATCTTGGACGTCAGGGATTGGCGTAGTGTTCGACGGCACAGGGGCCTGAGCGGTCGTGTCGCTGCGAATTTCAATCGGTGCGTTCTGAGATCGTTTCGATCCACATGCCGCGATCAAAAGCGACACGGCAATCAAAGTGCCGATCCGTCGTATCGGTGTCATTTGTCTCATGGTCCTGCCTCTGCCCATTTGGGCGGCGTCCCCAAATGCCGCGCCTCGGTTTCTCTCGATTAGCCCGTCCCGGATCTTAACTGCCCGGGTCCTCGGCTATCCCCTCGATCAGCGGGACGAACAACACATCGCCCAATTCGCTATAGTCAAAGCCAGTGTCGGTTTTCTCGATCTTGATGAGCTGTTGCACATCGTCCGAATTTCCGACCGGCAGCACCATTATGCCACCCACGCGAAGCTGTTCCAAGAGGGGTGCTGGCGGGTCATCTGCCGCTGCCGCTAGTAGGATGCGGTCAAAGGGTGCCTGCTCAGGCCAACCTCGGGTGCCATCTGCCGCGCGGATCGTGACGTTGGAGAGATCCAAATCTTCCATCCGGGCGCGTGCTTGCAATGCCAAAGGCCGGTGACGCTCGATCGCGTAAACTCGCCGGGCTAGCCGAGCTAGAATGGCGGACTGATAGCCCGATCCCGCACCAACTTCCAAGACTTTGCATCGCGAGTGGACCTCCAACGCCTCGGTCATGATGCCGACAACCGACGGTTGCGAAATCGTTTGACCGCAGGAGATGGGTAGCGGCCTGTTTTCATAGGCGCGCTCTTTGAAAGTCCGATCTACGAAAAGATCACGAGGCGTCGCCTCCATCGCATCCAACACGGCGCGATCGGTGATCCCAGCACTTCTCAGCGCAAAGATCAGCTGCATCATGCCCTGTTGGCGATCCGCCGCTTCCATCGTGGTTCCCCCAAAAGCCACGTCCACTCTAGCGCTCCCTTGTCAGCCTGTCAGCCCAGCGCCGCGCGGGCGCCTTCCAAAAGGTCTCGCGCAGTCATTTGCGGGCGCAAGGGCGTCACGGCAATCCATCCCTCCAGACACATTCGCGCGTCTGATCCCTCGGTCGCGGACTGATTGCGTGTGGCATGACGCAGGAATTGAAAGTCCCGCCCATTGGGGGCTTGATATTCGATCACATCGAAGGTCGCCTCAGCGCGCAGGCCCTGAGGGCAGACCATCATGCCTTTCACCTCATCGCCTGAAACCGCCGGGAAATTGACATTGTAGAACGACTTCTCCGCGAAGGGCATCTGCATCACCTTGCGAACGGCGTCGACACCATGGGCTTTGGAGGCGGAGAACAGATCACCGGGGCTGTCTTTTGAGTAGAACTGGCTCAGCGCAATTGACTTAACGCCCGCCAATCCGCCCTCCATCGCGGCCCCGACGGTTCCCGAATAGACAACGTCCTCGGCCACGTTGTGCCCTCGGTTGACGCCGGAGATGACCAGATCGGGTGGTGTTTCTTTGAGAACCTTGTGAAGCCCGACAAGGGCGCAATCGGCAGGAAATCCCTCGACCGCGAAGCGGCGCTCGCCAACCTGGGAAAAGCGCAGACCGCTGACATAAGTGATCGCATGACTAGCGCCCGAGCGCTCGCTCTCCGGGGCGACGACCCAAACCTCGCCGTCTGGGCCAGCTATTTCAGCCGCGATCTGCTCAGCCACCGACAGCCCAGGCGCGGTGATCCCGTCGTCATTCGTAACTAGTATTCTCATGTATTGCCTGCATTCCGGAACGCTGCGAACTTCTCGCGAACTTGATCGTGGGCGGCCTTTAGGTCAGCGGCCGAGGTTGGCGTGCGCCGCAGCGTCGCGTCATAAAAGATCTGCTGGCTGGCAGCGTCGCCCAGATTGCATCCAACTGGGCGTCCTTCTTGGATCTCGCAGCGTGCGAAAAGCGGCCCGCCGGTCGCAAGTCTGATGTTCGTATCCGCCGCGATCACATAGGCAACATCGGTCGCCACATCGTTTTGGCGCTCCTGGCCGAAGCAGATCAGCAAACCATCTTGCTCGTCCTGACAAGCATTCGCCGGGCGTTGTTCGCGCAACTGCGTCACCACTTGTTGATAGCTGCCGATCAGTTCCGGGATGACCGGAAAGAGCGTGACACTTCCTTCCAACAAGTCACTCTGAAACTCGGAACGCGTGATCACGCCAGCGACACTCAACGGGTTATCGGCACAACCCGTTCCTTTTGGTAACTGATCGCCCAGCGGTTTCGCGGGATCGATTTCTTGCGTTAAGCTGCCTTGACTGAGGACCACGCGTTGTACGATCGCCTGTTCAAGCACAACGACCGCACCACCCACGCGATAATGCACAGCACCTGTCTGAGGTTGTCCGCACGGCGCGAGGTCAAGCCAACTCGCATTTGCCTGAACCGAGGCGCTTGGCACTTGGCTGGTCGACGAAGCCTCTGGCGCGGGCGCTTCCTCGTCTCCGCATGCGGCTAGAGCAAGCAGCGCTGCGGCAGCGAACCCGCGAGACGCGAGGCCAAGGTATTTTGGGGGCAAGCGATCTTTCAGCATGAGCTGTCCTCGTTCCGAAAATCCGCCTCGCTTTTAGGCGGTCGTGCTTCGCGCGTCCAGCATCGCGATTGCAAACGTCACTGTTGTGAAGGCGTGATTGGGTGGACACAGCGCTTTGTCGTAATTCCGTTCCAGATCGGTCGTTTTCTTGCGCCCGGACGCGGCCCGCCGTCCATGATAGGCGCATCGCTCCAGGGAGGTCTGACCATGAAGAGCCACGCGAAAGTCGTTGTCATCGGAGGTGGCGTCGTCGGCTGCTCCGTTCTCTACCATCTGGCCAAGGCGGGCTGGACGGATGTGATGCTGCTGGAGCGCTCGGAATTGACCTCGGGCTCCACCTGGCACGCGGCGGGCGGCTGCCACACGATCAATGGCGACCCGAATGTTGCAAAGCTCCAGAAATACACGATCAGCCTATACAAGGAGATCGAGGAACTCTCGGAGCAATCCACCGGTTTCCACATGACCGGCGGCGTCATGCTGGCGAGCACGCCTGAGCGGTTCGACTGGCTGAAATCCATGTCCGCCAAGGGCAAATACCAGGACATCCAGTCCGAAGTGATCACGCCGGAAGAGGCGCAGGAGCTGATGCCGCTCCTCGATCCCGCGCAGTTTGTCGGTGCGCTAAAGACCTTCGTGGATGGCCACCTGGACCCCTCTGGCGTCACCTGGGCCTATGCGAAATCGGCCAAGAAACTGGGGGCCGAGTACCACCAGCACACCAAGGTCGAGGATATTCTGCTGAAGGAGAACGGCGAATGGCTGGTAAAGACCAACAAGGGCGATGTCACCTGTGAGCATGTGGTCAATGCAGGTGGCCTCTGGGCCCGCGAAGTGGGCCGGATGGTTGGCCTCGAACTGCCCGTGCTGGCGATGGAGCACATGTATCTCCTGACCGAGGACATGCCGGAAGTCGCCGAGATCAACGCGAAAACCGGCAAAGAAGTCATCCACGCGGTGGATTTCGACGGCGAGCTCTATCTCCGCCAGGAACGCGGTGGGATGCTCATGGGGACTTACGAGAAAGCCTGCGTTCCCTGGTCCGAGCGGGAGACGCCCTGGACCTTCGGCCACGAGCTGCTGCAACCGGATATCGACCGGATCGCGCCGTCGCTGGAAGTGGGCTTCGAGCATTTCCCTGCCTTCGCCAATGCGGGTATCAAGCAGATCATCAACGGGCCTTTCACTTTTGCGCCCGACGGCAACCCGCTGGTGGGCCCAATCATCGGCCTGCCCGGCTTCTGGTCCGCCTGCGGCGTGATGGCGGGCTTTAGCCAGGGCGGTGGGGTCGGCCTTGCGCTGGCGAATTGGATGACCCAAGGAGACCCGGGCTTTGACGTCTGGGCCATGGATGTCGCGCGCTATGGCGACTGGGCCTCGATGAGCTATACCAACCCGAAGGTGCAGGAGAATTACTCGCGCCGCTTCTCGATCAAGTTCCCGAACGAGGAGCTCCCGGCGGCCCGGCCCTACAAAACCACGCCGATCTACGACAAACTCTCGGAGATGGGCGCCCAATGGGGCGACAGTTGGGGTCTGGAAGCGCCGCTCTGGTTCTCGCCCGATGGCACGCGGGATGTGTTCTCCTGGCGCCGGTCGACCGATTTCGAGCATGTAAAGGCCGAGGTTGCCGCCGTGCGGGGCGGTGTGGGCATGATGGAGATCTCGGGCTTCTCGAAATTCATGGTCTCCGGGCCCGGCGCGCGGGATTGGCTGGATCGGATCCTCGCCTGCAAGATCCCGAACCCGGGGCGCATGACGCTCGCGCCGATGCTGAAGGAAGACGGCAAGCTGATCGGGGATCTGTCGCTCGCGACGTTGGCTGCAAAACCGGGGCAGGGGGAGCGGTTCTTCCTCGCGGGCTCCGGCATGGCGGAGGTCTATTATAACCGCTGGTTCCAGCAGCACCTGCCCGAGGATGGCTCGGTTACGGTCGATGTCATCGGTCTCGGCATGTGCGGCCTCTCGATCGCAGGGCCAAAGGCGCGGGCGGTGCTGGATGCGGTGACGGGCATCGAGGTGGATAATGCCAACTTCAAGTTCATGGGCTTCAAGGAGATAGATGTCTCCATGGCGCCCTGCCTGGTCGGCCGGGTCAGCTTCACCGGGGATCTCGGCTATGAGATCTGGATGAAGCC
>JBCDAQ010000100.1:0-13653 GCA_039185285.1 Pseudomonadota bacterium
AAGGCGGGCGGGTCGAAGCGCAATCCAAATCTGTTTTCGAGTGCCTCGCTCCGAGCGAGAACAGATCTCGGGCCTTCCATATCGATCCATCCGAAGGGACCGCCAGACCAAGGGGCAAATCCCCATCCCAGAACGGCACCAACATCTCCCTCAGCAATGCTGGTTAAGACCCCAGTTTCATAAGCGCGAACCGCTTCTAAGACTTGGGAAAGGATTAGTCTGTCTTTGATCTCGTCAAAGCTTGGCTGCACGGCAGAAACCGTCCAAATATCTGATAAGCCTGGCCAAATTCCTGCCCGTTTCCCAGCCTCATCGTATTGATAAAAGCCTGCTTTATTCTTGCGGCCTCGGCGGTCGTGTTCTTCGACCATCACACGGACAACCTCATCCGCGGAAGCTTCAAGGTAGGCTGAGCCTTGACCATCACGCGCAGCCTTGGCGATTGCATAGGCAAGCTCCAGCGATGTTTCATCTTTTAGCTGCAACGGCCCGAGCGGCATGCCGATCGCTTTGGCCGCGTTCTCGATCAAAGCGGGCGCAATCCCTTCAGCGATCATCCCCATACCCTCGCGCGCATAGGCTGAAATGCATCTATTGGCATAGAAGAAGGGCGCATCATTCACCACGATCGGCGTCTTTCGCAGCTGTCGAACGAAGTCGAGCGCTTTGGCGACGGCAAAATCTCCTGTCTGCGGCCCTTTGATGATCTCGACGAGCAGCATCCGATCGACCGGAGAGAAGAAATGGATACCGATAAACCTCTCGGGCCGCTCTGATGCTTTGGCGAGATCCGCGATTGGGAGGGTCGATGTATTGCTTGCAAAAACAGCATCAGATGAGATCTGAGCTTCCGCCAACCGGGTGACCTTTGCCTTGATCGTCGGGTCTTCAAAAACCGCCTCAACGATCAAATCTACCTCCTGAAGAGCCCGGTACTCAGAGGTTGCCGTGATCCGAGAGAGCGTCGCCTCACACTTCTCACGTGAGAGACGACCTTTGCTTACGTTCTTTTCAAGACCAACACGGATCACCGCCACGCCACGATCAGCGCTAATTTGATCTTGGTCGAGCAGAACAACGTCAATACCAGCCTCTGCCGATGCGCGCGCAATCCCCGCCCCCATCATGCCAGCCCCCAGAATACCGATCTTCTTTACTGAGAGGTCTGGCAGTCCTGCTGGCCGCCTAGCCCCTTTTTCAAGCGCTTGCTTGTTTATGAAGACGGTTCGGATCATCGCTTCCGAGGACGGATGCATCAGAACACTGGTGAAGTAGCGCGCTTCGACCCGAATCGCCGCGTCAAAGGGCAACATCGCTCCTTCGTAGATGGCCGAAAGCATCGCGTTTATCGCTGGATAGACACCTTTGGTTTTGCCATGGGCTAAAGCCATGCCACCGACAAAACTTGGAAAACCCGCGGCGGTGTAGGGTGCGCCCCCTGGAATCTTGAAACTCGTTCGATCCCAAGGTTTGATAACATCGTCTTCTGATGACGCCAAGATCCACTGCTTTGCGGCGGGGAGCAGTTCTGTTTTCGGGACGACCTGATCGATCAAACCTGCTTTGAGAGCACGATGTGGCGGAACGATCTTTCCCTCGAGCAAAAACTCAGCCGATCCCATGAGGCCCAGCATACGGATCAAGCGGGTGGTCCCTCCAGATCCAGGGAAAATGCCAATCTTGATTTCTGGCAACCCAAAGCGTGCGTTCGGATTATCTGCTGCGATCCGGTGGTGGCAGGCCAAAGCAAGCTCGGTCCCAATGCCGACCCCGGTTCCGGGGGCTGCCCAGACAACTGGCTTGCCACCTTTTAGCGTTTTCGGATCCATCCCGCCGCGTTCGATCACCCGCAACAGACCATGAAGGCGCATGGTAAAGGAAAAGAGCATCTCGGCCGGCCGGTCCGAGGCGAGAGCTTTCCGCTTGTAATCAAGGATCGTGGGCAGATCCATGCCGCCTGCAAAATCGGGTTTTCCGGATGTCAAAATGATGCCGCGAACGCTTTCATCGGCGAGGAGTGCTGGAATCTTTTCTTCCAACTCAATGATCCCCGCCTCGGTCAGCACGTTCATGCTCGCATAAGGCAGATCCCAGGTCAGGGTTGCGATACCGTCTGCATCGCTCGACAGATGGAAGATCTCGGTCATTGTCCCTCGAGTATTGCGGTCTATTCAGCCGGCTTGCTCGTACCACTCGGGAAGTCGATTGAACTAAACCCCGGGTAAGCTTGGCGAATAATGGCGATTTGCTGAGGCGAGTCTATGGCCGACAAGAACCACTCCCCTCCGTCCTTGAGAGCCAATGTGCTGGTCGACGACTCTACCTTCCCAACGCCCGGGACGGCCATCACCGCCGCGGTTGGGAGAAACACAAAAGGGACGTCATTCGATGTTCTCTTGTAGTCGGGATTGCGTGTATCGATCTCAAACTCCAGGACATCGATTGTTGCGATAGCTTGCTGGGTCTGCTGGATCATTGCAGCTTTGAGCGTCGCGACATCCGTATCGGAAAGCCCAGCCATCATCGACAAAATGCGGGTCGGCACAACATCGATAATGCCCTCGTAGGACTTGCTCTGCATCGCCGCGGCATAGGCACTAACCCGTTTGCTCAAAGCCTCGGTATCACTGGACTCCGCAATCGCCGCTGAGGTCGAAAAAAGAAGGCATCCGAGCAGACAGAGACGCGAGAGCATTCGCAGAACCCTCCCCTACCAAGTTGAAAGGCACCCCAGGGGTTCTGGGGTGCCAAACAGCTTAGAATGCTTCCGCGGGAAGGTCCATTACCGGCGCAGCACCAGTTTGAATCCGGGCCAGACGCAGTTTCGTCTCAGGCAGAATCCTTGTCATGTAGTAGCGCCCGGTTGTCAGCTTGTTGATGTAGTACTGCTCATCCGCAGTGCCTTCTTGCAAAGCTTTAGAAGCAGCTTTCGCCTGGCGGCTCCAGCTCAAGCCCATGCAAACGTGCCCGAACAGGTACATGAAGTCGACCGACCCTGCGAGCGCCGCGTTGGGATCCTTCATGCCCGCTTGCATGAAGAACATTGCAGCCTGTTGCAGATCCTTCGAGGCTTCTTTCAGTGGCTCAAGGAAATCACGAGCAAGCGTCAGATCGTTCTCATTCTCTTTAATGTAGCCCTTGATGTAGTCGAAGAAGCCCATGATGGCAGCGCCGCCCTTCATGCCCAGCTTGCGCCCAACCAGATCGAGCGCCTGAACGCCCGTGGCACCTTCGTAGATCATGGTGATCCGAGCGTCGCGGACGTATTGCGACATGCCCCACTCTTCGATGTATCCGTGCCCGCCATAGATCTGCTGAGCTTGCGCGGTCAGGCGATAGCCCTCCTCGGTCAAAAAGCCTTTCACGATCGGCGTAAGCAATGAAACCATCAGGCCAGCGTTCTTGCGCTGCTCTTCGTCCTCATGGTGCTTCTCCGCATCCAAGAGCATCGCCACCCAAGCTAGGAAGCCGTAGCCACCCTCAACAAAGGAGCGCTGATCCATCAGCAACCGGCGGACATCCGGGTGCACGATCAGTGGATCGGCAGGGCCTTCGAGGTTCTGTTTGCCCGTCACAGCCCGTCCCTGCAGGCGATCTTTCGCATAGATTGCCGAGTTTTGGTAAGCTGCATCGGCAACCGCCAGACCTTGCAGCCCAACGCCCATCCGCGCTTCGTTCATCATGACGAACATGGCTTGGAGGCCTTTGTGCTCTTCACCTACGAGGAAGCCGGTCGCCTCGTCATAATTCATCACACAAGTCGAGTTGCCGTGGATGCCCATCTTCTCTTCGATCTTACCACAGGCGACACCATTACGAGCCCCGAGCGAACCATCGTCATTGACCATAAATTTCGGCACGATGAAGAGCGATATACCCTTGGTCCCATCTGGACCACCTGGGATCTTTGCAAGCACCAGGTGTATGATGTTCTCGGCCATGTCATGTTCGCCGGACGAGATGAAGATCTTCTGGCCGGAGATCTTGTAGGTTCCATCGTCTTGCGGGACCGCTTTGGTGCGGAGCATGCCAAGATCCGTGCCGCAATGCGGCTCGGTCAGGTTCATCGTCCCACCCCACTCGGCGGACGCCAGTTTCGGAAGATATTTCTGCTTCTGCTCCTCGGAGCCAGCAACTTCAATCGCCGAGTAACATCCATGGGTAAGGCCAGGATACATCGAAAACGCCAGGTTCGCGGCAGAGTTCATCAGACCAACCATCAGCGTAATGACGGCTGGCATCCCCTGGCCGCCATACTCCGGATTGCAGTCCATGGCTGGCCAACCACCTTCGCGCATCATGTCGTAGGCTTCTTTGAACCCATCCGGCGTGCGCACCACACCGTTCTCAAGCTTACAACCTTGTTGATCGCCGATCTGGTTAATCGGGGCGAGCACATCGCGGGCCAGCTTTCCAGCCTCATCCAGAATGGCTGCGTTAAAGTCTTCCGACAGCTCCTCATAGCCGGTGATCTCTTTCAGATCGTGAATTTTGAGTGCTTCGTGCAAGACGAACGAAAGGTCCCGAACGGGCGGATTGTAAACGGTCATGAGAGTCTCCGTTTGGTGTTACCGATGATAGTGGTCCCGCCCGAGAAATCGGCGGGATGAGTTAAGTAGGTCGCTGTGAACTATTCCGCGGCTCGTAACCCTGCGCGTTCTGACAACAGCCTTTGAGTTACTTTGACTTGTGCGTCCAAATCCTGAATCGCCGCCTCCAGTTCGTCGCGCTTTGCGACCAGTTCAGAGCGATGGCGCTCCGCCGTCTCGAGTGTCGCGGACAATTGTGTAACCTGACCATCTCCCAAGTGGTAAAGATCCAGAAGATCCTTAATCTCAGCAAGAGAGAAGCCAAATCGTTTTCCACGCAGGATCAACTTCAACCGTGCACGATCTCGCACCGTGAATAGACGGCGCTGCCCATCGCGGATCGGTGCCAACAGCTCCTTATACTCGTAGAACCGCAAGGTACGTGGTGTCACGTCGAACTCCTGGCAAAGCTCGCCAATCGTAAAAGTCTGCTCCGTCGATTCCGTCATTGTCATTGCGCGTCCTCCATTGACGCTGAATATGAGGGAAGTTAACGTGCGCGTCAACTAAAAGAGTTGACGTTTACGTCAAAAAACGCAGGCCTTTCGTTTTCACCTCGCTCTCGTTAGACCGCCCCAATACGAATTGGATTTTGCCACATGGCCAATACCTCTCTCTACGACCTGCCGGAATCCTTCGATCCCGAGGGCACACTCATCAATAGCATTCCCCATTCCGGAGATATCGGTATGCGGATGCATTTTGCTAAAGACGGCGTCGCAATCTTGTCCGTGCCGTGGTCTGAGTACTTAGTCGGTGATCCGCAAAGCGGTGTATTGCACGGAGGTGTCGTCACCGCCCTTCTGGATACAGCTTGCGGGGCAGCCGTGATGGCGAGCGAAAAACGGCCCGCAAGCACGGCAACCCTAGATCTGCGGATCGACTACATGCGCCCTGCCAGAAAGGGATTGCGGATACTATGCCGGGCGGAGTGTTATCGCGAAACCCGCTCAATCGCATTCACTCGGGCCTCCGCTTATCACGACGGGACCGAGGAACTTGTTGCAACCGCGACCGGTGCGTTTATCCGCGAAGGGACGAAGCCGTGAGCTCAGAATCCATGGACCTTGAGCAGAGCCGGGATGCAGCCTTATTAGCACTGATCGACAGCGTCCCCTACTATCGGTTTCTGGAGATAGAGGTTGAACGCCTTGGCGATGAGCTAACGACCCATCTCCCGTTCAGACAAAAGTTCGTTGGCAATCCCTTTCTTCCGGCGATCCACGGGGGTATCATGGGCGCATTCTTGGAGGTTACAGCCCAAATCCAACTCGGCTGGCTGCAAGTAAGCGCGTCCGACACGACGACACCCGATCAGATGGATCGGCCGCATCTTCCCAGCATTCCAAAAACGATCGACGCGACAATCGATTACCTCAGATCTGCGCGTCCCCAAGAAACCTTCGCGAGAGCCATTGTACAGAAAGCCGGTCGACGTGTAGTCCACATACATGTCACTGCCTGGCAGGATGAGCGAGATCGCCCTATTGCCTCAATGCGCGGCAATTTCCTGATGCCCAGTTGAAAGGCGCTCTCCCTTGGAGGTTCCAGATACCCATTTGCACGGGGAGACCGCGAGTTGAGATCCCAGAACCGCCAGCAGTAAAATTGCACCTGCCTCAAAAATCGAGCACGCTCACCCCATGAGAATCGACTCCCCTCAAGACGCCTCACCGCAGGTGCAGCTGCGCCCGCTCTTTCCCACGCCCGTTGCCATTTTTCGGCTCCCAAACCACGAGCAGATTAATTCGGCGTTGGAAAAGGCGATCTTCGAGAGAGAGGCAAAAGTCCCTTCAGTTCACCACTCGAATTGGGGGGGCTGGCAAAGCCCGACCGACTTCGAGATCTGGAGCGGCGATGCGGGCAAAACAGTTATCGAGACCGCAAAACAACTTGCGAACCAGCTGACATGCGATCGTACGGGACAGCAGGTGGCAATCCGTTGGCGGATGAATGCTTGGGCCAATGTAAACCGCGCGGGTCAGGGCAACGAGTTTCACACGCATCCTGGCGCCTATTGGTCGGCGACATACTATGTCCGAGACGGCGGGGCCGCAGAAGATCCAGAACTTGGTGGTGAGTTTGAGATTGCGGATCCGCGCGGTGTCGGACCAGCCATGCTTGCGCCTGAACTTGCCTTCAGGACAAACGGCGGCTTGTCGGTCGGAACAAATGAGATCATTCGTCCGATCCCAGGTACGTTGATCCTGTTTCCCTCTTGGTTGAGCCACGGGGTGCGGCCTTACCATGGGAAAGATGTGCGAATCTCTATCGCGCTTAACCTGACACCGGGATGACGCAAACCGACGACTCGGCCACGGATGAGCCCATAACGTACACGCGTGTTTGCGCTATTGCCCTGCCCGTCATGTTGTCAAATGCGACGGTGCCCCTCCAAGGCGCAATCGACACCGCAATTATCGGCAATTTGGGATCTGAAGTCTTCTTGGCGGCTGTGGCTCTGGGTGCCGCTCTCTTCGCGCTCTATACGGGCATGTTTAACTTCCTGCATATGAGTACATCAGGGCTCACGGCCCAGGCTCTGGGCGCCGGAGTACCGCGAAGGGTGATTAATACACTGATCCGTGGATTAATCGTCGCTGGCGTCATCGCAGTGGTGCTGTTCGCCCTACAAAACCCTTTGACGCGCCTGGGCCTTGCGTTGTTCGAAGGCTCGGCGGAGGCGGAAAGCCTTGCCGCCACTTACTTCCAGATCCGTGCCATTGGTTTCCCAGCCGAGCTTGCCAACTATGCACTGATCGGCTGGTTCGCGGGTCAAGAGCTGACCAGGCGGCTGCTTGAGATGCAGCTCATCATCTCGGTTTTGAACATCATGTTCAATGTCTTCTTCGTTCTTGGCCTTGGCTGGGGGGTTGAGGGTGTGGCGATCGGCACTGTGCTGGCCTCCTATTGCGGCTTGGCCCTTGGCCTCTGGCGGGCATGGAGCCGTGGACGCATGATTGCCCCCAAAGATTGGCAGGTAGATTGGCGGCGCCTTTTGGATCGAACTGAGTTGACCCAGGTAATGTCACTCAACCGCGATCTCTTTGTTCGATCGCTGCTCCTTGTCATCTGCTTCACCTGGATCACGCGCCTGGGCAGCTTGCAAGGAGACACAGTGCTGGCCGCAAACGGAATACTGATCCTGTTCCTGCACATCTCTGCCTACGCGCTTGATGGCTTCGCCATTGCTGCAGAAACACTGGTTGGTCAGGCCCTGGGTGCGGGCTCGCTAGAGCGGCTGCGCCGATCAGTGATCGTATCAAGCACGGCGGCCGTGGTTCTGGCACTGGTTTTCTCGATCTTGGCCAGTCTCGCGGCACGCCAGCTAGTAAACCTGTTCACCAATGTCGAAGAGGTTCGTGAAGTCGCCATGCAATATGTCCTATGGGCTACTTTCATGCCTCTGTTTGGCGTGCTGGCATTTCAAATGGATGGAATCTTCGTTGGTGCTGCGGAAGGTGCCGGGATGCGCAATGCGATGATCGCGTCGGCCGCAATCTTCCTGCCGCTCAGCTGGGTGATGACGGATGCGTTGGGCAACCATGGCCTTTGGGCCGCGACCGCACTCCTACTTTTATTGAGAGCGGCTTTCTTGGGTTTTCTTTATCCCGCTCTTGAAAAGCGCGCGCGCTGTTCAGCCTCCGCCGGAGCTGCCACTTGAACCGAACCGCTAAGCTTTTCTTGATGGGCCCAGTCCATGTGTATCGACGCCTCACCATCTTCGCGCATCTGCGAGAGCGCCTCTATCGAAACGTCTGCCACGGCCCAGCCGGGTTGATCCATTGGCCCCTCATCCAACACGCCCGTATCTGCGCCCCCAAAACCCGGGGGAGCGTAAATCCCTGCCGCCCCAACCCCATCACCTTGCCAGGGCAGCCACGGCACAGGACAAACGAGCGGTGAGTGTGCAACGACGCAATATGTCTCTAATGCCCTTGCCATCGCGCCAATGCGCAATTGCCAATACGCCGCTGCCGTCTCGGAAAAAGAGGGAACCAGCAAAACCGTAGCCCCCGCATCAACCATTTGCCGGGCGATCATCGGGAAATCCGTATCGTAGCCCGGTAAGATGCCAATCACCCCATGTTCGGTTTCAAAGAGCCGAACGGTATCTCCGGCTTGCATGCCGTAGTCGCCGCTTTCGGCTTTGGTCAGGAACATCTTGTCCTGTGCTGCAATCGACCCTGCCGGTCCAATCAACCTCGTCTGATTCACAGGCTGCTCTTTGTCCGATTCAAAAACCGGCCCGCCCGGTGCGGCGATCAAAAGATCATTTCGCGCAGCCAGCCGCTTGAAGAGGGCATCCATCGTGGGCACCAGCTCGCTGACCGAACGCATGGCCTGCTCTTGATCAGCCGCGACCTGCTTACCGCCCAATGACGCCATCTCCATCGCGGCATACTCGGGAAACACGAGAAGTTTTGCGTCCGCCTCAGCAGCGCCTTCCACCCACTCGGTGATTTTCTTCTCGTAGGTGATCCAGCTGTCGTGCCAATCTAATGCATAAGCGGCCGCCGCGATGATCATTGGTGCCTCCTTTCCCGCATAGATTGTGTATGACACGGGCAAGGTCGATTGGGCAAGCCAGACTAGAAAGATGACATAGCTTTGAATGGCTCGAGAGACACATCATGAGCGTGACGCGGTCGCCCAGTTGCCGTGATCGTGAGATGGGCTTCGATGAGGGTCGCTACACCCTCGATATCTGCCGTGCTCCGCTCGACCGCTTGGTTGATTTCAATCTCTGCCGCACCCGCCTCTGCAGCTGCCAAAGCCACAACTTCGCGTAGCTTCTCGGACAACGCATCAGTCGCCTCCTGCTCCGAAAGAAAGTCTTTTGGGCCGGCAGGGAGATGGGCGCGATAAATACCTTCTCGCGGTACACTGATTGCCGCTGTTTGGCTGAGGCGGACCCCGCCTACCACGGCACCAACCGCATTGGCGACGCCTGCGTGATCTGGGATCAAACCGACTGAACCCAGGGTTTCAGCAACATCTGGATAGTAGGTCGGCGCCGAGGCTCCCAATCCGATCAAAGGGTCTCGCAGTGACAGGCGGGGTATGACCAAGCCTTCGTGCCCATCCAATGCCGCCTGCGCGAGCAGGCCAGATGAAAGCGCTTTACCGCTAAATCCATCTTCCTGAAGGGCCGCATCGAGCACCTTTTCCGCCGACTGACGGACAAGATCGCCTAAAATCCTCTCGGCGAGAGCCTCTGCGCTCTGAGATACAGCTTTGCCGTCATTTCCACGACGTGCGGCGAAGACTTGACCAGCCAAAACAGCCGCTTCGCTTTCCCATCCATCATGACGCCCTAAAATGTGGGCCGCATCCGATGGCGTTAAGCCTGAACGACCGATAAGGCCCCGGCTCACAAGACGTTTAGCCGCCATGCGCTCCATCCGATTGCGGAACAACCGATCTGATGATTGCGGTCCCTCTTGCAACCGCTCCAAAAATGCCGCGTCGGACGCGTCAAGATCCCCTGTATCAGGGCGCAGGGCGACATAGAACTGGCCGTCGAGCTCGCCACTGCGCGCCGCATCACGCTGTCGCCTCAAGGTGGAATACACAAGATCCGGCGCAGTCGTGGCCAACAATGAGACCGGGATCACCCGCCGCGGGCCGAGGGTCAGTCTCGCCTTGAGACCGGTCGACGCAATCCCAACTTCGCTATCCCCGCCTAAGCCATGCGTGCGCATTGCAACCGCTTCGACCATGGTGCGCATGCCACCGACCTCAGCACCAGCCGGGTCGATACGCGGCCGTCCGTCTTTCAGCACAGCAATATCTGTTGTTGTTCCACCGATGTCCGAAACGACGGCGTCCCGCGCACCTGTTAACCAGCCCGCCCCCACAAGGCTTGCAGCCGGACCCGACAGGATCGTCTCAATGGGTCGCTGCCTCGCGAAACGCGCTGAAACTAAAGAGCCATCACCACGAACCACCATCAAAGGGGCTTTGACCTCACGATCCGTTAGGAGATCCTCAACACCCGCGATCAATCGGTCGATCATGCCGATCAAACGGGCGTTCAGAAGCGCCGTTAGGGCGCGCTTTGGGCCACCGACCTGGGCAGAAAGCTCATGGCTGCAAGTCACCGGCAGGTCTGTTTTGGAACGAATAATGTCCCGCGCAATCAGTTCATGCGCCGGATTGCGCACCCCGAAATGACCACAGATCGCGAAACCACCAACACGCACCCCTTCCAGCGCCTGGATCAGAGCATCTTCGTTGAAAGCAGCTTTCTCGGCCCCCATCGCGTCGTGACCGCCTGGAAGTTGGATGAGCGGATCGCTGCCCAAGGCTTCACCCAAACCCTGCCGCTCGATATCCGCTGGGTCGAACCCAATCATGATGAGAGCCACCCGCCCGCCCTGCCCTTCAACCAAGGCATTTGTGGCCAGGGTCGTCGAGAGCGCCACCATCGAGATCCGCCCAGGTTTCACGGCCGCACCCATCACCTGAGAAATCGCGTCACCGACGCCGCGAGCAAGATCATCTCTCGTGGTTAATGATTTCGCCGCTGCCAGAACACTGGAAGGACCTTCTTCCATCCGCATTTCATCCACGAGAACGGCGTCCGTGTAGGTACCGCCGGTATCAACACCAAGAAGAAGTGGATGATCTGTCATTTTATCCATTGAACCTAATCCTGCCGTGCTGATCCGGCGAGATAGAGTGACAGAACCGGTTTGAAAAGCGTAATTACGCCTTCAATCTGCCAACACTCATATGGCGCTTATGGGCAAACCCGGGTATGCGGCGAACGTTGAAACCGGCCTCTTTCAGAGCCCGCCGGACATGACCCGCAGCCGTATAAGTCGCGAACGTTCCGCCGGGCGATGTATGTGCCGCAACTTGAGCGAGCAAATCCGCGCCCCAAAGCTCCGGATTTCGGGCAGGTGCAAAGCCATCTAGAAACCAGGCCTCCGCCCGACCCTGCCACGTTGGCAAGGTCTCGCGGGCATCGCCGAGGACCAGCTCAAGCCGGCAATCTCCGAAGTTGACGCAACCTTCAAAGGGCCAGCAATCCAACAACGCCTCAAAAGGTAAACTCGGCCAGTTGGACAACGATCTTTGCATTTCCTCCTTCGTAAGCGGATACCGCTCGAACGAGGTGAAGGTCAGCAACGCGCCAGGCGTCGCGACGCGGCGCCAGAGACGCCAAGCTGCCAGAAAGTTCAACCCCGTGCCAAATCCCAATTCCGCTACATGCGCTTCACGCGCGCCCTCCCACCGCTCAGACAATGCATTGCCTGCCAAAAAAACATGTTCTGTCTCCGCCAAACCATCGCTGAGTGTGTAGTAGGGATCGTCGAATCGACGCGAGATGGGCACACCATCGCGCCAAGTGATACCCGCTAACTTTTCTTCGCCTTTGTGATCTGTCATGGGCGTGTTCTGATAAAGTTTAGGAGCAGGCGCAACCATGAGCAAACGACCTGACGTTTTGGTCATCGGCGCCGGCGTGTTTGGTCTCTGGACAGCCTTGTCCTGTGCTCGGGCGGGCTTGAAAGTCCTGTGTGTCGATCGCGACCGTCCTGGCGCTGGCGCAAGTGGCGGTGTTGTCGGCGCCCTTACCCCCCATATGCCGGTTCGCTGGCGACCGATGAAGCAGTTCCAACTTGATGCCTTGCTGAGCCTCGAGGGCGCGACCCAGGCCTTAACTGAGGAGACCGGCCTGCCCACTGGCTATCACCGATCCGGCAGGCTAAGCCCCCTCGCAGATCAACGCGCTCGCGCTCGGGCCCAAGAACACGTCTTCGATGCTGAGGCTCATTGGCGAGACCATGCGCGTTTTGAGGTTTTGGACACCGTGCCGACTGAGATAACTGGCTTTCTGCCAGCAGAGAGCTGCCCCTTCGGATTGGTCCGGGACACGCTCTCGGGCCGGGTAATGCCGAGGCTCTACATCGAAGCCCTAGCGGCGGCTGTTCGGAAGCAAGCCGATCTTAGGCTCGGAGCAGAAGCGCTCGAGGTCGACGGCCAACTTGGTTTGGTACGCTTCCGCGATGAAACAGTATCAGCTGGTATGATCATCGTTGCTGCCGGATGGCAAAGCCCCCGGCTCGCCCAAACTCGTGCCGGTAAAGGCGTCAAAGGCCAGGCCGCCTTGCTCCGCGCTGAAACGCCAGAAAAGATGCCCGTCGTTCAGATGCCGCATCTCTACATCGTCCCGCAACCTGGCGGCACAGTCGCCGTCGGCTCAACGAGCGAGACGGAATGGACAATGCCAGGTCATGACGACGCTCTCGATGATGTAATCGACCGAGCACGTCACCTGTGCCCAGCTCTCGCCAACGCGACCGTAGTCGAGCGCTGGGCTGGAATACGGCCAAAGCCGCCGGGGCGGGAGCCCACGATTGGGCGTGTTCCTGATGCGCCACGTCTATACTTGGCATCTGGGGGCTATAAAATCGGCCTCGGTATCGGCCATCTTGTGGGTCAAGCCATTGCTGGAGATCTGGTGGGTCTCTCGGAGATCTACCCCCTACCCGTGGATTTTCGACCAGAGGTTGTTAGCTGCACCAAAACTTGACACTCGCTGCCATTGTCTCACCGCAAGCTGTTGACAAAAATCACCTTCGGGAAGAGCGTATTTTGCAATTGTTCGAGGTTTAAGATGCGCATTATCGTTTTGGGAGGTGGCATTACAGGTGTTTCCTGTGCCTTATGCCTCGCACGAGATGGGCATGAAGTCACTCTCGTCGATCGGATCATGCCGGGTGATGAAAACCAAACATCGTTCGGCAATGCCGGGATACTTGCAAGCGGCGCGGTAGTTCCTGTTTCGGTTCCCGGCCTTCTTCCGAAAGTACCAAAGATGTGGCTTGATCGCGACGGTCCGCTCTTCTTCAATCTCGTGCACCTGCCAGCGCTTCTACCCTGGCTGATCCCGTTCCTGAAGAATGCAACACCCGATGGTGTTCGCAAGATTGCATCAGGCCTTTCACCGCTAATCGGCGACAGCGTCGAGCAACATGAAACGCTCGCGAAAGGGACCGGAGCGGAACGCTACATCCAACGCGGTCCGTATGTTTACCTCTACTCCTCACGG
>JBCDAQ010000101.1:0-13650 GCA_039185285.1 Pseudomonadota bacterium
CGTAGCCGCCGCGTGGAATGGTTCATGCTTGGTCCCCCGGGGTAGACGCCGGCCTAGGAGGCCGGCGCCACGTTCAGTTTACTCGTCGATCCAGGCTTCGGCGAAGGAGCCATACGCGCCAAGCGCCGACGTGTCGTGATCCTTCAGCTTGTCATTGTAGACCGTGAGGAACTCCATCTCGAAGAGGTTCACGACCGGCATGTCGTTCGCGAGGATCGTCTGGATCTCAGCATAGATCTCTGCACGTTTCGTGGCGTCCGCCTCCTGGGCGCCCGCCGACAGAAGCGCATCAAGCTCCGGGTTGGAGTAGCGGCTCGAGTTCACGAAATGCGTGCCCTGACGGATTTGATCGGTCCCGTAATGGCGGTGAACGCCCAGCACCGGATCGGGCAACTGGTAGAAGTAGTTCACGTTCATCGCGAAGTCGTAGTTGTGGTAGATCCGCTTCAGCCAGGTCGGTACGTCCTCGTAACGCAGTTCCACCTCGATCCCGATGGGGGCGAGAGCTTGCTTCATGTACTCACCTGCCCGGCGCCAGTCTTCGCCGTAAGGGATGAGGTCAAGAACAGCCTTTGCCCGCACGCCATCCGCATCCTTCGTGATGCCAGCATCATCCAGCATCTTGTTGGCCGCATCGAGATCTGCGTTCGCGACATAGTTTGGCATAGCGTCTTGGTAGAGACCGGTTGCCGCAAAATTCGACGATAGAGCCGACGTTGCTGGTTTCCCGTAGCCGAACCAGATGTTCTCGATCAGGAACTGCCGATCAAGCGCCAGCGAGATCGCCTTGCGCAGTGCAGGATTATCGAACGGCGGTTGCGTTGTATCGAACTCGATCAGTGAGACCGGGTTGATCATCGCGTAACCATTCGTGGTGACGGAGAAGCCCTCGGTGTCGCGAAGACGCACGGCGTCGATATTCGGGATCGCACCGAATGCGCCATACATGACCTCGCCATTCTCCATGGCTGCGGTCCGGGTTGAGGCGTCCGGAATGAAGCGACCGACCAAACGATCGATATATGGCAGCCCCTCTTTCCAGTAGCTCTCGTTCTTCTCGAGACGGACGAACTGGCCCTTCTTCCATTCGACGAACTTGAACGGGCCGGTGCCGACCGGATTGTTCGCGAGATCTGCGCTGCGGACATCTTGACCTTCGAGCAAGTGTCTCGGCACCATCGGGCTTTCATAAGCTGACAGCGCGCGCATCATATAAGGAGCCGGGTTCTCGAGGTTGAACACTGCGGTCAGCTCATCGGGTGTGTCGATCGAGGTCACCTCGCGGAAAGAGTTCGGACCACGGGGATGAACCTTGCTGAGCACTTCCATGACGGTGAACTGCACATCGGCTGAGGTGAACGGCTCACCATCATGCCATGTGACCCCTTCCTGCAGTTTGAAGGTCACGGTCTTGCCGTCGTCGCTAACTTCAAAACTCTTGGCCAAGGCCGGCACAATGTTGAGGTCCTTGTCATAGTCGAGCAGGCCCTCGTAGATCTTAGGTGCTACCAGACCGATTGGCCCGGAGGTGGAAAGATACGAAGCGAGCGACGGGGGTTCAGGCTGCACGAGATAGACCAGCGTCCCCCCTGCTTTTTGGGCCATGGCGGCTGTACCACCTAGGGCCACGCCGACGGCACAGGCGGCCGCAGCGATGATTGTCTTGAGCTGCATTGTGGAATCTCCTGTCGAGTCGCGCGAGCTTGACGTCGCGCCTGAAGAAGAGATGCTGACTTATTTTGCAGCGCAGCACAAGCAGAAGGAGAGATCACGACATACTGCACAGAAGAGCTTTCAAGCACATTGTTGGTGTGAGCAATCAACGGTGTCTTGCGAAAGGGTTCGCAACCCAATTCGGCCGAGTTGCCAAGTGAGGCACTCTCAGGAAAGTTATTCGTCTGACCCTGGCATCTGGTTTTCCGTTGTTCTGGCTATTGGCGTCGTGCGCCTGGCGCTCGCAGAAGTCGTGCGCGATCTTGAGGTCCGCCACGGCCAGGGTAAGCCAAGATCACTTTTGGCACATCCTAAAACGTGCGGTACAATCATGTCAGTCTCGCTTTCCGTGTACGCTTGGTGTCGAATGTGAAGCGGCGATTGAGAAGATGGCAAAAGGTGCCGCGTAAGACGTTCGGGGGAGCGCTTGATGAATAGACTAAACCATTTCGACATGGTGTTCGCCGTGTCCGAGGCCGCAATCAATTCAGAACTCAAAGCAATGTGGAACCGATGGCGGTATCGGTCACGGACCGAGGATGGGGTCGCGGACCCGTCTGCTTTTGCGATCGAGCTCAATCCTGCCCTTGGCATGCGTCTTGAAGCGCGGCTCCGGCGGCCGAGCCTGACCCTCTTGACCGGCGAAGACAACGGCACACAGACCGCGTTTTTCAACCTGCATTTGGGCCAAGGTATCATGGCCTATCGTGACTTCATCACCATGGAGGCGCGGGAGGTTGATCTTGATGGGCTGACGCTCTCGTTCAAGGTCAATATCACCAAGGCGCATGCGGCCCGCAAAGAGCTCGATCGGGCGCTGCGGGAGAAGATCAAGGGCTTTCCGGCGGATGAGTTTTCGCTCTCGCGCCTGCTGATCGACGTGCAGAACGCAGATTTCTCGAGCTTCGTACCCTCGAAAACGGTGGTCGAGTTGCTTACCAACGACCCCAACGGTGCCGCGAACGCGATGCCAGTATCGGCGCAAATCGGTGCCTATTTAACTCAGTATTTCGCGGACAAGGGCACAGCGTTTGGGCTTGGCTTTGTCATCGAGCGCAAGGCGGCGAAGGCCGCCAAGAAGCTCACTTTCCTCCCGCGTGAGTATCGGCTCTCGATTTTTGAGGACGAGGCGGCTCCGACGCAAAGCACGCTCAACCATCTGATCGTGACCGACAAGCGCGCAATGCCTGAACCTGGTGCTGGCGCTTTCGACAAAAGTTGGCTGGTCGAGCCCGACGATGACGAGAGTATGTTGCCCGATCACGGTGCGTTCGTTGTCTCGCGTGATCTCTTCTTCGATCAGTTCTTCATCCCCAAGGTGGCCGGCAGGATGGGCTGCTCGACCCGGCGGGAGACCAACAGGCGTTGGCGCCTCAGTCGCTCGGACTCCGGTACGGGGACGACGGAAAAGGTCTATCCACTTCGCGCAACCCAAAGCTGGTCTAAGACCACGTCAGCGACAATATCGGTCTCAAAAGGTGGATCGAGCATCCGTCTGAAAGGTTCGGCAACAGCGAAGACGCAGGCAATCTGCTACTTCAAACCCATCAAGAAATCCAAGGAGATCGGCCGCAAAACGATCTGGGTGACGTTTTCGTTCGAGAAAACCTTTCGTGTCTCAGTCGACCCGGACACCGGTGAGATCAATTTCGACCCCACCGCGACATCGGTCCAACGCAACGAGCCAGGCGCCGATAGCAGGGGGATCTTCAAGGTCACCGATACCTTCCAGGACATCATCGCGGGTTTTGTGAACCTCTTCAAAAAGAACACCTTGAAGGACTCGGAAGACGTCGAGGAGATGATTGGAGATGCGCTGTCGAGCCGCCTGACCGCCTCGCTACGCAATGTGAACCTCCGCCGCATCGGTATGGTGATGTTGCCGGGGACCAAGGTGCTGAAGTTCAGCGGATTGCGCTTTACCAATCACGGCGACGTGCAGATGACGGTGAATTATCAGGATGCGAGCGGCGGGGCCGTACCGGTCGAGCAGACAGAGATTGCGGTAACTGCTGCCGACGACGCAACGCTAGTCGGAGCCTATCGCCAACAGCCGGCTTCGCTCAGGGATCAGCCGGTCTGGCACCTTGCCAAGGACGATGCGTCCGGGCGTTGGATCTTCTGCGCAGGCGCGCAAGACGGCGAGATGCAGTGGGCGCTGTCTCACCAAGAACCCACCCAGGATCTTGCGCCTAAAACCATCGTGGATCTTGCCATCGGGGCCACGCCCTGGGACGCCGTCTGGGACGACGGCATCGATGTAGAGTTGTCCTGAGGAGACCGCCATGAGTTTCGAAATGCACCGGCCGCAAAAGGCGGTCCTATCCGCACGTCCAGCAAGCGGTGCAGAAGACGTTGTGCTGACGGTCTCGTCCGAGTTGACCGAGAGCTTTGAATACGCCCGTCCCGTCGATGCCGATGAACGTCTGCGCGTTGTTCAAGACAGCACAGGTGCGCCGATGATGGTTAGCATCGGCAGCGATGATGCGCTCTACATGACGCTGCGTGGCGTGGGGGCGACCGGCTGGCGCCAACTCAGACTCAGCGACGCGTTTGGCGCTGAGGCGCGCGTCTCTGCCTTTGCTTTTGGCCAGGATCGGCGGGGGCGGATCACCCTGGCAGCAGCGGTGGACGAAGGTGCGGAGAGCCGGCTCTACGTCGCGATCAACCTTCCGAACGCAACTGAAGATCCTGTTTGGGAAACGCATGAGGGTATTGCGTGGGGCGATCGCGGAACACGTCCAGCGACCACAATCACAAGTCTCGTGATTGATCAGGCGGATGGGCGTCCGCTTATTGTCGCAGGTGCATCCGACCCCAACGAGGGCGCGAACCTATACTGGATCGGCCATCGCCCGGAACCGTTCGCCGAGGCGCTGAAGGTCGGGTTGCAGTTCGATGCTGACGCCATCATTGATATGGCGGTCGGCCAGACGGTTGCCCATGGCGCGGGTGTCTTCTGTCTTCATCGGCTGAAGAGCAAACTGCATCTAACATTTACCGCGAGGACTGAGTTTGGTGTGGCAGGTTATCAGGATCTGCCATTGCCGCGCGGTGCCGCGTCGCCGGCTGTGATGCGCTGGATCCGTTCGGGCAAGAAACTCGGCGCTCTCTCAGTTGTCCCGGATGAAGATGGAAACAGCGAGGTCTATCTCGGCCTCGGCGGGCTCTTCGTCTACTCTGTCGATGAGATTGTGCGTAACGCCCCTGCGAAGGCTCAGACCATCGCGAGTTCTCGTGCGGTGCCAGCGATCCAGGGCATTCAGGCGCGCAGCGATCTCCGTCTTGGGGGTGATGCCCGCACCGTGCTTTGGGCAGTTGATCAGGGCGGCACCTTGCATGAGACACATCGCGTGCTTCGTCGCAAGTCATGGTCGACACCGATCGCGATACGGCAGGGCGTTGCCCAAATCGGTGCGATCCGCGATCAGAGCCAACGCGCCAACGCGCTCTTCATTGTCGGAGACGACCGGACAGTGACGCATATCTGGCAGGATCCAGATAGCAGGGTCTGGGCAAGTGCCGCGATCGAGACGAAGGATCCTGAGCGGATCGAGAGCTTCCGGGCCTGGGTCACACGGTTGCGTCTTGTCTCGCCAGAGGGGGCTCCGATACAGGACCGCGCCGTGCTGTTGTCAGCCTCAGACTGGTGCTATCTGAACGTCAACGGTCGCGCGACCGTTCTACGCCCCGGCGCGGATCATCGCGTATCGGTGACACCAGAGACGGATGGTGCGATCACTCTCGTCAACCGCGATCAAAGCCTCGCGCCACCCGTTTATCGCCTTTCGGCGGATTGGCTGGACGATGCGGCCGAGGTAAACCCGGCGGCACGGGTGCTTGGGCGGTTGGCTGCGACTTCGGTTGAGGATCTTCTAGGCGCAAAACTGGGCGAGGGGACGCCCGGCGGGGAACCGGGCGAGCCGCTTCTGTCTCCTGATTTCAGAGACGCCGGTCGGCGCGACGAAGTCGACGCAGTCGCGAACGGAATGCGGATGCTAGCGCGAACCGCTCAGTCGGATGGTGAGCGTGCGAGCCTTCTGCGCCATCTCGGCCCGGAAGAGGCCGCCGTTCCGATGTCTGCCGAGCTAACCTCACCCTTCGAAGAGCCATCTCTGGGGATCGAGTTCACGGATACGGGCCTTGTATCCGCCCCGCCTGATGACCTGCCCCAAGGCGGTTTCCTGTCCGATGTCGGCGACTTCCTAGAGGGTCTCGTCTCCGGCGCATTGAAGGCCGCGAAGGTGGTTTTCAAGGTTGTCAAAGGCGGCTTGCGCTTTGTTTGCAAAGTTGCGGGCAAGGTTTGGAGCTTCGTCGTCTCCGCCGCCCGTCAGGTTGGCAAAGCCCTCGCCTGGATCTGCGACAAGATCGGCATGGTTTGGGACAAATTCACCGATTGGCTCGGTGCGCTTGTCGGCTGGAGCGATATCCTCAAGTGGCGCACAGTAATTGCCGAGATGGCAGATAACGGCCTGCAAGCGCTCGAGGCGTTTGGGCCTGCGGCCAAAGCGCAGGTCGGCGAGATTTTCGATCACATGGATAAGGTCCTCGCGGATCTGCGCACTTTCGACGAAGTGGAACCGCCATCGCCATCCGCTGACAAGGACGATGAGGATGGTGAGGGAGGGATGAAAGCCTTCGCCGAGGGGATACTCGACTACTTGATGAATAACCCGGTCTCGACCTTCTTGTTCGACAAGATCATCAAACCTCTACTCTCATTTATTGTGACACTGGAACCGCCTGAGGATGCCGACGAGGCTCAAGCAGCCGTTGATGGCGCAGGCGAGCCACGACCGCTCTCGGCTCTCTCGGGTATCTGGGACCAGCTCCGGGCTGATGCCGTGGCCGCTTTTGCAGATCTCGAGATCGAGGTCGGGCTCCTCACCGATGGAGAGCTTCCAAAGCGGATTCTAGAGTTTCTGGCGAACGCGGGGCTGACTGCGCTGCGCGCCCTGTTGGGTGTCGTGCGCAGGCTGGTCGAGGCACTGTTGGATGGGATCTTAGCGCTGATCCGAGGTTTCCGCGTCGTGATGACAACCCGGATCTCCTCGCCGCTCTTGAACTTTGTCGCCAATCTCTTCGGTCGAGGCCAGAAAGAGGCGCCATCGACTTCTATCCTCGAATTGGTCTCCCTGGTCATCGCGGTGCCAACAAGCCTGCTCAACCGCGCTTACAAGGCCGTCAAACCTGAGGATGTGGACTTCAAAGGGCAGAACACTGCCGCGCTTCTTGGCTCATCTCAGACACCACGGACAACGAATTCGAACGAAACGCGCGATGATCCCGTCGTTAATGCGGTCATCATGTTCTCTACTGTTCCGAACATGATCGCCATAGGGACAAGTGTGTGTGCACATATGCTGAACCACATGGACGCCACCAAGGAAGTCGCCAAGCCGGTGGACAACCCCTCCGGCAAAGACGACAGTGACCTGGTCGGTACGCTGAGTCAGCTCTGCGATGTCATCCAGATTATCTGTCTCCTAATGTCGGTAGCAGGCAGCCTGTCCTCGCCCGAAGCTCGGACCAGATGGTTCGCCAATTTAGGGGTCATGCTCGCAGTACTGTCATTTTCGATTGATTTATCATCCACCGGACCAAAGACCGTGGTTGATAAGAGCAATAAAGCACTCCTCTTTCTCACTCTCGGTTATGTCCTGAGCTTGGTCCGGTTTTTCTCAGGTGACGGCGCGAGTATCGGCGGCGACGAGGCACAGCGAAAAAGGCGCATCGCCGAGGTGATGATGTTCGCTCAGTCGTGGATGCAAACCATGGGCGGATTGTCGTGGAACTCGGCGCGCAAACCAACGGTTGATCCAATCACGAAGTCGACTCTGTTCGGCTTTGGTCATGCGGGTGCCATCGGAACAATCGTTCTGAGCATTGTCCGCTTAGGCATCTCACTCAACCAAGACGAACAAGCGCCCGTCCTCTTTGGGATGCCACCAGACTGGTAGCCCCTAACGGGTCGGTGGAAACGAGAGGCCAGTGTAACGCCTGAGTTCACGCTGACCTCGCCTCGGGCCACTGTGGTAGAGATCGATGTCTGCATCGCACGTTGGTTTTTATACCTCTGCACCGTGCTCAATAACCCTTCACCAAGTCGTTTGATGCAAAGTCGAGTCTCCAACGCTCGTTCGATCTCTCCGGAGTCTGCATCGGCTTCGTCGCTCCCATGCTTCTTTTCAGCCAGTGGACAACTTCACCTGTGGCATATCTTCCGTGTTGAGACGCTGGATCCGTATGTTTGACATCCTTCGTGGGGGTCGGCTCGCGCAGGGTCAAATCGGACTGTCAGATCAGACGACCGCGGCAGTTCTCGCCGCCGCGGTCAGGGTTTTCGGTTCCGGCTACTCCTGACCGTGTTTCAAAAACGCAGCCAGTTGAACCAACGATCGCTTACTGGATCGTATCTGTACCATCCAAATCGAAGGTCTTCCTTCTTTCGTTTTGGTTTTCGTTGACGTCCATGTCGATGTACTTGTCGTCAAGAACGTCTTCATCGATGTCGATGGTTACGAGATCACCTTCCGGGTCGTCATTTTGACCACCGACAGCGTAGGTTTCTTTGCTCCCATCGTTCGCATCGTCGTATATGTCGCCGTCATTCGGGAGTGCATAGCCATTGGTGCTTATGCCGCCATTCTGAACAAAGCCGTCGACGTCGTTAAATAGGTCCTGGTCTTCGTTCGCACCGGTCTCTTCGATGTTGCCATCTTTGTCCATGTTGATGTCGTACATAATCTCATTCATGAGAGCTTCTTCGTCGTCGATGCCATCATTCTGGTTTCCGTCGAGATTGACCGAGCCCATCTGCGCTGCGAACTGGTCGTCATCGTACATGTTGGTTTGCGGTCCTTTTGGGATGTCGTTCAGTTCGTTGCCGAACTGATCGCCACCGGGGGTGATGGCGCCCTCTTCTTCTGGCAGAACCGAGCCCTTGCGATTGAGTTCATCGAACTTGTGATTGTTGCTCAGATTGTTGAGGTCATCCTTGTCGTAGTCTTCCATCTCATCGATGAGCTGGCCGATGTCGTCATCGATGGCTTTTTTGCCTTTGGTTTCAATTACAAATTCTTGGTAGTTCTCGCCTTGATTGTCGTCGATGATGTCATCGTCAACGTCCATGTTTTCCCCATCATCGATGTGTAGTGTGACGATCTCTGCGTCATTATTCTCAATGATGACTTCACCATCGTCATCTGTCGTTGGGTAAGCGACTTCATCCCCGTTGATGACTTCCGGATCATTTTCGGCATTCATGTTCTCCTTGAGCTTTATGTTCAGATCGTTTTCCATCTCCTTGAACATGTCGATCTCGGCATCGTCGTTCTCGAAGTCATTAAATTTGACGGCTTCATCGAAGTGAAGCTCAAGCTCGCTTTGGGGATCCATCCCGGGATACGGCTCCGGCTTGATTCCGTCGCCGTCCAATGCAGTGCGTTCTGACAGCGCATCGCGAAGCACCTGGATCTGAGCGTCAGGCAGCTCTTTATCGATTGCCTTATTCAACATATTCAACAATTGCGGTGCATTAAACGCCAGGGCGATGTTCTTAACACCCTGATCGTATGCTCCCGTCCCAGGGTTGGCGTTTGCGGTTCGGACCACGGCATCGCCGATGTTTTTGCCCACGTTCAAGACGTCCTTCACGTCCTGATAAACGTCGTCCCGCTCCTCCAGATTCATCTCCCGGATGTTCTGATTGCCGTCGTTGTTCGCGTTGTTTTGAGGCTCAGGATTGTTGGCTTTACCGAAGTAGAAGCCAGTCTCATCCCTGAGCTCATCTGCCGCCGCGCGCAGCAGCGACTGCGCGAGAATTCCCGATTGCTGATCGAGGATCGTAGACTTCTGATTACCTTTGCCTTCCCACTCATCGATGACGCCGTCATACTCTTTTTGCTTCATCGCAAAGGCAGTTCGATCGTTTCTGCTTGCGTCAGTAAAATGCTTTGCGCCCCAGCTGTGACTCCCGAAACTCAGAACGTTTTTAAAGACTTGATCATCGATGTTCTTGCCGTTCTGCTTACCAGCCTCCTTTGCAGCCTGAATCGACTCTTTCACGTTGGTTTTGATACGATCGTCTACCTTGCTCATCGCCTCGTCTCGGGTCGCGCCCTTCTTTATCTCAGCAACGACGAGTGCGTGCTTCATCTTTCCAATGTTCTGAAGATGCGCCTCGATCTGCGTATCGGTCACCTCTTTCTTGTTGGCAGCCATCTCGACCATGTTGTTGACCGCCTTGTCGAGATTGTAACCCGCGTGGCGCAGGTCCCGGTTCACGACGGAATTGGCTTTCGAAGCGTGGATGAATTTCAGGAAACCGGTGCCGAGCCCGGAGAAGAACCGCTTGATCGAAACACCCATGCTCCGGTCACGCGTCACGCGGGCACCAGTCCGAATCTCGACCTTTGCATCGTCACCATCGCCGGACAGCCTGAAGCGTGCGTCGGGGCGCTGATTTGCGTTCGCCTTCTTGAAATCTTCAACCGTCTGGCTGCTCTGATTGAAGTTGTCTTGGATGTGGTTCCGCAGGCCTACATTGCTAAAATCGGTCATTCTTTGGGTCCTCCACGCGATCATGCGTCTCTTGGTTACAGGGTTGCCCGCCTACACAAATGTACCTGGCATTGATGGCGCGGCGTTGTCTTCGGGTCCTTTGGTATCGTCGAGGCCAAGGCCGACCTGCTCTCCCTCGAAGCGCCCACGCCAGTAGCGGAGCGCTTTGACGAACAGCTCCAATTCGGTCTCAAAGGCTTCGTAGGTCAGGTCGTCATGGCGGACACTGTGCGAAAGGACGATCTCGCCCAGTACGGTATCGAGCGCGAGCGCCCCACCGCCACCGGTTCCTTGGCCGGTTAAGTTTGCCTTCAGGAGTTCAGCGAAGACGGCCTCGGTATTCTCTTTCGGAGCCGGGCAAACGGTCGCTGAGAAGTCGAAGCCTGCGCTATCTTCCGGTTTCTCAATGTCGATGACGTAATCCGTATCGATCACGATTTGCGCGCCGCCATCATCCTCAAGCGCAAACTCTTCAATACGAAGGGCCTCTGCTAGCTCTTTCATCAGCTCTGGAAGCTTCATCTTCTGTCTCTCTTCTCGTCGGTTCCCACAGATGTTTCACCGGCGACACTACCATGCGGCTCAAGTTTCGAAAGGAATCATCCTCAAGCCAGCTCTTCAAAAGGACAATCGCCTGGATACCCTTGAGGACTTCGGACGATTTGTTGACGTCCTGAACGCCAGGATCGCTCGCTTTGCCTTCGAGCGAGTTGTCGATTTAGATGACCAGACTTGGGGAAGCAGCGACGTAACCCCTCCTTTTGATCGACAAAGTGATCGTCGATCCATCCAGACTGGCGTTGCCATCTGCCGCTTATTTGAGCATCTTCCGAGCTATGGAGCCACTAAGTGTTAGCTACAATTCACTGCTAGTCTCGATGTCGTGCCTGGTCGCGCTTGTGGCCGGTTTTACCGGGCTGTCGCTGACCAAGGGGCTCTCGGAACAAGGTGTTTTTCAGAAAAAAGTGTCGATTGCGCTGGCCTCCGTCGCGTTGGGCGGGGGCATTTGGTCGATGCATTTCGTGGCGATGCTAGGCCTGCAGCTTCCGATCCTTTTCTACTACGACGCGGCAATTACCCTGATTTCAGCCCTGACGGCGATCCTGATTGTCGCTGCGGCTTTGGTGCTGTTGCACTTCGTGGATCGCACCCCCGCTGTGATCGCCAGTGCCGGGGCAATTGTCGGCTTTGGCGTCTTGGCGATGCACTACATTGGAATGGCGGGGTTGGAGCTTTGCCGCGCGGTCTACACCCCCTTTGGCGTTGTCCTCTCGTCGATCGTTGCTGTGTTCCTCTGCATTCTGGCCTTCATGGTAGCCTATGGCAGGCGCACCAACCGAAATATTTTCTTAGGCACACTATGCTTTGCGGCGGCGGTTTGTTCCGTCCATTTTTTGGCGATGGAGGGCACGACATTCGTTGCTGAGCCTTCGGTCAGTGAGTTCGGTCCACTGGTCAGCAATGAGGCGCTCGCCATCGGTGTCATTCTCAGCAGCTTCGTGCTCTTTGGAACCTTCCTCTGGGTCGGTGTCACCTATCTGGTCGAGCCGGGAAGTTCGTTCGCAACTGACGCTCCGGCTGAGTTGGACCGTCCGACTGCAGAAGCCACTCCGATCATGGGAGTGCAGGTCCCTTGTGAGCGGGACGGCGGAAAGGTGTTCGTCTCCGCCGGTGATGTGGTGCTTGTCCGCGCCGATGGCCATTACACTCAGGTCTACACAAGCGAAGGTCGTCTCTTCTGTGTTTGGCCGATCACCGAGGCGTCCAAAAGGCTGTCGGGCGAGGGATTGGTACAAACTCATCGCAGCTATCTCGTGAACCTCGCACGGGTCACGCGGTTCGAGAGGTTGAAAGACAAAGGGCGCTGTCTTTTTGACACCCCAAACCTCCCACCAGCCCCGGTAAGTCGATCCAAGCTTAAGATGGTTCAGGAGAAGCTGGTCGTCCAGAGCGGCGCAACTCGTGCAGTCTGAGGCGCATTTCGTGCAATAGCTTGTTTTTTCATTGAAATTTTCGGGCTTCACCTGACCCAGACGTGGTTCGTTCTCCACAACAAACAAATAAAATCAACGGGAGGGAAGCCGATGATTCCAGCGGCCTTTGACTATTACCGACCTAAAGATATGGTGGGTGTTCTCGCTCTCTTAGCAGAGCATGGCGACGATGCGCGCGTGATGGCGGGCGGACACAGCCTGATTCCGATGATGAAGCTGCGCATGGCCGATGTGCCGCATCTGATCGACTTGCAAGATGTCGATGGGTTGTCCGAGATTGAGATTGGGGCGGACAGCATCCGTCTCGGCGCAATGGTCACACAGGCGCAAATCATCGACCACGCAGATCTGGCTGAGGCAGCGCCGATCCTGCGTGAGGCCGCCCTGCAGATCGCTGATCCGCAGGTGCGATACATGGGCACCGTCGGCGGGAATGTCGCCAATGGAGATCCCGGGAATGACATGCCGGGTTTGATGCAGTGTCTGAATGCTCAGTTCACGCTGATCGGCCAAGATGGCGAGCGCCAGGTTCCCGCCCGAGACTTTTACGAGGGTGCGTACATGACCGCCCGTGACGATGAAGAGGTTTTGACCTTCGTCACGCTGCCACGCCCCCAAGGCGGCTATGCCTACGAGAAACAAAAACGCAAGATCGGCGATTACGCGACTGCGGCCGCCGCAGTGCAAATCGTATCGGAAGCAGGCCGTGTGGCGGCTGCCGACATCGCGATGACTAATCTGAGCGACACCCCCATCTATTCCGAAGCCGCCGCCGCCGTGTTGATCGGCAGCGCCCTCGACGATGCGGCGCTGAGTGCCGCTGTTGCTGCGATGCTGACCGAGATCGACCCGGCCGAGGACAATCGTGGCCCCGTCGCTTTTAAGAAACACGTGGCCGGCGTTATCCTCCGCAGGGCCATCGAGCGCGCATGGTCGCGCGCGTAAGGGAGGGGATCAGATGTCGAACAAGATGCACATCACTCTGACGGTGAATGGCAAGGAAGAGGAGTTCCTCGCTGAACCGCGCGAGCTTTTGATTTACACCCTGCGCGAGCGGCTCAACATCACCGGGCCGCATATCGGGTGCGAGACCTCCCATTGCGGGGCTTGCACGGTCACGCTCAACGGAAAATCCATCAAAGCCTGCACCATGTTCGTAGCCCAGGCGAGCGGCGCGGAGATTACGACGATCGAAGGCATCGGCGGGCCGGACAATCTCCACCCCCTCCAAGAAGCGTTTCGCGAGCATCACGGCCTGCAATGCGGCTACTGCACGCCGGGCATGATCACCCGGGCTGCCAAGCTGTTGGAGGAGAACCCAAATCCGACCGAAGAGGGGATCCGCTTTGGCATGGCAGGCAATATCTGCCGCTGCACCGGA
>JBCDAQ010000102.1:0-13630 GCA_039185285.1 Pseudomonadota bacterium
GCTAATGAGATCACGGTGCGAGCGTAACCCCAACAAGGCCACGACCCGCGTGTCGACCAGTAGGCCGGATACATATGAGCGACTTCTGAGAACATGCTAGGAATCATTTGCGAACAGCAGCCGGTACATACATATGGGCCGAGTGCTACGCAAAGAAGGTCTGCTTCGAGCCCGTTAAGTCGAATACAGCGGATTGAACGAAACTCTGGCGGCACGAGCAGCAGCGCAGCTATGCTGTTGACAACATCAGAGCGACTGATGGCGTTAATGAAGGCCACTGACTTGCAGTTAAGATCAATTGATCTCTCGATCGGGATTGCGATCAGCCGTCTCACATGACTACAGTTCATGGATGTCCAGCAAGGGCGGTTCGCGCAGCCAGACACTGAGAGTTGGTTTCCAGGAGCACGCGGTTTGGACGATAAATTCAGTGATAAAGCGCTCGCAGCATACCTTCGCGAGAGGGGTAGTCTGATTGCATTGGCATATTCGGTCGCGGGCAACTCGCATGTAGCCGAAGACCTTGTCCAAGACTGTTGGCTGCGTTGGAGCCAACGCGACTATCCCGAAGACAAGGCGGGTCCGATCCTGGCTCGCATTCTAAAAAACCTGGCGATTGACTGGCGAAGGCGCCGGACGCTCGAGTTCGAAGTTCTGGAAGCGCAGCGGGTTTTTCAGGATCATTCCCCTGATGTCGAGCGTGCAGTAATCGCGCGCGAACGGCTGACCAGGGTTGTCAAAGCACTGCAAGAACTGCCACCTCGGACACTACTTGCCTTCCGATGCAGCAGGGTCGAGTGCTTGACGTTGAAAGAAACGGGGAGGCGCCTGGGGGTATCAGAATCCCGGGCCAGTCAACTGGTAGCGGATGCGATTGTTCATATTGCGGCAGCCTTACCAGAAAACGACTAAAGACTTTCCTCGCCTGTTCGTTGCAGTAAGTAGGCGCAAGTTTCAATTATCACCAGTGCAATGAACGATCCAAAGGACTCTGATCTGATCAGAGAGGCAACCAGCCTCTTCTTACGACTTCGGGATTATCCTGAGGATGAGGACCTGATCCGTCAGCGGGATCGGTTCCTGGAAAGGGGTAAGGCTGAACGGGAAGCCTATGCAAAGATGCTCAAGGTATGGAAAGCAACTGAAACCCGCAGCCGGTCTTCTGCCAGTGTACCTCTGCTCTCTCTAGCATTCTTCGCTGTTATCGCCAGCGCGATTTTGTGGGCTGACGACGCTCGCATCGCCCTGCTCGCGGATCACGCTAGCGCCAATCTTCCCCTTGTAGCGGAGCTCAGATCCGGCGATCGAGCGACACTCGACGCGAACTCGGCGATCATTGAGGAGGTCCGTCACGATGCTCGCCACATAACTCTGATGCGGGGCGCGGCCTTCTTTGAAGTCGCCCCAAGTGATCGGATGTTCTTGGTCACCTCGAACGATCTGAAGATCCAGGTAACGGGTACGGCATTCGAGGTTGGACAACTCGATGATACATCAGTGGTCACCGTTGCCGAGGGGTCCGTGCAGGTCAGTTGGGAAGATCGCACATGGCATCTTGAAGCTGGTGACCAGTGGGTTTGGTATGGAGACGGTCGCACGGTCATCACGGGAATCGAGACGGAAGCGGCGGCGAGTTGGCGGGACAATCTGCTTGTTACGGATGGTCTAACTCTCTCCCAGGTCGCAGCAATTATCGATCGTCGACACCCAGGGCCGATCGTTGTGATGGATGATGAGCTTGGTACGATACCGATCGTTGGTACATTCGATTTGTCCAACCCGGAGGTCGCTCTCAATACTCTTGCAGCACTCGAACAGGCCCAGGTGATCCGTATCCCTTCAGTTCTGACATTGGTCCTACCCTAAAAAAGACTGGCGAATGTTCTAAAGATTCAGTCGCCCCATCCGTTGGCTTCTCAGGAAGGTAATGCTGCGCGGTCAGCGCATGGGGGACTGATGACACTTAAGTCAATTTTACGAGCGGTAATTCTATGTGCCGGCCTGGCGGCTTTCCCGTGGTCTGATGCGTCGGCTCAGAACGAGCGGGTTATCGACATTCAGTCCCAGGCGATGACGGACGCGGTCAAGGAACTCGGCAGGCAGACGGGCCTTCAGATTGTTGCCAAGCGAGAGACTCTTTTGGGTCTTCGGAGTAAAGCCGTATCGGCTCAAACCGAGCCGGAAGAGGCGCTCGGCAAGATGTTGTCAGGAACGGGGTTAACATACCGCAGTGCCGGACCAAACGCTGTGGTGATCGAAAGAGTTAGCCAAACAAATGCCACTTCAGAACCCGTAATCCTTGATCAAATCGTTGTGGAAGGCGAACTCCAAAACCGAACGATCCAAGAAACCCAGACCAGCGTGGTTGTTATTGAGGGGGACGAACTCGAACGAAGGGGAGATTTCGACGTCTTCGATGTGATCGAGCGGATACCCAATGTGACCTCATCTTTTGGAGACAGAAGCTTCGTCGTTCGGGGGATAAACGCGCGTGGCGTCGGATCAGGAGGGTCAGGGCTATTGATCAACACGAGTGTCGATGGCGTAACCTTACCCGACGAGCTAGCTGTGAGTTTTGGGCCCTATAGCACATGGGATCTGGAGCAGGTCGAAGTTCTACGCGGCCCGCAATCGACCCAGCAGGGCCGTAATGCGCTGGCGGGCGCCATCGTTATCCGATCTGCAGATCCAACTTATGAGACCGAGATGAAAGCCCGGCTCGAAGGCGGTCAGCGTACCACCGTGGGTGGCGCTTATACTCTCAACCTGCCGATCATTGAAGACAAGGTTGCCCTCCGAGTCTCGGCTGAACATGTCCGCAACGATGGCTTTGTCGAAAACCCCACACTGGGTGTGGACGACTATGACGCACGACGCCAGACCACGGTCCGCGCAAAACTCCGTTTCGACCCCGTAGAGGACCTTACGGCGATTGCGTCATTCAGCTATGCGCGCAATTTTGCAGGTGACGCTTTTGTCGATGCGGTTTCCTTCCCCGATGAGCGGTTGAACCTGTCAAATGTTCCGGCAGAAGAAGGCTCTGAACAATTCATTGGCGGTCTTCGTGCAACCTATAATCTCAACGAACGTCTTTCGCTTGAATCGGAGACGGGCATCTATGTGAATGAATATCGTCAAACCGAGGATCTCGATCGCACTGCCGATGATCTTGGGTTCTTTGAGTTTGTCTCAGAATACCAGAGCATCGAGCAGAACTTCAAGCTTACTTATGAGGGCGAGCGGTTCAAAGGTGTGCTCGGCGGGTTCTTCACCGTGATCGAGATTGATAGCGACTCCAATAGCACGGTCACCGAGGAGTTCTTTGGCGCGGGAGACGACCTGATCGCACTGTTCCCTCAACTTGCCGATCTTGAGCTCGAAACCATCAGCCAACAGACAACGAAAACGACGAACTTCGCACTATTCGGCGAGGCGGAGTATCGGCTTCGACCAGAGCTCGCCGTGATTGCCGGGGCCAGGTTTGATCGTGAGACACAGCGGCTCTCGGGCCAGTCAGCGATCGCGGTCAATGTCGATCTACCTCCGATCGTTCCCCTCCCCCCAGACGACGCATTCTCGGCCAAGACCACCTTCAACGCGTTCCTACCGAAGTTTGGCGTCGTGTACGATTGGTCCGATGACTTAAGTACCGGTTTCACTGTTCAACGCGGGTACAGGGCCGGAGGGACTCGGATCAATGCAGTTACGGGCCAGGAAAACGAATTTGACCCCGAGTTCACTTGGAACTACGAACTTTCCCTCCGATCTCAATGGCTTGATGGTCGGCTTACCGCCAATGCAAATGCATTCTTTCTGAGCTGGCGGGACCAACAGGTGAACGTAAGCGGGCCGAGCGGCCTTGAGCTGGATTTCAACAGGGTCAACGCTGGACGCTCCCGGGTCTACGGCGGGGAGCTCTCGTTTACCGCTCAGCCCATCGATCAACTGGAAGTCTTTGGTTCGGTTGGGATAGCTGAGACTGAATTCATCGATTTCGTTGATAATGGGCAGGATTTCAGCGGGAATGAGTTTCCGCAGGCGTCAGAGCTTACAGCCGCTTTCGGCGCCACATACTTCTTCGACAATGGGATCGAGTTGGGTGGCGATGCTTCCTACACAAGTGCAGCCTTCACCGATGCTGCGAACACGCCGGAGCTGGAATCGGATGGTCGCTTCCTGGTCAATCTGCAAGCGGGCTATGAAGGTGAAAATTGGGGCGCATTCCTTTATGCTCGGAACGTGTTCGACATCGACTACGTACTGCAGCCAAGCTTCCCGGACGCAGCTCAGGTACGGACAGGGGAGCCCTTAACAGTCGGAGCCTTTCTGAAGTTTCAATTGTAGTGAAGCTCAACAACAACCATTTGCTGGGACACTCCACAGCGCTCAAGTTCACGCGTTCCACCAATGCCTAGCATACTCAACGTTTATATACCGCCGCAGTTAGCACTAAAGTCAGAACAGCCACCGAACGACCCACCTGTTTCGTCGCGTTGCGGCGAATGCCCGGAAACGGGAACGCGCCTGCGAAACTGTGCCGATCTCGCCAATGTCCACTAGTGGGATGTACCGGCTGCTTCACCCATCAGGTTAGGCTTTGCCTGTTTCTGCAACCCGGAGAAGTATCATGGCGAAGAACGAATTTGACGAGCTGATGTCGATCGGTATCGATATCAGGAAGGACACCTTCCACATTGTGGGTTTCGATCTGTCTGGTCGGCGTTTTCTGCGCACGCAGATCAAGCGACTGGCTTTGGTCGCGACTTTCGAGAATCTGCCGCGTTGTATCGTCGGTATGGAAGCGTGCTTGAGCGCTCATTTTGTCAGCCGGACACTGCGCAAGATGGGCTTTGAGCCTCGGATCATCCCTGCGATCTACGTGAAGCCTTTCAACAAAGGCCAGAGTGAGGCGAGCAAGAAAACGATCCAGTGAATCGTTTTCTCGCCGAACGACTACAACGACGCAGAAGCAATCGCCGAGGCCGCGCTTCGGCCGAACCTGCAAACCGTGTCCGAGAAGAGCCAGGACCAACTCGATCTTCAAGCATTGCATCGGGTCAGATCACGTTTGGTGTCACGTCGAACAGCAACGATCAATCAGATCCGGGCCTTCCTGATCGAACAGGGCATCACAGTGCGCAAAGGCCTGCGTGCGTTGAAGAACTCGTTCGAGACGATCCTCGAAGAACGCAAGGACGAGATATCGCCACGGATGCGGTCGATCCTGATCGGCCTCTACGGCGACTGGATGTGGATGGACGACCGGATCGAGAAAGTCTCGGCAGAGATCGAAGGGATCAGCCGAACAGAAGAGAACTGCGTCAACGTGATGACGGTCCCTGGTATCGGCCCGATGATCTCGACGGCTATGGTCGCGGCGATTAGTGAAGGGGAGGCGTTTGATCGCGGGCGGGACTTTGCGGCCTGGGTAGGGCTCGTTCCGAGACAATATAGCACCGGTGGACGAACGGTCCTTGGACGCATATCCAAACGCGGCAGCAGGTACCTGAGGATGCTGTTCGTTCAGGCGGCAAAGATCATCATGATGCGCCCACATCGCTGGCCCAACTTCAGCTTTGGCGATTGGCTGGCACGAGCTTGCGAACGCATGCATCGAAACAAGGCCGCCGTCGCCCTTGCGAACAAGCTCGCACGGATGGCGTGGAGCATCCTGAGGCATAAGACGGCGTTTGATGCGCAAAGAGATGAGGTTGCCATCGGCATCTGAGCCGAAGCGACCCAAAGGAGTTCGCGACAGATCGAAAGCATGGAACGGAAAAATTACGCTCCCAGAATCTGACGGCCCAAAAGGTCATGAATGACCTATCCGGTAATGAGATCACGGTGCGAGCGTAGCCCCAACAAGGCCACGACCCGCGTGTCGATCAGTAGGCCGGATACATATGAGCGACTTCCGAGAGCATGCCTGAAGTCACTTGCGAACAGCAGCCGGTACATACATGGGGGCCGATTGCAACTAAAGCCTACCCTATCCAACGACCCTGCACGCTACCGAAAGGGATCGCAGGTTGGGGCGTTAACACTGATTAACCAAACCTTAACGCAGTACGGTGACCATTGCGACCCAGCGGACGCTATCGCAAAAACGTGTTTCCGTCATAGCCGCATCAAAGGTGAGGGAGGATTGTGAGCAAAACGGCCAATACAAGTTGTCCTCAACGAGGCACCCTGGCCAGTGTCCTGCGCTCCATTACCGGGCACACACCCGCGTTGGAGGGACTTTCGGAGGACATGCTCGCACGCGTTCGAGCGCGCCAAGTCTACGCAATTTCGCGGGTCACCGTTCCGATGATGTTTGCGAACATCGTTAATGCGGTTGCCTTGCTGATCGTCATGGAAGTGTCCGGGCAAAACTCCCCGGCAGTTATGATCTGGACATTTGCTGCGGTCTCTTTCGCTCTCTGCTTGAGCTATATCTGGTTTCGACGCCAATTGGTTCCTTTCCCGGACAAACTCGGGCCACGAACATCCCGAAGAGCCGTCGGCAACGCCGCTCTGCTGGGCGTGATCTGGGTCATCCCGGGCCTCTTCTTTCTGCCAGTTGCAAGCGGTATGGCGCAGGCCTTCCTGATCGCGCTCGCCGCTGGCATGATCGCGGGCGGCACAATGGCTCTCTACCCATTGCCAGCAGCGGCTCTCGCGTACGCATCAGTCATTGCGGTTGGGAGCTTTATCGGCTTCTCATCAACGGGCGACCCAACGATGATTGGGTTTGCGATGGTGACTGCTGCCTTCTTCTTCATCGTTGCCAGCACCGTCGCGCGGCATTCGGATGTATTTGTGTCCGAGTTCATCAGCCGCCTCGAGCTCGATCAGAAAAACATCCTGATCGAGAAACTGTTGGAGGAGGTGCAGACGCAAGCAACTGACGAACGGCTAAAGTCAGAGCGGCGTCTTGCGCAGGCGCAGAAGATGGAGGCGATCGGGCAACTAACCGGTGGCATTGCCCATGACTTCAACAACTTGCTCGCTGCCATTCAAGGGCATGCCGAATTGATCGAACTCGAAGGCGGCGTGGACCAATCGCTTACGAAACCGATCCTGAGGTCTACCAAGCGTGGATCGGACCTGGTCCGCGGATTGCTCTCAGTCGCACGCAAGCAGCCTCTGAAAAGTCAGAGCATCGACGTCAGCAAGATGATTGAGACAATGGCGCCCCTGCTTTCGCGAACGCTGGGGGGGCGGATCGTGATCAATCAGCAGGTCCCTGGGGATCTATGGCGCGCCTATGCTGACTTGTCTCACCTCGAAAGCGCTGTCTTGAACTTGGCGCTTAACGCCCGGGATGCGATGCCGAATGGTGGGTCTCTGACACTGGAGTGCATGAACTCAAGCTCTGATCACTGCAATCTTCTGCGCAGTACTGACGGTGCTTCGGGTGAATTCGTCCGTGTCTCGGTCAAAGATACCGGACATGGTATGTCTGAAGACGTGAGGCAGCGCGCGCTTCAGCCCTTCTTCACGACAAAGATGGTTGGTGAAGGGAGCGGATTGGGCCTCTCAAGTGTCGAGGGGTTTTGCGGACAATCCGGCGGTCATCTTTTGATTGAGAGCGAAGAAGGTGCCGGCACGTCGATCTACATGTTTCTGCCGCGGGCCGAAGATGCCCTGGAAACTAGTGAACCAACTTCCGATCAAGTCGATGTGGTCCCGAAAGGTCGTCGCGAGCATGTGCTCGTCGTGGAAGATGATGACGAGGTCCGCCAACTGACTACGACCATGCTGCAAGGACTAAATTACCGAACAATGTGGGCCGCCACGGCGGAGGAGGCTCTCGCGCGCGTGCGAGCAGAACGCGGCTTGGACTTGGTGCTGATCGACGTCCGGCTGCCGGGTAGGCTGAACGGCTTAGAGCTTGCGGGCATTTTGAAGCGAGACTTCGATCATCTGCGAATTGCGATCTACTCCGGCTATCCAGAGGTCGACAATTGTGACGGCGATCACGTCCAATATCCGTTCATTAGAAAGCCGTTTTCTCGCGAGGAACTCGCCCATGCGGTAGCGTCTGCGCTGGCTGCATCAACGAACCGTCAAGAAGGGACAGTTCCGGCTAGTAGCAGGTTTTCATAGTAAGTTTGCCAGTGTCCTAAAAGAGCCCAATGTAACTGACACGCTGCACTGACGACGAATTAACGCTTCGATGTGTGAAGATGCCGTTCCAGGTCAGCCGAAATGCGCCTGTATTCTAGCGGAGGACTGGTTGTGGACTTCCACTCTATCGACAGTTATGTGGTCGGTAAACAACGGTTCTTGTCCTATCAGTTCCTTATTGCTTGGAAACTCCAGAAATGTGTAGTGACCGACTTCGCGACCAAGATCAACGCGCTCAAAGCTGTTGTTTTGCCTCATCAACCAGTCGGCGCAATGCTCTGATGGCGCTTCGACGTCATTGCCACCCGTCAGCAGAAGGACAGGTAGGTCAATTTCCGCAACTGATGATCGCGTGAAGGACCTTACGGGTGGCGCTGGCGCAATGGCCGCAATCTTTTTGAGCCGGCTGTCAGTGAAGTCGTCGGCTGACCTTGCCCAAGACGCGCGAAATGCAGCTGACGAGCTGATAAGGCCGGGAACGTGAGACCCAACGTTAGGAAATTCTCGTGGGCCGACATCGGCGATACCGTTCTCCGTCCGCCATCGCTGAAATTCTTCCAATGAAGTCTGTGCGCCAGCCATGGTCAAAACGGTATAGCCACCAAGCGAAAAGCCCACGGCAAAAACCCGATCAAGATCAAGCCTATGGCCGAAAAAGGCATCCTGCGACATTTGTGTTAGCAGGAACGACAAGTCAGAAGCCCGCTCCCACCAGCAAATGAAACCTTCAGCGGTGTAGGGTTCCAGGCCAGTGTTTCCGTGGTGGTTCGCCGCAAGTACGACATACCCTGCCTTTGCAAGGTAGCGGGCAAGCCAACTAAGGCTCTCTGCTCTGCCTCCAGTTCCATGAGACATCAGAACGACCGGCAACCTGGAAATGCCTGTAAGTGGCGCGTCCAGTACGATGTCGCCGGACTCAAAGAAGCCGGGCTCAGGCTGCTTGGACGATGCGACCCGCCTTGACGGATACCAAGCCGTCCAAGCGATTGGACGCGCACCTGAATTCTGCCAATTTGATCGTGATCCGTCGTTTATCACGCCAGTTCGGTAGCCACAGGCAGACATGGAGGCCCTCCCCTGGAAGTAAAGGTCTAGAAATTCTTGATAAATTTCAATGACTTTTGATCGGCAGTGAGCGGACGTTCAATTCACGTTCCGCTGTGACCGCTTTGTCCCGCAAGGCAGACCTCATCGCATCTCTTGAGTTTGCATTCGCGTCAAACGTCCGCAAACAGGAACGCGCCTGCGAGAGTGAGTCCACCTCACCAATGTCCGGATTGGGCCGCAACAATCGTTGCCTTGTGCTCTGTGATGCCGACTTTGGCGTTATGTCGCGAGCGCTAAACGACATCCTGTGCGGCCTGAAGTGTGCATTTGCTACCCAATTTAGAGAGCGGCGCCGTCTTCCCGTTCATGTCCTGCCTCATGCAACAACCATTCGCGGAAGCAGCGGACCTTCGGAGTCCTCTCCCCGTCGTTCGGGCATAAGAGGTAATAGGCGAAGATGAGCGGCGTGCTGAGTGCCGCATCGAATGGGCGAACCAGGCGGCCGGATGCGAGGTGATCCGCCGCCATTCGGTCTCCGAGCAACGCAACGCCTTCTCCATCGAGAGCGGCACGCACAGCCATCTCTTCTTTGGTGAAGCGCGGCCCGCGAAACGGGTCGACCTCGGGTGCGCCAGCAGCGAGAAGCCATGTGCGCCAGTGGCCCTCGGCTTCCTTCCAGTCGACATGCAGCAACGTATGGTTCTTGAGGTCCGCGGGCGTCTGGAGAGCCGGCCCCTGCGAGAGGCATCCGGGGCTGCAGACCGGGGTGGCGCGCATCGCGAACAGCCGGTCGCTTCTAACATTCCGATACCCTCCCGGGCCGTATCGGATGGCTACATCTGCCTCGCCGCGGGCGATGTTCACCAAGCGGTCCGAGCCGTCGATGCGCACCTCGATATCTGGATGCCGCCGCCGGAACCTATCGAGACGGGGGACAAGCCAAAGTGAGCCGAAACCAGGGCTGACGCTGACCGTGAGGAGGTTGTCATCCTGTCGCGCGCGCATCCGATTGACGCCATCTGCGAGCCTGTCGAACCCTTCGCTTAGATTTGGGAGTGCCGCCTCCCCGGCCTCCGTAAGACGCAAGGCCCGCGTCAACCGATGAAAAAGCGGCGTGCCAAGCCAATCCTCTAAGATCTTGATCTGATGGCTGACCGCGCCCGGAGTGACATTCAGCTCGTCAGCAGCACGCGTGAAGCTTAGATGGCGCGCGGCAGCCTCGAAGGCTCTAAGTGCGCGAAGTGGCGGAAGAGATCGATGCATGGGACACCTTAAGAAATCTAATTCATAGAGTGAATTCATTTCCTTTGCGGCCGCTTCGGCTCGCGAAATAGCCTTCCAGTGGCCGACGAGGTTGAGTTCCTGACCTCGTAGAAGATGAGGAAAGCTACGCTATGAGCCCGGCAGATCCAGCGCGGAACCACGAGCGATCGGAATACGCCATTGGAGTGCTGCTCCTCGTTGCGTCGGCTTTGACCTACAGCTCGGCGGGGCTCTTTACGAAGGGTGTCGAGGCGGCGGCCTGGGCGGTAATCTTTTGGCGAGGCGTCTCTGCGGCGCTGTCGACGACGGCTTGGATCATTGCTCGCGGCTCATTGCGGCGCGAGTTTCTCGGGATGGGTTGGGCAGGGCTCGCTGTTGGACTGGTCGGGGCGGCCGGAACGGCAGCTTTCATCCCGGCCTTCAAGCTCACGTCCATCGCCAACGTCGCCCTCATCTATGCAGTTGCCCCGCTGATCGCGGCGCTACTGGCATGGTTGGCGATCGGCGAGCGGATCCGGCGCGCCACCGCCTTGGGCGCCGTCGGCTCGCTGATCGGGGTCGGTATCATCGTGACGGGGTCGGTCGGGAGTGTGAACCTCACGGGAGACGGTCTCGCCATGATCATGACGCTGGCGATGGCAACGATCATGGTCATCTACCGGACGCGACCGGATACCCCGAGCGCAGGGCCCGCCGTACTGCAATCGCTGCTGCTTTTTCCTTTCGCGCTCGCTTTTGGCGCGCCGCTTCAGACCGATCTGGCGGAGATCGCAATCCTCGCGGCCTTTGGTGTCCTTTTTGCGGTTGCATCGGTTACCTTGGCCGAGGGCGCCAAGCGCGTCCCCGCGGGACAGAGTGCGCTGCTGGGGGCACTGGAGACGCCACTGGCACCGCTCCTTGCATTCGTGATCCTCTCCGAGATCCCGCCTATTGCGACGCTTATCGGAGGTGCGGTGGTTCTTTTGGCGGTCCTGATGTCGTTCCAGAAGATACCGGCGGCTTAGAAGCTTGTGCGCGCCAACTGGAACGGGCGATTGACCCGTCAAAGGTCCTGCACGCAACATTCCGCTACCCAGCGGCACCTAACCGATCGATGCTGCAGACCAAACCAACAGCAGGTTCGAGGGATTGCGGATGCGAACCGAAGACTGCCAGCAATGCCGCCTTTGGGCCGAAGACTCGATAGCACAGCTTGATTAGTATCGATCCACGCCTTACGGTCAGCGTATCTGAAGGGTGCTCCAATGAACGTTCAAGTCAAATCGGTGGTACGAAAGGCGCGCATGGACGTATAACGGATCGTTAACGTTCCTCCATGCGCCTCCGAGAAACCTCGGGGGCTTTTTTTGTGCCTGCCCGATCCGAAAGCTCCCAAGATGCATCCCCCTAAGTCTCCGCCGATGTTGCTCACTTTGATCCTCTTGACAGCGTTCTCCACGCTCTCTCTAAACATGTTCTTGCCGTCTCTGGCGAGCATCGCGGAGGATTTTGACGCTAGTTATGCGACTGTCAGTTTAGCGGTGGGTGGGTATCTCGCAGTCACGGCTATCGTCCAACTGATTGTTGGACCAATGTCTGATCAGATCGGTCGCCGTCCTGTTCTGCTCGGGGCACTGGTTCTCTTCACTTTGGCTTCGATTGGTTGCGCTGTAACGAGCAGCATTTGGACGTTCTTGGCATTCCGTATGCTTCAGGGTGGTATCATCTCCGGCTATGCGCTCGCGCTGGCAATCGTTCGGGACACGAACTCGGAACGCAAAGCAGCAGGACTGATCGGATATATCAGCATGTCCATGGCGATCGCTCCCATGCTTGGTCCAGTGCTGGGCGGTGTTCTTGATACCGCGTTCGGATGGCGCGCCAACTTCTACTTCTATGCGATTTCCGGTATCGTCTTATTGGTGCTTTGTTGGATTGATCTTGGGGAAACGAAACCAAGGAACGAGCCTGGTACCAGCGTTGAACCCGAGCAATTCGTCGATTTGCTTCGGGAACCTCTCTTCTGGGCAGTGTCTCTTTGCAGTGCCACATCGATTGGAGCTTTCTACATTTTTCTTACGGGAGCACCATTGGTGGCTCAAACCCAGTTCGGTGCCTCGACCGCAGAAATTGGCTTCTTTCTCGGAACGATCACGGCTGGATTCTTTTGCGGCGCGTTCATCTCTGCCCGCTTCGCGCCAAGGTTTCATCCGACGACTATGATGCTCGCGGGTCGCCTGGTTGCTTGCTTAGGTCTTACTGCGGGAGCTACCGCTATATATTTGACCGAGCCATCCCCCACATTGTTCTTTGGTTCGACCGTCTTCGTGGGTCTAGGGAACGGCATTACGACGCCGAGCAGCAATGCCGCAGCCGTATCAGTTCGACCTAAACTGGCGGGAAGTGCAGCAGGGCTAAACGGTGCTCTGGTGGTTGCTCTTGGAGCTATCCTTACTACTGGTGTTGGTAGCGTGCTGCCCGCCACTGAACCTGCGCTGCCGCTCATGTTGTTCATGCTAACGGCATCCGTTACAGGGTTCCTATGCGTTTTGATCGCAATCTACCTGAGCAGACTCAAGCCATCAGGATCGACAGAACTGCAAAGTCGATGAGTAACCATCCCAAGCTCGCCGCTCTAGCCGTGGTGATCCGCAAAGATCAGGCGCTTTTGGTCAAGCGCGTTAACGAACCGGATGCTGGTCTTTGGGGACTCCCTGGCGGCCACATCGATCGAGGCGAGACCGCACTTGATGCTGCTGTGCGGGAACTTAAGGAGGAAACGTGCGTTGTCGCGCGTCCAGTCCGTTATCTGACGAACGTAGACCTGATCGTATGTGACGGGGAAAAGGTCCAACATCACTTTCTGCTTGCTGCTGTTCTCTGCGAGTTCCTTTCCGGTGAACCGCGACCGCGGGATGATGTCAGTTACGCCAAATGGTGGCCGATTGTCGATGTGATCGGAGGCAAGATTGCGTGCAGTGAGCAGGTTGACCAAGTAGTCGATCTTGCGCGCCAGGGTCTATGATTGATCACCTTTATCCCATGCTAGCCAGCCGGGTCACCTCGGGCCCTCTAACCGTGTCGAGGTTTACAACAAACGTCTGCTAACAGGAACGCGCCTGCAAAACCAAACGGTTCTCACCAGTGTCCGCTAGTGGGATGTACCGGCTGCTTCACCCAGCAGGTTAGGCTCTGCCTATTTCTGCGAACTGGAGAAGTAGCATGGCTA
>JBCDAQ010000103.1:0-13380 GCA_039185285.1 Pseudomonadota bacterium
GGCAAAGTTTGTTCAGGTGCCGGAATCGACCGGAACATCAGTCGAAATGTTGAAAGTCGTTCAAGGCGGAGACGGCGATGTAGCAGCAACATTCACTGTTGGTCTGATTGCTCTATTCATTGTAGCGGCGGTCGGATTTATGGCTTTCGGCGGGCGAACACGTTAGCTCCGATCCAAAGTTTCTGGTCGGCGAAGCGATGATCGGCGTATTCGACCTCTCTCTATGATAGCCTCACATGGTCACACGAGTGAGGTCTTAGACGAGAGATGGCGAAGTTCGTCAAAGCGCCGCAAAATGATACTCCCGACGACGCGGCTAGTACTGTCGTGCTGCCCGGAGATAGCTGGCTATCGATGTGGCAGGAGGCGACGATCACGCAGCAAATTGCTGTTGTGATGCTTCTTGTGTTCTTCGCCCGGCTGATCTTTGGGTTGGTGTTCTGGTTTATGTCGCGCCAACGCACTGGTGAGCGAACCACTTTGAGAAACGATGGCTTAGGTTTGGAAAGCCACTGGGAAGACCCCCGCAGAACCGAGGACGAACGCAGATGAGGTCGACCGTCTTGGCGAGACCTAGCGCCAAACCTATATAAATGGGATGATTTCTTTTATGAGCGCAGCTTCAACAGCGCAAACTCCCAGAATTGAAGAGATACCCGCTTTTCCGATCGGCGCCCAGATCGCGATACTTATTGTCCTAATCGCGTTTGGCTGGATCGTTTGGAAAACGTTTCAATCACAGCGCCTCAAGAAGCGGTCAAGCGGACCGCAAAAGCACTCAAACGCCCATCGGTCCGAAACACATCACCCGAAAGCTTTCATCCAAAACGGCGGATTATCGGGGTGCGATGACGTCGGCGGCGAGATTTAGTGCGCCACCGCCGCCGCCACGCTTTCGTCGATCATCCGGCCTTCGGTAAAGCGGTCTAGCCCGAATGGACCCGCGATCGGGTCTTCACCTTTCGCGATCAGACCAGCCGTCGCCCAGCCTGAGCCAGGGATCGCCTTGAACCCGCCAGTGCCCCAGCCACAGTTGATGAAGATGCCCTCGACCGGGGTCTTGCCGATGATAGGCGAGCGGTCGCCAGTCATATCGACAATCCCGCCCCATTGGCGGAGCATCTTGAGCCGGCTGATGATCGGGAACGTCTCGGTCAGCGCGCGCACGGTTTCCTCGACATGTTGGAACGACCCACGCTGGGTGTAGTTGTTGAACCCATCGGCACCGCCGCCGATGACCATCTCCCCTTTGTCCGACTGGCTCATATAGCCGTGGACGGTGTTGGCCATCACGACGATGTCCATGCAGGGTTTGATCGGCTCGGAGACGAGCGCTTGCAAAGCGACCGACTCGACCGGCATCCGGAAGCCAGCCATCTCGGAAAGAACGCCCGTGTGACCCGCGACAACGATGCCGAGCTTCTCACATTTAATCGGGCCTTTGGTGGTCTGCACGCCCATGACCTTGCCATTAGAGCTGTCGACGCCCGTAACTTCGCATTGCTGAATGATGTCGACGCCCAACGCCGATGCCGCGCGAGCATAGCCCCAGGCAACCGCGTCATGACGGGCCGTACCACCACGCGCCTGCCACAGACCGCCGAGGACCGGGTAGCGCGGGCCGTCGATGTTGATGATCGGGCAGAGTTCTTGGATCCGCGACGGGGTCACCATCTCACTTGCGATCCCGGCGAGGCGGTTGGCGTGGCTTGTCCGCTTCCAGGCGCGCAGTTCATGCTCGGTCTGCGCCAGCATCAAGACGCCCCTCGGGCTGAACATGATGTTGAAGTTGAGCTGTTGCGAGAGGTCTTCGTAAAGGCTGCGGCTCAGCTCGAAAATCGCGGCAGAGCTGGGTTGGAGGTAGTTCGAGCGGATGATCGTCGTGTTCCGGCCCGTATTGCCACCGCCGAGCCAGCCTTTCTCGATCACCGCAACATTGGTGATCCCGTGGGTCTTGGCGAGATAATAGGCTGTGGCAAGCCCATGTCCGCCACCGCCAACGATGACGACATCGTACTTGCCTTTCGGCTCTGGATTGCCCCAGGCACGCTCCCACCCCTGGTGGTACCGCATGGCCTCACGGGCGACTGCGAATTCCGAATAGCGTTTCATGGCGCCTCTCCTCGAGATCACGAGCCTCTAAGGTGCCCGGATAAAGCGCCCGGCGCAACCGCGCACCCGGCTTTGCGGCGCGTCAATGTCAAGGCGCGACATCGCTTTTCGCGTTTTTCATGAGACAATAGGAGCATTGCGGCGGAAGATCAGGAGGGTTACCTGATTTAACGCAGAACGGGAGGCGTTATGGGTATCTTCATTGCGGTTGCGGCGATCGGTGCATTGCTGACCGGTTTGATCGTGGTCTGGCCAATGTTGCGCAGTCAGGGAGAGGCTCGGGCACGCGCCGAATTCGATACCGAGCTCTACCGCGATCAGTTGACAGAGATTGATCGAGATCTTGAGCGCGGCACTGTGACCGATGGTGAAGCGCAAGGCGCGAAGGCCGAAATCTCCCGCCGGCTGCTGGCGGCCGCACGCGAAGCAAAACTGTCGACCGGAATAGGAGAGGCTCCGCGCATGAGCTCCGGCATGGTGGCCGGCATGTCGATGCTTGCCGTTCCCCTGGTCGCCGCCGCGTTCTATCTGGTCAACGGCCTGCCCGGCCAACCGGACGTGCCGTTCCAAGCACGCGCGCAGGCACCAGCCGCCCAGGCGCCGCATGACGGCCGCCCGACACAGGCGCAGGCTGAAGAGCTGGCACCGCCGCGCGAGAACACGATCCGCCCAGAACAGGAAGAATACGCTGCCCTCGTCCAACGGCTTGAGGCTCGGATCGCGAGCACCCCGAACGATGCACGTGGCCTGCGCCTGCTTGCGACGAGCTACATGCAATTGGAACGCTACGGAGAAGCGTGGCGGACGTTTGATCAGTTAATCGGCGTGATCGGAATCGAACACGCCGAGCCGGATCTATTCGCTCAGATGGCCGAAGGCATGATTTTGGCGGCTGGAGGGTATGTCTCCCCCGAAGCAGAAACCATGCTTGGCGCGGCGTTGGAACGGGATCCGAAGAACTTCGTTGCGCGTTACTATGCCGGTCTGTCGCTAAGCCAGAACGGGATGATGCCTCAGGCTATTCAGGTCTGGCAGGACCTTCGGGCCGAAGCGCCGGCGGATGCGCCGTGGCTCCCCTGGCTGGACGACATGCTTGGCCGGGCACTGGAATTCCAAGGGCGTGGCATGGCCGATCTGGGCGGACCCAGCTCGGATGAGATCGCGGCAGCCAATGAGATGACGCCTGAAGAGCGTAACATGCTGGTCAACGACATGGTCCAGCGCCTGGAAGACCGATTGAGATCAGAAGGTGGTTCTGCACAAGAATATGCGCAGTTGATCGCCTCTCGTACAGTGCTGGAAGAGATGGATCGAGCGGAGGACGCGCTTGAACTGGCACGGGCAAATCTCAGCGGAGATGACCTCGCTGCCGTTGAACGCCGGGCTGCTGAATTGGGTGTCGGTAGCGGCGTTCCATTTGCGTTGCCTGAGCCTTCGCAGACCGAACAGCAAGCGGCCCTTCCGGGTCCCACCCAGGATGATATCGAAGCCGCCTCGGAGATGACGGTCGAGGACCGAAACGAGATGATCAACATGATGGTCTCGCGGCTTGAGGACCGGCTTACGACCGATGGCGGCACGAGCGATGAATGGTTCCGGTTGATGAACTCTTACGTTCAACTCGGCCAAATGGATGACGCCGAACGCGTTTATCAGCTCAGCCAAGACGCCTTGAGGGGCCAGGATGCCGGCTTTTTGAGAGAGCAGGCCCTGGTGATGGGCGTCATATCGGAATGATTTACGACGACATTGCTGGATTTGGGAGCTTCGAAGGGGCGCTGCTGGGCCTCGATCTGGGGACCAAGACAATCGGCGTCGCTGTTTCGGACGGATTGCGTCTGACGGCCACCGGGCTCGAGACAATCAAACGCAAGAAATTCACCCTGGACGCTGCCAGATTGGTCGAGATGATCGAGTATCGTGATGTGACTGGCCTGGTTCTGGGTCTGCCCCGCAACATGGACGGCTCGGAAGGTCCACGCTGCCAGGCAACCCGCGCCTTCGCCAGGAACTTCGCAAGTGTTCGCGACATGCCCATTTGCTTTTGGGATGAACGACTTTCTACCGTTGCGGCGGAGCGCGCCCTCCTCGAGGCGGATTCTTCCAGAAAACGTCGCGCTGATGTCATTGATACTGTCGCAGCAGCCTATATTCTTCAGGGTGCGCTGGATCGCTTGAGCCAGATCGCACGAACGGAGACTGGCGAGCGATGACCGACGAGATCTGGAAACGGGACGAGATTGAGAGCCCTTGCGTGAAGATCTGCGTCCTCCACCCAGAAGCACGGCTTTGCATTGGCTGCCACAGAACCGGCGAAGAAATTGCAGGTTGGAGTCGCCTTACTGCTGAAGAACGGGCTGCAATCATGGCTGAACTTCCTGGCCGTGCTCCCAAATTGGCACAACGTCGGGGCGGTCGAACAGCTCGTCAGCAAAGACTTTCTTCGTAATTCAAGACTATTGATCGCCTTTGTACTCGGTGGCGTCTTGCCGAAGTGCTGTGTTATGGTCCATGGTGGACCCATAACTGTCATCAACGACAGTCACCGTGGGGGTGGACGGTCGCGCGGGAGAGGAGCGAAGCAGGATATATGTTTTTTTGGCCCATCTTGTTGGTCGGCCTTCTGGCTCTTGCGATAACATTGGGGGGTCCTCCTGACTGGTCGATGTTGAGGCCCGACCACCCTGCCCGCCTCGTATATCTCACCGTGTTTGCAACCGGGATCGTTGTCGGAGGTGCGCTTCGTATCCTGATCTTTGGTGGCTGGCGCACCTGGACAAACTTGGCCGCTTGGATCCTGGTCATCGGTGGGCTTGGGCTAGTTACACAACACATGAATTCCATTCGCTATGCGGTCGATCGGATCCATGGCGAGATTATCCCAACCGTTGCTGTCTCGAACAGCTCTGGCGAGGTTGAGTTGCGGCGAACATGGGATGGCCATTATCGCGCGGATACTCTGGTCAACGGGACGAACATCCGTCTCCTGGTCGATACCGGTGCCTCGATGGTGCTTATTCCTTATGAGGAAGCTGCAAGCGTGGGCATCGATGTCGAAACGTTGGAGTATTCGATGCCTGTGACGACCGCGAATGGTAGATCGACTGTCGCGCCGATCATGTTGGACACGGTCGAAATCGGCCCGATAAAAGCCCATGATGTTGCCGCAGCCGTCTCGCATCCGGGCAGTTTGAAGTCTGGTCTGCTCGGGATGAGCTTTCTTGAACAGCTTGATGAAACGTCCTTCCAGCGCGACAAGCTGATCCTGCGCCAACGCGCCCGCGCTGGAATTTTCAAACCTGCGCCACAAGTTCGCGAGAACTGACTTCTAAGGCAGGTTGAGCCACCAGTCCGGCTTGGCCCCTGGAAACGGGTCCGGTCGGAAGTAGGCGATAATCCTGGGTTCGGACTCTGTGCCAGCCGTCCAAGGCGCAACGCCATGCAGGGCAAGGCGATGGACCAGGTATGCCTCTCCTGGCTGTGCGTGAATGGCGATCCGATGACACTCATCAAACGCCTGTTTGCGGGTTGTCACATAGGTTTCGGTCAAGTCTTCTGTTGACCAGTCCTCGGGGGGGAGACCAGCCAGTCGCTCGGCGAAGGCCTTGCGCATCAGGTGATGAGAACCCTCAAAGACGACCAGCGGGGAAGCCCCCTCTGGAACATCGTTAAGCGGAATTCCAAGCACGAAACCATGCACCTCGCCCAAAGCGCGCCGGCGGTTTTCATCCCGTAAAAGCCCGTCGACATGAGCGGCATCTCTGTCCCGCCTAAACCGAAAGTTCGCCTCCGACTCTTGCTCCGAAGGCTGTGGATAGCCCGGATAGCAGACGGAGATCTGCGCAGGATCGAGCGCGATCCTATCCGCTCCAATGGAAGACAAAGCTGTAGAAAGTGCTCGACATTCTAAGGCAGGCACATGCTTTGAAACGGCACCTGTGTGATCGTTCGGGAAAATGTTAACTCCCGCAAACCACGTGCCTCCGCAGCGCAGCCATCGCTCCTGGGCTTTGGGATCTGACAAGATTTCATCAGCGATTGGTCGGGCCGCATGTACCCAGTCGAGAAGCGCCTGATCGAACGGGAACGCGACCCATCCCCGTTCGGCCAACTGATCAGATTCACTCATTCCGCCGCTTGCCTCGGAGCCGAAACCTCCGCCAAGGCGCGCTCAATCACATCTATACCCGCAGCATCACGATGGGCTTCTTCCGACAGCAGACGGCGCCATCGTCGCGCACCAGGCCGACCGTTAAATGCACCCAGCATATGGCGGGTGATCTGGTGAAGTCGCGTTCCGAGCATAAGCTGACTTTCGATGTATGGATACATCCTGCGCACCGCTGTTTCCGGTGCAACGACGGGTGCGTCGAGGCCAAAGATCTCGGAATCCGCCGCGCCCAGGATCTGAGAAGGATTGTGATACGCGGCCCGGCCGATCATGACGCCATCGAAGTCTTTTAAGTGAGACTTCGCCTGCTCCAAGGTCTCAATTCCTCCATTCAAAGAGATCTGCAGGTCCGGGCGGTCACGTTTGACCCGTCTGACCAAATCGTAGTCGAGTGGAGGGATCGTTCTGTTCTCTTTCGGACTGAGGCCGTCCAACCACGCTTTGCGCGCATGAACCGCGAAGTGTGAGACGCCGCGTGCTGCGACGCAGTCAATAAACTCGGGCAAAACCTGCTCAGGCTCCTGCTCATCGACGCCAATCCGGCATTTTACGGTGATCTCCGGTCCCTGCCCCGCGGCATCGATCATTGCGGATACACAATCGGCTACTAGATCCGGCGTTCGCATTAAACAGGCACCGAAGGCCCCCGATTGCACGCGGTCAGAGGGGCAGCCGACATTGAGATTGATCTCTTCGAAACCGAACGGGAGCGCGCGCCGCACCGCCTCATGCAGCAAATCTGGATCCGAGCCGCCAAGCTGCAAGGCAAGGGGATGCTCACTTAGATCATGATCATAGAGCCAATCCGCATCGCCTTTCACCACGCCTGCAGCAGTGACCATTTCGGTGTAGAGAAGCGCCCGGCTGCTGAATTGACGATGGAAAACGCGGCAATGGCGATCAGTCCAGTCCATCATCGGGGCGACGGAGAGGCGGCGATCTATCTGCCTGCTCCCTTCCTCAGCGATGTGTTCATGATGGACCACTGTGTCCGCCACCCTTGCTCATTTCAGATCCGTGGCCTCCTTACCCTAATCTATGGCGCAGCACACGAGAACAAACAGACGCATTCACTGCGGTCTATGGCACGTTATCCGGATGGACCATCACAAGGCCAACTAGTTGAGCGGAATTCAGTAGAAAGCCGTCGCGAAATTGACAAAATACGCCAATGGATGAATCTTTCCTAATCGTGATCATCGCAACACCACGGTTCAATGCGGCAACGACGATGCAGTTCATCGACCCGTTTCGCGCGGCCAACTACTTGGATGGCGCAGCCAGATTCCGCTGGCGTATCGTGTCCGTTCTAGGAGGGCCAGTGCAGGCGAGCAATGGAGCATCTATCGTAACCGAGCAGCTCCAAGGCGAGCCTGTGCCAGATTTGGGCGTTATCTCTTCGAGTTGGACACCAGAGGAGAGTTTTGGCGCACCAATCGATGGACACCTGCGACGCTGGTCGCGATTTGGAGCTGGTCTAGCCGGTCTGGACACGGGGGCCTTCGTGCTCGCGGACGCGGGACTTCTCTCTGGTCATCGTGCGACAGTTCACTACGAGCATATCGACGGGTTTGCTGAGCGCTATCCGGACGTCACAGTTACGGAGGACCTCTATGTCATTGACGGTCAACGAATGTCTTGTAGTGGCGGGAGTGCGTCGACAGATCTCGCGCTACACATCGTTGCCGCGACTTTGGGCCCCGGCGTAGCGAACGCCTCAGCTAGGTACATCTTCCACGAAAAACTGCGTGCTGAAGGCTCGAGGCAATTGCCCGATCAGGCAGAACCCTTGGGACCAACTGCTCCTCCAGCTTTGCGCATAGCCATACAAGCCATGGAAGAGCATCTAGAGACGCCGATATCCCTACCCGAGATAGCCGCTGCCGCCTCGTTATCCCTACGGCAATTGGAGCGTTTGTTCAAAAACCATGTCGGCAAGTCACCACAAGGGTACTATACAAAGATACGGCTTGACCGCGCTCGTAGCCTGATCACGCAAACCAATATGACCATGCAGGAAGTCGCCTTGGCGGCCGGTTTTTCCAGTCCTGAACACTTCTCACGGGCGTATCGTGGCGCCTTCGGCATCTCCCCAAAGAAAGATCGTACAGAAAGTCGCCTTCCGTTCGAGTTCCGTGCATGGCCCATGCATCCCCAAGGCGCCAGACGGTGAAGTACATCAAGTCGACGTCGGATTAGATCAGTTATTTTTCTGAACATACCTCATTCTGTCCTGAGTCGCTGTCACAGGAGAGCCCCATGACTGTTCCGATGCCCCCAGCCGAAATCGCTGCGATCCGTGGAGGTTTTGACCCCGACCCGAAGCGATCCTCTTCGCTAAAGGCCGATGCCTATACGGAACCGCAGTGGTACGACTACGAGAAGACAGCGATCTTTGCGAAGACTTGGCAATGGGTTTGTCACGCGGAGAAGCTGCGCAAACCCGGCTCTTATGTGACCGTTACAGTTGCAGACCACCCGGTCTGCGTGGTGCGTGATCGGGAGGGGGAGCTTCGTGCGTTCTACAACGTATGTAAGCATCGGGCGCATGAGTTACTGCATGGAGAGGGCGAGACAACTCGGATCATGTGCCCGTATCATGCGTGGGTCTATGATTTGACCGGACAGCTCCGCCGAGCGCCGGAGACCGAGAACCTTCATGATTTCAATGTTAAGGATATCTGCCTTGATGCAGTGCAGGTGGAGGAGTTCTGCTCATTTATCTACGTGAACTTGGACCCGAGGGCGGCCCCGCTGCACGAACAATCCGGCGATTTGAGCACGGAGATCCGCCATTGGGCCCCCGATCTCGCCGATCTCACCTTCGCCCATCGGCTCACCTACGATATAAAATCGAACTGGAAGAACGTCGTTGATAACTTCCTCGAATGTTACCACTGCCCGACCGCTCACAAAGACTTCTGCACCCTGGTCGATATGGATTCCTACAAGGTCACGACCTATGGCATCTACTCAAGCCATATGGCCGAGGCAGGCAAGGAAGCGAACACTGCCTATGCGGTGGACAATGCCACGGTCAAAGATCACGCGGTTTGGTGGCTTTGGCCCAACACCTGCCTGATGCGCTACCCGGGGCGCGGCAACTTCATTGTGATGCACATCATCCCGGTGGGACCGGAGCGGACGCTCGAAACCTACGACTTCTTCTTTGAAACCGCCGAAAAGACCCCAGCAGAAGACGAGGCAATTCGATACATCGATGAAGTCCTGCAGGCCGAAGATATCGCTTTGGTCGAGAGCGTTCAACGCGGGATGAGTACGCCCGCTTTCACGCAAGGTCGGATCGTGTATGACCCAGATGGATCGGGAAAATCTGAGCATGCAGTGCATCATTTCCATGGCCTCATGCTGGATGCATATGAGGGCCGGGCATGAGCCGGTTGTCGGGTAAAGTCGCGCTTGTCACAGGGGGACGAGGCGGCATCGGTCGAGCGATCTGCGCCAGATTTGCAGAAGAAGGCGCGACCGTGATTGCAGCCGATTTGTCTGAGCAAGGTTCTGTCGGGTCTGAAGCTGAAGGAAGTTTTGTTCGGCTGGACGTCACCTCCGAGGATGAGGCGAAAGCCGCTATGACGCAGGTCTCGGAGGATCATGGAAAGCTGGACATCCTGGTCAACGCCGCTGGTGTCGAAATCGAAAAGACGATTGAAGACACGACGCTGGATGAGTGGAACAGGATTTTCGCAATCAATGTGACAGGTACATTTCTCACCTCGAAACATGCCCTGCCCTTAATGCGCACTGCCGCCAAGGACAGTGATGGTGGCGCATCAATCGTCAACTTCGGGTCTTATGACGGGTTCATCGCTGATCCTCAGCTAGCCGCATACTGCGCAACCAAGGGGGCGGTTCATGCTTTAACGCGTGCAATGGCTTGCGATCATGGGCCCGACGGGATCCGGGTCAATGCGATTTGCCCGGGCTTTGTCGATACGCCGATGCTTGCCAGCTTCTTCTCGGGTGGGGATCAAGGCGCTGCTATGAGCGCCGCCGCACGAACCGAAGCGGAAAATGTACACCCGATGCGCACGATCGGAACCCCTAGGGATATGGCGAACTTGGTGCTTTGGCTTGCCTCAGATGAGGCGCGCTATGCGTCTGGTCAGCTTTGGGTTCTCGACGGCGGTCTGTCTGCTCAGGTCCAGCAGATGCGCCTATGACGGCCCGTTTGGCGGGAAAATCCGCGCTTGTTACCGGTGGACGACAGGGGATCGGACGCGGCATCGCCGAGGCGTTTTTAGCCGAGGGAGCCCAGGTCCATGTTTGCGGACGGGGCAACGGCAACGACAAACCAGAGGGCGTTATCTGGCATCAGGCCGATGTATCAAGCGCTGCAAGTGTCGCCGAGCTCGGCCCAGCGGTCGGGGAAATTGATATCTTGGTGAACAACGCCGGCGTACAGGTCGAGAAAACCGTTGTCGACAGTACAGACGCCGATTGGGAGCTCATCATGGGGGCGAATGCCCGGGGTGTTTTTAATTGCTGTCGTGCCTTTATCCCGAAGATGACGACCGGCTCAATCATCAACATTGGATCCATTTCGGGGAATGTTGCTGATCCCTCAATGGCTCTCTACAACGCGTCGAAGTCTTTCGTGCATGGGCTAACCCGCTCCATCGCTGTGGATCACGGACCGTCGATCCGGTGTAACGCGATCTGCCCCGGTTGGATTGAAACGGGCATGTTGGAGGCAGGTTTTGCGCTCGCCCAAGATCCAGAGAAGGCAAGATCGGATGCGCTCGCCCGACATGCTGTTCGCCGATTTGGGAGACCCAGCGACATCGCCTCCCTAGCAGTTTGGCTCGCCTCGGATGAGAGTGGATTTGCAACCGGCCAGCTCTTCACTATTGATGGGGGGATGACGGCGGCCTCTCCCCTACAACCAGGATTGTTCTGATGACCAAGACACCGATTGGAATTCTCGGCGCAGGTGTAATCGGCGCGAGTTGGGCTTCTCTCTTCCTCGCCGCAGGCCATCGCGTGCAGGTTTATGACGTGGCCGATGGATTCGAGGATCAGGTTCGCCGATACATTGAGGCGTCCTGGCCTGTACTGGAACAACTGGGTCTGACCGACGGTGATCCATCGGCTGTAACCTTCTTCGACGACCCGGCAAAGGCGGTCGCAGATACGGGTTTCATCCAGGAGAGTGTTCCAGAACGCCTGCCCATCAAGCATGAGCTCTTCTCCAGAATCGAAGGCGCGCTGGATGACGGAGCAATCGTCAGCTCATCTGCTTCCGGGCTCACCCTCACCCAAATGCAGGAGTGCTGGAAAGACCCTTCCCCCTTGATCCTTGGACACCCATTCAATCCGCCGCACCTCATTCCATTGGTGGAGCTCATGGCGAACGACCGCACAGCCCCGGATGCGCTGGAGAAAGCCGAGGAAATTTATCACGGCGCAGGGAAAGTCACGATCCGGATGGAGAAAGAAATTGATGGCCATGTCGCAAATCGCATGCAGGCTGCACTGTGGCGTGAGGCGATCCATCTGGTGAATGAAGGTGTCGCAAGTGTCGAGGATGTGGACAAAGCAATCTGGGCCGGGCCGGGCCTGCGCTGGGCAGCCATGGGGCCAAACATGATCTTCAACATGGCAGCGGGACCCGGTGGATTGGAAGAGTATTGTAACCGCTTTGCGCCGAGCTTCCACGGTTGGTGGGATAATCTAGGCGATCCTAGGCTGGACACGCAAACTGTCGCGCGGTTAACCACGGGCGTGGCAGATGAAGCTGCTGGTCGGAGCTTGGATGAGCTTTATGCTGATCGTGATGCGTTGATCCTAGCCATGCTTAAAGCGACACGCGGTCTGCGCTGAGCGGTAAGAAATAACTTCGCTGCAGCTATCCCGCTGAAAATCACCGACTAACCGCAGATCGACGAAGCGACAGGCCAACGCCAACCAGTCCTGTAAAGAGGAGCAGTGCTGCCCCCGGCAACGGAACTTCTGCAACGGAACTTGAGCTAAACGTGGCGAATGTTGATGGCGCGCCCGTGCAAGCCGGATCTTCGCAAAGGCTAACAAATGACCCGGACACGCCGATCTTTGGCGCAAGGGTTGTCGCAAGGGCATCATCCGTAAGCGGGTCCGAGAAAAAGAAATCCAGAACGGGCTCACCTACTGCGGCACCGTCGGATGTAAAAGCTCTGAGAAAAGCGCTGCCAGAACCAGATATGACATCGGTGAATACGCCACCAAGATCCGGGTCTGTCGATCCTGCTGCCGATACCGTCACAGACAAGTTGGAGTAAGTACTAGTATCGGCGTCGAAAACCCAACTCCCTGCAAATGTGCCCCCAGAGTCTGGGTCGGCGCTGACAGTCCAAGACACAGGTCCAGCAGACGATATACTCGGCGAAACAATCGCGAAGAACGCCGATAGGATGCCAGCGGCGGCGGCTCCTAAATTGATCTTTCATCCTCATCAGGCGCGATGAGACTTCTTTAATACAATTTTAAGCTGAACTCCAAGGATGGTGGATCTGACGGGTCGAACAAACCGAGCAGCTATCGCTTCAAGAGGCGCTCCACCTCGGCTTTTTCTTCCGGTGTCAACGGGCTTTCTGCCACCGCCGGTTCCTTCCGTTGGCCGCGCATGTAGACGGCTGCCCCCATCGCGCCGAGCAGGAGGATCACCGGTCCTGCAAGCCAGATCGCAAGATTACCCAGATTGAAGGGCGGATTGAGTAAAACAAACTCACCGAACCGTTCGACCAAATAGAGTTTAACTTGGGCATCGCTGTCTCCGGCGACGAGACGCTCACGAACTAAAAGGCGCAGGTCCCGGGCCAATCCGGCGCTCGAGTCATCGATCGATTCATTACGGCAGACGAGGCAGCGGATCTCTTTCGAGATCTCACGCGCCCTCGCTTCAAGAACCGGATCCGCAAGCACCTCATCGGGCTGAACGGCCTGGATGGGTGTTGCCATCAACAGCGCCATGATGAGGAGGACAACACGGGTCATTCTGCTGGCACCACCGCTGATTGGCGTTTTGAGACAGCACCCACCCGGAACCGACGGTCAGTGAGGCTGATAAGGCCACCAAAGGCCATAATGAAACTGCCAAGCCA
>JBCDAQ010000104.1:0-13246 GCA_039185285.1 Pseudomonadota bacterium
AGGGTGTCGACATTGGCGGTATCCGGCGGGCAGCGGAGCGCCTCCATAGCGATGTCGACCTGGGCGTCGAGATCCCAGAGGTTCTCGGCATCGATCTGGTCTTGGAGGGAGGCCATCTCGTCGGCCGTCTCGTCGGAGTAGTTCATCGCCAGCTCATTGAACCGGTCGAGCTTGGCCTGTTTGGCGGCGACGCCGAGCATCACGTTGCCCCGGACATCCATCGAGGCATCGAGCTCCGGCTCCTGAGGCAGGTAGCCGACTTTGGCGCCCTCAGCCGCCCAAGCCTCACCGGTGAAATCCGGATCCTGGCCGGACATGATGCGCATCAGGGTGGATTTACCCGAGCCGTTGACGCCCACCACGCCGATCTTCACGCCGGGCAGAAAGCTGAGCCGGATGTTCTCGAAGCATTTCTTGCCGCCGGGATAGGTCTTTGAGACCCCGTCCATGTGGTAAACGTATTGGTAGGAAGCCATGGGTACCGCGCCGATTGATTGGATTGAAAGACGGCCCCAATTAGCCCCTCGGCGTTGGGTGCGCAAGATGGCGGTGTGCTGAGGATCAAAAGGGATCAGCGAGCCGCCGCGTCTTGGCAAGTGTTGAACGCCCAACTTGAGCTCCAGCTGGGTCTCCGGCGCAGCTGTCCAAACCAGCCTTGAGCCTGGGAAGTCGGCCAAACCGAGGCTGATACAATTGAGACATACGCCGAAGTCATCTTGATACATCACCCCGCCAAATTGCCGGCATCAGCTGCGGAACGGCATAGCGATCCGTAGTAGCCAAAGAAAGGATACTTGAATGACCGATACACGCGCCAACCCGAAGAGCAACGATGCCACTGAGCTGGACGATAAGGAACTCGATACAGTCAATGGTGGCTACGATGTTAAACTCGGGTTTATCGAGTTGGAGGCCAGCATACCTGAAGCGCGCAAGACAGGTGGTCGCTGATATCGCGAAGAACGTGATCAGCTGCTAGATGAGCAGCGTGGCTTGAGGATCTCCTCATTAACGTCAGCGGAGAACGAATTCTTGTCGTCCCGCTGACGGCCAGATTGCATCGCGAGTTTGGTGAGGCTGGATTGCCTCACTTTCCGTCCCAGGCGGTTCTGTCGATGTCGAGATCGGCGAAGTCGTCCGGGTTCAGGACCGGGCGCTCGATCCCCTGATCCAGCTGTTTGCGGAAATCACGCAGCAAGCGCAGGCAAATCGGGAGCAGCATCATGATCGCCACCAGGTTCACGACCGCCAGCACGCCCATCATCGGGTCGGAGAAGAAGAAGACCGAGGTTGCCCCTGGTGCCGTGGCGCCCAGGAAGACGATGATGATCACCAAAGCCCTGAGCCCATGTAAGGCCATCGGGTTGCTGGTGATCACGGTCATCGCGTTCTCGCCCAGGTAGTAGTTGTAGATGATCGAGCTAAAGGCGAAGAGCAGGATCATGAACGACAAGAAGTACTGGGTCCATTCCCCCAGATGTGAGACCAGCGATTGCTGGGTCAGGACAACGCCGTCTACGCCTTCGGCCCCTGGCTGATAGACATCGCCGAGCAGGATTACCAAGGCGGTGCAGGTACAGATGAAGATCGTGTCAATAAAGACTGAGAGCGCCTGAGTGATGCCCTGGCTGATCGGGTGGCGTACATCGGCGGTTGCGGCGACATTGGGCGCGGAGCCGAGCCCGGCCTCGTTCGAGAAGAGGCCCCGACGAAGGCCCTGGGCGATGGCCGCCCCCATGCCGCCGCCGACGGCTTCCTCGAACCCAAACGCGTTCGAGACGATCGAGATCAGCACACCCGGCAGCGAGCCGATATTGATCAAGATGATGAAGATCGCCATGCCGAGGTAGAGGACCGCCATGACAGGCACCACGACATCTGCGGTTTTTCGCGATCCGGTGGATCCCGCCGAAGACGATGAAAGCCGCGATGATCGAGAGGAGCCCGCCGGTGTAAACCCGGTCGATGCCCATGCTGTCTTGCATCGCTCCGGCCACCGTGTTGCCCTGGAACGCGTTGAAGCCAATGGCAAAGGACGCGATCAGACAGACTGCATAGAGGATGGCGAGCCAGCGATATTCCGCCCCAAGCCCGTGGACGATTGATCGCGCAGGGCCGCCCCGGAAATCACCATTCGCCTCGCGCCGTTTAAAGAGCTGGGCGAGCGAGCACTCGACCAGCGAGGTCGCCATGCCGACCAGGGCAATCGCCCACATCCAAAACACAGCGCCGGGCCCGCCGAGGGTGATGGCAACAGCAACCCCGGCGATGTTGCCGCCACCGACGCGGCCACCAACCGAGATCAAGAGCGCCTGGCGCGCGCTGATCGCATTGGGGTCCGCGGCTTCGTTATCGCCGGTTAGAACGGCGAACATCCGACGGAAGTAGCGGAATTGAACAAAGCCTGTGAGCGCTGTGATGAAGATGCCGAAGACGACCAAGAGCGGGATCAGCGCGAACCCCCAAGTCAAATCTCCAATCAGTCCGAATATCGATTCCAAAAAGCTCATAGAAAATCCCCTATGTCGCCAGCCGTGGGAACAAACCGCTGAGATCAATTCTTAGTGTTCACAGAATTTTTAAGAACGCCACTACAATCTTTTTGCAGATGCGAAGTTTTTCGCACGCGCAATAATATTGCGAGGCTAGAATGACAAAAACTGCGCCGCTCTGCTGTTGTTCTCGGCCATAGTCACGGCTTCGCTTATCGATTATTGAAACAGCCGAGGGGTGATAAGCAGGCCGAACCGGTGATCTTTATTAAGAAAGTGCAGCAACATCTTCTCAGAGCGGAGTTTATGGCCAGGCAGAAGTTTGTGCGAGGGACCTTGGCTGGGCGGCAACGGCTGATTTTCTTGCATATTCCGAAATGCGCTGGAAGCTCGCTGACCAGCTATTTTCGGCCGCGCCTCGGCACTGCAGGCAGTGGGCGTTTCAAGTACCTCTTTGATTGGCGGATGCGGGAGGATTGGCACGATCAGGTAGCCCAGGCGCGCCAGGCAACTTTCGTTACGGGTCACTTCGGCGCAGATGCGCTCGATGAAATCCGCAAAGAATCCTTTTCCTGTACCTTCTTGCGAGAGCCCCGTTCACGTTTGCGTTCCCACTTCAAGTACTTCTCGACCGCTGAGGATGAGGCCGAAGATCATGTGCCCACCAAGGATTACCTGACGTTCCTGACCTCAGATCTGCCGGTCTGCCTGCGCGGGGCCGACAATGTGATCGCAAGACAGTTGGCCGTTGCCTATGACATCGATCGGGCGGCCCGTGTTCCACGCGCAGCGTGGTTGGATCGCGCGCAGCGGACCCTAGAGAGCCTGGATTTCGTAGGGTTTCAGGAGAGCTTCGATGCGGACTTTGCCGCCTTGTTGGAGCGGTTGCACCTACGCCCGCCTCCGGCACCACCGCGCACCAATGTCACCGAGGATATGCGATCTAAGGCAGAACGGCACGAGCTGGTCATCACGCAGGAGGTGCTGGAGGCGGAAGACCGGTGCCTGACGCTGGACCTGGAGCTGTACGCATTCGCTCGAGTGCGTGCCGAGCGCCCGTAGAGGGCTTTTCTCGAAGCTAGCCATACTCGGCGATCCAGTCGGCATAGACCATCTGGACGCTGGGGCGCGCCTGGACCTTGTCAGCGATGCGTTTGATGTTGGCAAAGGCCGAGGCATGGGGCTGGCCGCGTTCGGTGCGGATCCAGGTGGTGAGCATAAAGAGGTAAATGTCGGCGGCGGAGAACTGATCGCCCAGCATCCAGTCCTGATCGCCGATCTGTTCGTCGATCACGCCGAAGGTCTCGCGCAGGCGGCGCTGGCCACGAACCTCCGAGCTGCGCTGAGCCTCCGGGGTGTCGGCGAAGCGATCGGGATAGTAGTCCTGTTGGAAGGCGGTCTGGATCGTATTCGAGAAATAGACCAGCGATTGCAGGTAGAGGCCGCGTTCAGGGGCATCCGGCGCGGGCGCGAGCCCAGCCTCGGGATGGCGGTCGCCGAGGAAGATGGTGATGGCAGCACACTCATACATCGCCCGTTTTTCCCCGCCATCCTGCCAGATCAGCACCGGAACCCAGCCATTTGGGTTGAGGCGTAGATGCTCCTCGGGCCGGGGTTTATCCATGTCGATGGTGGTCTCGAGCAGCTTATAGGGCGCGCCGATCTCCTCAAGCAGGGTCCGCACGCCGAGGGAAGCGCTGTAAGGGGCATAGTAAAGCTGATAGGTCATTTGGTCCTCAGAAAGTCCAGGTCTCGGTATAAGGGCGGAGTTCCAGCTCGTTGGTCCAGGCCCCTTTGGGCTGTTGGTAGGCGAGCCAATAGGCTTGCGCGACATCCTCGGGGCTGGTGAGGGGGTCGGCCTTCGGGCTCAGCAAGCCCTCCATCACCGGGGTGGCGAGGTTGCAGTCGAGCCGGACGTGGAGGATGTGGATGCCATCCTGTGCATAGGCGCGCGTCAGGCTCTGGCTAAGCGCCCTCAGGCCAAACTTGCCGATGGCGTAGAGCGGGAAGCTGGCAGAGCCGCGAAAGGCCGCTGTGGCCGACGAGAAGAAGAGCGTCCCCTGTCCCCGTTCACGCATGGCCGGCAAGACGGCTTTCGCCGCGGCAAAGGCGCCGGAGACCTCGAGCCGGAACGTGTCTTCCAACTCCGAATAAGTCATCTCGAGCGGGTCGCGCCGGGTGAAACTGCCACGGACATTGTAGATCAGCACCTCGATTTCGCCCAGCGTTTGGGACGCTGTAGCGAGGGTTGTTTCGATTGTCTCAGGCTGTTGGGCATCGGCCGCGAAGAACTGAGCCTTGGTGCCGGGCCGCGCGGCAATGGCCGCCTCCTGAGCGGTAGCACTGCCTGCCGCGCTGCGCGACAGGAGGGCGAGATCGAACCCGTTGGCGGCGAACTTCGCGGCAAGGGCCGCTCCTAATCCCTCACCGGCTCCGACGATGGCGCAGATTGGGGGCATGGGATCCTCGCAAAGACTTCTCTGACGCCAGTCAAACAGGTTGAACGCCTGATGCGCAAGATCCGGGTCGCGCGGGTCGTGGCGACATGGCAATGTGCGCCCATGGCTTTGATTGCATCTGTCCAGACCTCGTTTGGCTCCTTCGGCATCGTTGAAGAGGGTGAGGCGATTACGCAGCTTCTTTGGAACGCGCCAGAGGCGGCAGGCCGCTCGCCGTTGTTGGAGGAGGCGAAGGCACAGATCCGGGCCTATTGCGCGGGCGAGCTGGAACGGTTTGATCTGCCGTTGAGGCCGTCGGGCAGCGCGGCGCAGCAGAGCGTGTGGGCCGCCATGCAAGCCATCCCCAAAGGCACGACCCGAAGCTATGGCGACCTGGCGGCTGAGCTGGAGTTACCAGCACAACTGGTTGGTCAGTGCTGCGGTGCCAATCCGATCCCCGTGATCATCCCCTGCCACCGGATCGTGGGCGCCGATGGCCTTGGCGGTTTCTCAGGCATGGGCGGGGTGGAGACCAAGGTCGCCCTGCTGCGACATGAGAGTGCGTATTCGCTGCTGTTATAGCTGCTCAGAGATGGCTGGCCGGGTGCCTGCTCTGCTGGGAAGAGTTTCCACGAACTGAGCAACTCAACCCCAAGCGAAGCCGCATGTGATAAGAGGCGATTCATCAGCGGGAACCGCCTCAGAGGCAGGTCCATCTAAGCTTTTAGAACGGGGCCGTGATCTGCCGCGCGAGGTCTTCGCCGGTCTGCTCGAACTGATCAACGGCCTGCGCGGGCCGCCTGTCGAGGCCAATTCCGGACGAACAGGATCACCTCCAGATCGTCTGTGCAGATCGCCGACGACAGCAGAGGCGTGCCCCGAGGCCGCCAAGATCATCCGTCTCGTGGCGCGCCGGATGACGGCTTCGAGCCCGTACCTACCAAATGCTACGTTAGCGCAAATGGCCGCTATCGATCAATTGGAGCTGTCGCGACCTCATATGCAGATGACGCGTCATTGAGGTGCTTCACTGCAGCTCTTCGCTGTTCCGCAGAATACTCTACCGCAATTCGTTCGATTTCTTTTGCGACCTCGGCATAGATCGGCCCAAGGGTTTTGAAGAGGTAGGGTGTCGGATGAACGATGATCCCTCGTCTGTCGTCTGGATCTCGTTCACGCGTTGCGAGGTTTGCTTTTTCCAAACGGTCGAGCAAGGTCGTGACAGACCCGGTTGTCAAACCCAGCTCTACTGCGATCTTGCTCGGCTTTACCGGGGCTTCTGCGAGCATGTTCAAACAGCGCAGATCGTTCCGGCTGACCCCGACGGTATTGGCGGCTTTCGTGTCGAGTCGATCAATGCTCGCGTACAATCTGCGACAAGCAGCGACGAGGTCTTGGGGCGTCGCTTCTTCGGAAGATGGCATCGGCGGTCATCCATTTAGCTTGACAATCAAGTAACTTGATATAGATCATCATCCAATTGGAGTGAGAACGCAAGAACGGTGGAGTATGGAATGGAAGTCGCGATTTATGTCGTGCTTGGGATGGTCGCTCTTGTTGCGATTTTGTCGGCTCTCGCGCCCACAAGGGTGGAGTACACCGAAGCGATCACAGTCGATGCACCCGTCAATGACGTCTATGACGACATCCGACTGCAAGAGCATCTGATGCGATGGTCGGCTTGGCCGAAAGAGACCAAATCAACTTGTACCGTCGAGGGCGCTGATGGCGAGATGGGAACGAAGACGGTGTTCTTTACCAAAGGCAAACGGGTCGGCCATCAGGAAGTTGTGCTTCTCAAAGAAAACGAGGAAGTCGCGCTGACTCTTGTCGGCCCCGGCCCACCGCATAAGCCGAAACTGACGTTTGAACTTTGTCTCGAAGGCGAAGGGCGGACTCTCGTGTTGGCTCACTTCATCAATGAACTGCCGCGCCCGTTCAACGCGATCTGGAAATTCGCAGGCCTCACGAATTGGACGCGAGAAATGCACCGGAAGGACCTCGCCGGTCTCAAGGCTTTCTCCGAGCCTCCACACCGAGACATGAACGGTGATGTCGTGGGACGCCCACCGAAAGGAGAAAACCCGTACGAGCATAATGTGCAGGCGGCCTGATAGTCGTATGAGTTACTTCACCCACGAATTTGTTAGCGAGATTGCCCGGCATGGCGTCGGGAAGTCTCGGGTGATCACCTACAAGGTTCTGTTCATGCCGCCGCGTTTTGAGGCCGAACTGCCCTTTCAGACCTACCCGCGGTTGCGGGTGGAAGGTGAGATCGCCGATGTCCCGGTGCGCGGTGCATGGATGCCGGTTGGAGATGGCCGACGCTACTTTATTGTCTCACCCGACATCAAAGCCAACACCGGTCTGGACGTCGGCGATGAGGTAGAAATGCGCTTCAGGGTCGATGACCAAGATCATGTCGATGTGCCTGCCGCCTTGAACGCTGCTTTGAACTCTGACGAAGTTGCCTCGGCGCAATGGGACAACCTTACAGCAGGCAAGAAACGGATGTTCACCAACCATGTCTTCTCCGCAAAGACCGCACCGACTGAACAACGCCGCGTTGATGAGGCAATGGCAGCAATTACCGAAGGGATCACGCTGCGCGACCTGCAAAAACGGAAGAGATAGGTTCCGCCTGTCAAATGAAGCTGCCATTGGCGCGCGCGTACTGAACGGCGGCAATGTCCCGCTGATCGGACATTTGCTCCACTTTCAGCAAACCTCAGCCCCCCACCTAGGACGTCAGTCGGTTCTTCGGGCCGTTGGTCCAAAGTGAACCGGCGCTTTGATGAGGTCAGGTTCGCGCACTTGGAAAACGGTGTGGTCGAAGTGGGCAACTCTCCTGCAGCGGCACGGCATCGGAGTCGCGGTGAAAGGAAATGAGAACCATTTTCAGGACAGCTTGAACTCTCCCCAGAACGGGGTGATAATAGCGCTCTCTTTCCTCAGGGGTGTGATTTGGTCCTCCGTTTTATGAAATCGGTTGTATTTGGGGCTGTGGTCCTGCTCCTGGCTCTGCCGTATCTGGCGCTCAGCTATGGGGTGCTCTGGGGCGCGACCTTGATTCCGTTTCCCGAGAGCTTGTGGGCAAACGGGGTGGCGCCAGGCTTGATCGCTATTGTGACCATGGTGCCGTTGATCCTCACCGCGTTTCGGATCGATCGCGGTGCCGCGCGTCTCGCGGGTTTGGTTGAGGAGGAACAGGCAACCTTCCTGTTTGTTCCGACGAAGTATTGGCTTTCGGGGTTTATCATCGCAGCAGTGCCTTTGCTGCTGATCCTGGTTATCCGGATCGTGACGCTGGACAACGCAGGCGTCATCTTTCTGAAAACACCGCTGGGAGAGATTGATCCGGTTGTCGCCGCCCTCAATCACTTTGACATACTGACCGTTCCGGCCGTGATGGTTTACTTTTTTGTCTATGGGGTCAATTCCGTGCGGCGATCGGTTTTCGAACGTGATCCGCCCTCGCTTTGTAGCGCCTGGGCATCGGTGATCCTGTTCGCTCTGCCTTTTGTGTTCATCACCAAAATTGTGGTCTTTGGGCTGTTGGACGCGCTCGTCTTGCTGCCTGTCGATGGCTTCATCGTGACGCGCGATCTGACGTTTGGACATGCGCTGGCAATGCAGGTTGCCATTCTTTGGTGCCTTTTCGCCACCAACTCGGCCCTGGTTTTGCGGGCGCGTTTGATCCGTATCTTGGATGAGATCGAAACCCAACGGATGCTGCCGGAATAAAGCCTCGCCCGCAGAGAAGGCTTTCCCATCGCCAAACAAACGGGAATAAAGGGCGGCGAGGAGACAATATCCCGAGGGTGATGTGCCGCTCAAAGCCTTGACCGCCAACCCGAACCAACGGATCGGGCTGTTAGGAGGATCGTTCGATCCCCCGCATGCAGGGCATTTGCATATTACGCATTGGGCGCTCAACCGGCTGGCGCTTGACCAAGTTTGGTGGCTGGTATCGCCCGGCAATCCGCTGAAGGCACGGGGGCCGGCGGATTTGGACCAACGGATCGCAGCCTGCCGTGCCTTGGTAACCCATCCGCGGGTTCGGGTGACGGATATCGAGCGGACGCTGAACACCCGTTACACCGCCGACACCCTCGCCGTCTTAGCGGACCGACTGGGCGGCGGGCGGTTCGTTTGGCTGATGGGGGCGGATAACCTCGCGCATTTCCATAAATGGGAGCGGTGGACCTGGATTGCTGAGCATTTCCCGATTGGCGTTCTGTCCCGCCCTGGAGAGCAACTGCGCGCCGGACTATCGCCAATGGCCGTGCGGTATCAGCGATTTCGCCTGGCAGAGCCCCGCGCGGCCGAGCTTGGCCATGGGATTGCGCCCCAATGGGTGCTATTAACAGGTCCTATGTCGGATCAATCCTCGACAGCCATTCGCACAAAGGGGCACTGGCCATGATCAGAGCTTTGGTTGCGGCGGCACTGGTTATGTTCCTGGGGGCTGCGGAGTTCATCCCAGCACCGCAATCAGGTGTGCGTCCGGCGAACTTCAAAACAGCGCCCATCCCAGTTCCCCGTCCCCTGCCCGGTCCGAAGGATGAGCTCAGCCTTCTGGCCAAGAGCAAGGTCACCGGTGCGGTCGGCTGGCTGGTCGTCGATATGGCGACAGGTGAGATCCTGTCAGAGCATCAGGCGGATCAGACCTATGCGCCCGCCTCGGTCGCAAAGCTTCCGACGGCTGCTTTTGCGCTTGATCGGCTTGGCCCGAACTTTCAGTTCGAGACGAAGATTGCGACCACAGGTGCGGTGATCGGCGAGGTGCTGCGAGGCGATCTCGTGCTGATCGGTGGCGGTGATCCAGAGCTTGACACAGATGCTCTGCTCCCCTTGGTTCTGCAGGCGCAGGAGAAAGGTTTCCGTAGGATCGCGGGGAAGTTCATCGCCGATCCTGGCCAGATAGAGCAACGCCCGACAATCGATCAAGGACAACCTGTCGAGGCGGCCTATAACCCCGGTGTTTCCGGTCTCAATCTCAACTTCAACCGTGCCCGAGTGAAATGGTCGAAGAAAGGCATCAGGGTAAGCGCTAAGGCGGAGCGGTTGGATCCTGAAGTACCCTCGATCCAAGTGTTCCGCGGGAACGCGCCTGGCAGCCCGGTTTTCCAGCATGAGTTGGCCGAGAGTGGGGAGCGCTGGCAGATCGCTGATGCCGCAATGCGCCGCCCGGGCGAAGTTTGGCTGCCGGTGAAGGACCCCAGCACCTATGCCGCCCAGGTTTTCCGCGATCTCGCCCAGGTCTACGGGATCTCCCTGCCCCAGGCCGCCGTTCAATCGGCCCCCGAAGCCCAGATCATCGGTGTCTATCGCGGTCGACCCCTCAGCCGGGTTTTACGGGACATGCTGAGATACTCGACCAACCTGACGGCAGAGGCGGTTGGGATTGCAGCCAGTGGGTCACCGGATCTGGCCTCCTCATCAGCCACGCTCAACGACTGGGCAGCGGGGGTCGCGGGGTTCGCTGTTGGCGATCCTGGGTTTCAGCTGGTGAACCATTCCGGCCTGACGACCGAGAGCCGTTTGTCGCCGCGCCTGACGGTGGCACTGCTGAAGGCCCTGGCGGCGCGGGAGGGCGGCACCCATCCGCGCCTGCCCGGACCGATTGCGGGGCTCTTGAAGCGCCATAATGTGGCCGTGGACAATGATCGCCTGGATTATGACCGCCTCGCCGTCGTCGCCAAGACCGGAACCATGAACTTCATCCGGGGCTTGGCGGGCTATGTTGCAACCCCAGGCGGGCGTCAGCTGGCTTTTGCGATTTACTCGAATGACCTGGAGTTGCGAGCGCGGTTAAAGAACCGTCACGGCGGCTGGCTGCGCCGCGCCCGAGCCTTGGAGCGCGCCTTGATCCGCAACTGGGTGCGCCGGGCCGATCAGACCTGACGCGGGAGGCGGGCGGCGAAGAGGGCAACGGCGCCCTGCAACTCCAAGCTCACCTCAGCGAAGCGGCTTTCGAGCGCGAACCTGAGGTCTTCGCGCGTATCTCCTTTGTTCGAGAAAATGCCCTTGCGATTGTAGAACTTCATCAAGGCCTCGGCGGGGCGAGAGCGCGGCGCATCGCCCTGCAAGATCGTCGCCCCAAAAATCACGCCATCGGGCGCAAGCACCCGAGCCGCATGGTCAAAAACCGCAGCCTTTGCCGGGATCCGCCCCGGCAGGCAGTGCAGCAGGTAAGAGAGGCCGATGCTGTCGAAAGGCTCCTCAAAGGGAAAGGGCTCAAGGCAATTGGCGACCTTCACCGCAGGGCCATAGCGATGGATCCGCTTTGCCGCAGCAGCAAGGCTATGCGGGTTCAGATCCATCAATGTGATCCGTGGCAGACCCGGCCACTCCGCCTTGTCTAGGAAGTACCCGGTCCCCACACCGATATCGAGGTGACGTTCTGCAATGTGGCTTTGGTAATGCACCCGAAGCCGACGGGTCGGACAGTGCCAAAGCAAGTGGTTCGAGACACCGAGAACCACCAAATCGTAGAATAGCAGCGTGAGCGGCGTATAGACTGCCTGCCCCGCCGCAACATCGCTGCGCATCGGCTCCCCCCGAATTTCACCACGCCCGCTCTCTCTATGCGGGAATGTTGTGATCAGGTCCAGAGACCGCGTTACTCGCCGGTTATCTCTTGTTCAGGCAAAACCGGGCGTTCGGGGCGCGTGATCGGGCGCGTGTCCTGAATATACTCCGCAGCGAAAGCCCGCCGAATAGCAGGCATAGCCTCGATCTCGCGCATCAAGTGATAGAGCTTCGGCCAAGTCTCCAGATCAGAGAGGCGATGCGCCGCCCCGCCATAGAGCTGCGCCCAGCGGATCAGGCAGGAGAGATACGTATCAAGCACAGTGACAGGGCCGAGGAGGCCGCCTTTCTCAGGCAGGGCCGCTTCCAAGAGGTCCAGATGCCCTCGAAACCGCCGCGCGAGCCCGGCCCACACAACCGGGATCGCGGCCTCATCGCCCACATAGCGATGGGTGTAGAATGCGGCCCTGAGATCGGCATGTGGTGTGTTCGATAGGTAGAAGAGCCATTTCTGCAAGGCGCCCCGAACCTTTGGATCGGCCAGTTCCGGCCCCTCGGGCCCTGCAAGACCCGTGCGCTCCGCCAGATGCAGCAGGATCGCGCCGGTCTCAAACAGCACGAGATCCCCGTCTTCCAGCACGGGCAAGAGCCCTTGGGGGTTCTTGGCCAGGTAGTCCGGCGCCTTGTGCTGGAGTTTCCCGCGATCGATCCGCAGCCCCTCGAAAGGCAGCTCAAATCGCTCCAAAGCCTGGCGGATGACAAGGTTAGCGCTGTCTGGCGACCAATAGAGGCGCAGCGCAGCCGCGGAGGTCAACCGCGCGGTTCCATCATCTGGTAGCGCGCCCGCGCACCCCGCTCGATCGCCGCCGCGGCCAGACGCCCAACGGACAGATCATGGCGCAGGATCTCCAAAAGCTTGAGCTCGGTCATCCGAACCTTACCATCGGCTGCGGCCACATCGCAGGCAACCGCATAGGCCGTTTCGGTCAAATGCTCCGGCAGCGCCTGTTCGACGAGGCCGACCAAGGCATCGATCCCGTCCTCGTCGCCGAAAAGCTCATCCACCAAGCCCGAGACCTGACGGATCCGGTCCGTGTCATACCCCCGGAACACGGGCAAATGATCAACGATCCCCATGATCGTGGACATCTCGCTCTGGCTCACCTGCTCATCAGCGGCTGCAACCGCGATCATAACAGAGACAAGCGCGTCTTGCGGGCTGAGGGTTTCGGTCATCATTCTTTTTCTCCTGCTCGGGCCTTCCCCAAGACCATATGGGGTGGCTTAGCGCCGGACAATGGGCAGGCTCGGGCCGAAGATCACAATTTTCAACCGGGAGGGGCGTCTGAGGGCGCCGAGCGGGTGGGTGGGTGAGCGCCCAAGTCGACTGCCAGCGCAGATCTTGCCTGGGGAGCGTGGCGCCCTTTGCATTGACCTCTCCGCCCGCGCCCCATATCAGGCTGAAAACCATCCCTAACCAGACGAGACCATGACCGATCCAGCCCTCCGCGACGCCGCCCTCGCCTCCAAAGCCTGGCCTTTCGAGGAGGCACGCAAGCTCGTCAAACGGTTCGAGAAGGCCCCGCCCGAAAAAGGCTACGCGCTGTTTCAGACCGGCTATGGCCCCTCGGGCCTGCCCCATATCGGCACCTTCGGCGAGGTGGCGCGCACGACCATGGTCCGGCGCGCCTTTGAAGTCATGAGCGACGTTCCAACCAAACTCATCTGCTTCTCCGACGACATGGACGGCATGCGCAAAGTGCCCGAGAACGTGCCCAACCC
>JBCDAQ010000105.1:0-13203 GCA_039185285.1 Pseudomonadota bacterium
AAGCGGAATGCGGGCCAGGGCCCGCATGCATCTATGCTGGCGCCCCTCCCGGGCGCGGGCCCCCCCCCCCGCCCCCCCGGCGCGGGGGGGGGCGGCGGGGGGCCCGGGGGGGGCGAGGCGAGGGGGGGGGGGGGGGGGGGGGCCCCCGCGCCCGGGAGGGGCGCCAGCATAGATGCATGCGGGCCCTGGCCCGCATTCCGCTTGGCTGGTTCCTGCGCCGTTGCCCTCGATCAGATCGTAACAAGTGCTACTGAAACCCGCCAACCCAACCGGTAGATCCAGCCCCAGCAACGCGAGCTGGAGACCGGATATGGTCCTGTTTATCTTCGAAACCGATACGATCGACGCCCAGATGGCGCCGGAGACTACGATGGATCTGTCCTTTGAGGCAGAGAGCCCCGCAATCGCCGAGGCGCCCAAAGTCGACCTCAGCCTCTTTGACGATTCCCCGAAATTCGCGGCCGCCTCGGATCTCCAGGAAGAAGCAGAACTGGCCGCGGCCTCCGACTTGCTCGACCAGAGATTGGACCGGGCGGATGACGTGGTCATGGATTTCGTGCAGGCGATCAACGATCTGACAAAATCTGGGAAATTTCTCGGGACCTTCGCCCCCGACAAAGCCTTGTTGGCAAGCATCCTACTCAGCGACAAAGCGATCCAGCTGGATGAAATGAATGCGGACCGTGACGCAGCCGAAACCGCGTTGACCGGTGGCGACAGCTTCCACTTCATCGGCTCCGGTGCCTCGGACGACATCGCCGATCTCGCGCGTGACCGTGTCCAGACGGCGCGCGACATGCTGCCGATCCTCCGCGATGTCTTGGGTTTCGCCGAGGATTTGCGCGATGAGGGGTTGCAGTTCGATGCAGCTGCTGATCTGGCGCTTCAGGCGGTGCGGTCCCTCGTCATGGATCTTGGCAGTCAACTGCTTGAGACCGAAAACCTGATCAAGTGATGAGAGGGTCGAATGCAACGGATCGCCCGGTCAAAACCCGTGCGTCGGATACAATTGATACCTTTCCCAACATGCTCTCGATACATGACGCAGCCATAAGTGCTCCAGCAGCATTCATAGGGATGCGTCAAACAATCGAGCATGGAGAGAAGTATGATCAAGAAACCCCTAAGCGTCGAAGACCTGACGGACGCTGATTTAGACGGGATCACTGGCGGGTCGAGAACGACAGCGAAAAAGACCCACAGCCGCGACGACCGCACTGGGACTGAGACCGGTGCAAGCCTAACGGAAGCTGAGAAGCAGGTGATCCTGGACAACCGCTGACGAACGCAAAGGCCCCTCTCCCCCCCAGAGGGGCCGGCTAGGCCAGCTCACCGCCTGCGATCACGGTCGTGAATTGACAATTCGGTCCCAAGGCCCGATGTCAGATTGAGGCCTTGGATCGAGACATGCTGGACACAAAACCCAAACCGCGAACGACTGCAATGTTCTCGCCGACGCGGCCCTACACGTTCCACATCGAGCTGACGGACAAATGCAATGCGCGCTGTCCGATGTGCCCGCGAACCAATCACCTCGACCATTGCCGGACCAATCGAGACGTCGTTCACAACGTCGAGCTGACCCTCGCGGACTTCCGGGAGCATTTCACGCCTGCTTTCTGCGCGCAGACCGAAAAGGTGATCTTCGGTGGCGCCTATGGCGATCCGCTTGCGGCCCCCGAATTGCTGGAGATTGTCGAGCATCTGACCGATCACGGTGTCGGCGTCGCGATCGCAACCAATGGCAGCTTGCGCAAGCCCGACTGGTGGGCGCGGATGGGTCGGGCGATGGCGCGGACTGACTCAGCGCTCGAGCTTCATATCGACGGGCTGGAGGATACGACCCATCTCTACCGGATCGGCACGTCCTATGAGAAAATCATCGAGAATGCCGAGGCCTTTATCGCCACAGGCGCCCGGGCGGAGTGGCATTTCATCCTGTTTGGCCATAACGAGCACCAGGTGGAGGAGGCGCATGCCCGCTCCCGCGCGCTTGGCTTTCACGGCTTCACACTAATCGACTCGATCCGTTTTGGGCCGAAGGGAGAGTTCCACTTCCAACAGCCCGACGGCTCAGCCGGTAAGTACTGGGAACCAAAGCGTAAAGCTGCCGATTTCCGCCTTGCCGAAGATGGGACGCTGACCATCGCCCCACCTGAGGAGCCGGACCTGCCCCTTGGCCTCACCCAAGGCATCGATTGCAAGTCAGCGCGGCGGAACTCGCCCTATATCTCCGCCCACGGTGTCGTCTCCGCCTGTTGCTGGATGACCGGATCGGTCGAGGAGGCTGCCTTTCATGCAGATCACGGGCTTGCCAAGGACCGGTTCAACATTCGCAACCGCCCACTGGCCGACATCATGGCAGACGAGCCCTTCGCCAGCTTCTACGCCAAAGCGTGGGACGAGGACCGCCTCGCCACCTGCCGCATCAAATGCGGCAAGCTGAAGAAGCAGAACAAGCGCAATCAGCTCTAACCTTTTCGCACGGCTTCAACTTTGGGCTGCGCTAAATCTGCCATCCTAGCCATCTTCTGCGCCTTGGTAGCTTCGTGAGGTCTTGTCGAGGATCGCAACCCCTCGTATGGTCCCGAAAAACACAGAGGGGACAGGTGTGAGGGGTGCTAAACCCAAAGGCTTCAAGGCGTTTGGTGGGCGACGAGTAGCTTTTCTCGTCGCTGCAGGTGTCGCTTTGACCCCGCCACTGGCCCATGCCGAAGACCCTGAAGTGGTCGAGGAGGCTGGGCCCCTGCGTCCGTCCTACAACCAATATGGCGTCACTGGCCTGATTGAGATCCCAACGGCCGAGGTGCAACCGGACACTCAGGTCTCGTTCACGACGTCCTTCCATAACGGGTTCTTTCGCAACACCTTAGCGGCGACGATCCTGCCGGGGCTTGAGGTCGCTTTTCGGTATTCCGCGCTGCGTGATCTCGCGGATCCCACAATCTCGCTCGGGGAGACGTCGACGCTTTTCGATCGCAGTTTCGATGTTCGGTTTCAGCTGGTTGAAGAGGCGCGGAACTACCCATCTGTGGCAGTCGGCCTTCAGGATTTCCTTGGAACCGGCCTTTTCGCCGGCGAGTATGTGGTGGCCACAAAAACCTTCCTCGACGGCGATTTGAAGGTTACCGGCGGTATCGGGTGGGGTAGGCTTGCGTCGATCGGGGCGTTCAACAACCCTCTGACCAGCATCGCCGACCGTTTCGAAGACCGGGACGGAGATACCTCCGGCGGCGGTAATGTGAACTTCGGCAACTACTTTTCCGGCGAAGAGGTCGGGGTCTTTGGCGGCCTTGAATGGCAATCGCCGATTGATGGTTTGTCGTTCAAAGCAGAACTCGCCAGCGATGATTACGACTTTGAAGACAGCCTTGGCCAAATAGACATCAACATCCCGGCGAATTTCGGGGTTGAGTATCGTCCTCTCGATGGGGTCGAACTGGGCGCCTACTACATGTACGGCTCCAGCTTTGGCGTGCGCCTGACACTCACTGGCAACCCGTTCAAACCCCTCGCACCGACTGAGAACCAGCCTGGTCCTCAACCGGTTCTTGAACGCGCAAAATCCGATGCGGAGATCGCCTCCCTGGGTCGTGTGGAGGATTTGGTGAGTGCCACGGGAGCGACCCGCTCTTTTGAGTCGACCGGCATTACCTCAGTTACGATTGAGCGGCGCATTGACAGCGTCCGCTGGGCTGAGGCGACACTGCCGCCCTCGGCCGATTATGCGTGCCCGACGGATGCGGCAACTGCGATCGATGCGGAGTATGGGGTGATCGATGTCGTCACCTTCCGCCATGCCGAGGGGCAGACGCTCTGCACTGTGGCGCTTCGCCCTGCAGGCCAAGAAGCGATCCGCCTGACCCGGACCGCCTCGCAAACCTATCCAACCGACTGGCATGCAAATCAGGCCGAGCGTACGCGGATCGTCGAGAATCTGGTGGCCGAGCTTGATGCGGACCAGCTCGGTCTCTTCGGGATTGAGATCCAGCCAACACGCATCGCCGTCTATATCGAGAACTTCCGGTATCGTGAGACGCCTCGCGCACTCGGCCGCACCGCACGGGCGCTTTCGCGCACCATGCCCCCCTCGGTCGAAACCTTCGAGATCGTGGCAGTCGAGGAATCGTTGCCCGTTGTTTCGGTCATCCTCAACCGCTCCGAGTTGGAGGCCCAGGCCAACCGGCCAGATGCCGCCCGCCGCAGCTGGCTGACGGCGAATGTCAAAGATGCGCGGCCTTTCACCGAGTTCACGGATGAGAAGATCACCGAGAGCTTCCCGCGCTTTAGCTGGTTCATCAACCCGGATGTGCCGATCAACGCGTTCGATCCGGATCAGCCCTTGCGCGCAGACTTGGCGATCGAAGCGGGGGGTGGGATTGAATTCTTGCCTGGGCTGTCGCTCAACGCCCGTCTCTCGCAACGGGTCATCGGCAATCTGGATGAGATTGAGACGGAGTCGGACTCGGTCCTGCCTCGGGTGCGCTCTGATTTTGCAGATTTCCTGCGCGACGGCAAACCCGCGCTGCTGCGGTTTACCGGCGACTACGTGACGAAGCTGGATGACGATATCTATGGCCGTCTCTCGGGCGGCTTCTTCGAGCGTCAATTTGGCGGCTTTGGAGGCGAGATCCTTTGGAAACCCGCCAATCAAAGCTGGGGTTTGGGCGCGGATGTCTACTACGCCCGGCAGCGCACGACCGAGACGCTGTTTGACTTCCAAGACTACGATATCGTCACTGGCCATGCGTCGGTCTACTGGGACACGGGCTTTTACGGCCTGTTCGGCCAGATCGATGCGGGACGCTACCTGGCAGGCGATTATGGGGCGACCATCACGGTCAAGCGGCGCTTCTCGAACGGATGGGAGATCGGCGGGTTTGCTACCTTCACAGATGTCCCGTTCGATGAGTTCGGCGAAGGCTCCTTTGACAAGGGCCTCTTCGTGACGATCCCGTTCAACTGGTTCCTACCGATCGAAACCCGAACCGAGTTCTCGACCACCCTGCGCCCTCTGACCCGCGATGGCGGCCAGCGGCTCGAGGTTGCGAACCGGCTTTATCCAACGGTCGAGGATTTCGATCGCCAAGCGCTCCGCGCCAATTGGGGGAGCTTCTGGGACTGATGATCAGCCGTTTTTTCCCTCGTCTTGCCGTCGCGGCACTTGTCGCTCTGACCGCCTGTACCGAGCAGGGTGACAACGACGCGCTCCGGGTTAGCCGCTTGGTCTTTGATCAGAACTTCGGTGATAAGCCAGCCCCACGCGAGATACCTAGCCGGGCGCAACTCAATGAAATCCGCTCCGCGCTTCTTGCGCTTGAGATCGGTGGTCGCGATCCTGTTTTCATCGTGCCTATCGCCCAGAACGGACCCTACCTCACCTATATGGATCCAGGCCGGCGGGGTTTGGTGCTTCACGACGCGGCGATCAGCAGCACGATTGCCTTTGGTCATGATCTGAAGGGGATAAAGACCCAAGATAATGATCCAATCGCGCATCAAACACCGTTGGCCGAGTGGCCGTCGGTCTTCGACCGAGTCTACCAGTATCGCGTCCGCGATGGTGAGGACTTCATCATCGCGCTCACCTGCCAGTTTACCGATGCCGAAGACGAGGTCATCGAAATCTATGAGCTTTTGTTCGAGACTGTGCGGGTAACCGAAACCTGCGTGAACAGCTATCGTAAGGTAACGAATACCTATTGGGTCGAGGCCGATACCGGTTTCATTTGGCGCTCTGACCAATGGGTCAGTCCCAAACAGCCCCGCATGTCGATCGAGATCATCCGACCTTTTGGCGAGTAGGGCCAAGCCCGATCTGACAGGGTTTGTCGGTCCTCAAACCCCTCTCTCGTGATCGCTGTCCCGCTCCAAAACAAAAAGCCCGGCATGGCGGCCGGGCTTGGTCGTCAGCTTTGATCGCTAGATCAGTTGGTGTTCGGCGCCGAAGTGCTGTCGCTGTTGCCGCCGCCTAGTCCGATCGCGAGACCGGCGCCCAAAAGCGCCAGGATGCCGACCGCAATCGCCAACTCGGTGTTGCCGATTTCATCTAGTGGCTCTCGGGAAAGCCCACCCTCCTCAACGGTCTGCGTCGACTGAACGGTAGGTGCCGATTGAGTCGTGTTGACCGGCTGCTCTGCATAGGCGGGAACGACCTGTCCAACAGTAAGAGCAGCCGCAGCTACGAAGGCAGTGATACGCATTTCGATCTCCTCAAGAGTGGGTCGTGCCGCCTCGGGCATCCCCATCACCCCAATGTCTAACAAAGTCTTACCACCAAACCGGGCAGGATGCAAAACCAACGCTGAGAGATTTCCCGGTGTTAAACCTTGAAATCTGTCCCAATTTGATCGCGGATCACCTTCTGCTTGATCTCTGCAACTTCCCCTTGTTTCAACTCGCCTAGTTGGAACGGGCCATAGCTGACTCGGATCAGGCGGTTTACCGTAAAGCCGATGGCCTCGATCGCCCGGCGGATTTCGCGATTGCGGCCTTCGCGTAGTCCGATCGTGAGCCAGGCATTCGAGCCCTGTTGGCGGTCAAAGGTGACAGTCATGGGTTTGAAGCGCTCTCCGTCCACCGTGATGCCTCTGGTCAAGGGGGCCAAACTTGCCTCGTTCGGCTCGCCATGGATCCGCACCCGGTACTTGCGCATCCAACCGGTCGAGGGCAGTTCCAGTTTGCGCTTCAAGGCGCCGTCATTGGTCAGCAGCAACAGACCCTCCGACGTCAGATCGAGCCTGCCCACCGACATCACCCGAGGCAGATTTTCCGGCAGGCGGTCGTAGATCGTCGAACGCCCCTTCTCGTCGCGGTCGGTGGTCACCAGACCTGCGGGCTTGTGGTAGCGCCAAAGCCGCGCCGTTTCGGCTTTGCCAACGGGTTTGCCATCGACAAGGATCCGGTCGCGGGGACCTACATTGAGGGCAGGGCTGTTGATCTGCTTTCCGTTCACCTTGACCCGACCCGCCTCGATCATTCGTTCAGCTTCGCGGCGCGACGCGAGACCGGCACGTGCAATGCGCTTGGCGATCCGTTCGACATCGGGGCTGTTAGCATGTGCCATTTTTGTTCCTTGGTGAAGGCCCGGGTGGGTGGGTGTCGCGTCCGCGTAGCGGGCGCGCAGTCACCTGCCGGGCGCCTGCTTTGCAAAAGCTCGGGGGGTAACTGCGCGGCACCTTCGGTACCGCGACACCCACCCACCCGAGCCTTCCCCTACAGAGGGGGCAGGCGACCCGCAAGCTTTTGCTTGAACGGCAGCGCTTGCCCTGCGCAGTCTCGGCCTCATGTTCGAGAGCCATATGCAAGCCGCCCTTGACGAGGCAGAAGCCGCCGCCCGGCGCGGCGAGACACCCGTCGGTGCTGTCCTTGTCCGGGCGGGCAAGATCATTGCGACCGACGGCAACCGCGTCCGCGCTTTGAATGATCCAACCGCGCATGCAGAAATCCTCGTCCTACGCGCGGCCGCTGCAGCCCTGGGCACTGAGCGGCTGTTGGATTGCGACCTCTACGTAACGCTAGAGCCCTGCGCGATGTGCGCAGGCGCGATCAGTTTGGCCCGGATCCGTAGGCTCTACTACGCAGCCCCCGACCCAAAGGGTGGCGGCGTCGATCATGGGCCGCGTTTTTTCACCCAACCCACCTGCCATCATGCACCTGAAGTCATCTCTGGCCTGGAGGAAGCTGCAGCCGCCCGCCTCCTGCGGCAGTTTTTCCAGGGGTTGCGGGGTTGAGCACCAGGTGTGCGCGACCTACCGTCTGCCCCATGGAACGCACAGAGATCTTGATCGCCGGGGGAGGCCTTGCAGGAATGGCGGCCGCCTGTCGGCTTGCGGCCCAAGGTCACGGAGTAGCCCTGATCGCCCCGCCGGTTCCGGAAGATCCTGATCTCAGGACAACGGCGATCCTACAACCCGGCATCGACACATTGTCCAAAGCCGGTGCTTGGTCTGGCATGGAGGCTGAGGCAACTGCGCTTGCGGTGATGCGCCTGGTGGATGCAGGCGGCGTTGAGCGCCAACCGCGCGAGAATGCCGATTTCCGTGCCGATGAAGTCTCGGACCGACCGTTCGGCATGAACATCGCAAATACCGCCATTCGTGCAGCACTCGAGGCGCGTTTAACCGCGCTTGGCATTCGCCAGTTCACGAGCCCGGCCACCGGCACGCTTAGCCGCATGTCCGAGCGGATCGTCCGCCTGGCCGATGGCACACAGATTGCAGCCCAACTGGTGCTCGCCGCCGATGGCCGCAACTCCTCCCTGCGCGAGGCCGAGGGCCTCCCATACCGCCGCTGGCATTACGGTCAGAAGGCAATGGTCTTCGCCGTCCATCACCCGCGCCCGCACGAAGGGGTCTCTACCGAGATCCATCGCACCGGTGGTCCTTTGACCTTGGTGCCGATGCGCGATCGCGATGGGCGCGCGACCTCCTCGGTCGTTTGGATGACCCCAGGTCCGCGGGCCGTGGCCTTGCACCGGCTGAACAACGAAGACCTCTCTGCTGAGCTTACGCAGGAGACGATGGGCATTTTTGGGCCGCTCGAAATCACGGGGGACCGTGCGATTTGGCCCATCATCGGTCAAATCGCGCTGCGCCTCACGGCGCCGCGCATGGCGTTGATCGCCGAGGCAGCCCATGTCATTCCACCGATCGGTGCCCAGGGCCTGAACATGAGCCTTGCGGATATTGAGTGTGTCGCCGCACTGGTGGACGGGGCAGCGGATCCGGGGTCTGATCGTCTGCTTGGCGAATATGCTCGGCGGCGGATGCCGGATATCGCGTTGCGCGTGGCCGGTGTCGATGCGCTGAACCGGGCAGCTCAGGCCGAATCACAACCCCTCCGTGATCTCCGTCGCGTTGGGTTGAAGGCGATTTCTGAGATTACACCGCTGCGCCGCGTGGCGATGAGGCTCGGTCTCGGCGCTTAAACCCCGCTCAACTGGTCAGTTTACCGCGCCGCGGATGGCTCTCCCGCGTAATTTACGACAGGTATGTGTAATACAGATGGCCGTGGTTAAAAGGGCCGGGGGGCTCGATGAGGAGGTTTGTTACGTCGGCGATCGCCGCCCTGACACTTTGTGCTGTTGCAGCTCCGGCTGGCGCGGTGACGCGTACCATTGCCGAAACCCTGCGCACAGAGGTCGACATGGGCGTGACCTTTATCGAGGATGTATTCAACAACCGACGCGCGGACAACCTCACGGCGGATGCAGTCGACAACCAGTTCAATCAAGGAAACCCAACCAATGCCAATGCTGCTTTGGGTGTTCCTGTCTTTGGTCCTCAAGATACGCTTTTGGCCTTTGGCGTCTTGGCGTCTGGGCAGGATCCGCTGCTGGTTAACTTTGCAAACGCCTTCACGATTACCTTGGAAGCCGCCGAGAACCGTGGAAACGCGCCGACGAATGGTGCGGGCTTTCGTGTCTCGCGCGGGGGAGAGACCCTGTTAGAAATTGAGAACGCGTTTGGCGACGGTGATCGGGACGTGCTCCTGTTCGATACCCGGACCATCGCAGACGGACCCATCAGTGGCGCCTTTGAGTTTCGCGTCCTCGGCGCCGTGAACGCGGGGGTGAACGGCGCGTTGAACTATGATGTTCGCTTCACCGTCGTCCCGCTACCGGCCGGTTTCTTGCTTTTGCTCGGGGCTCTGGGTCTGGGCGGTCTGGTGTGCAGAGGGCGAAACTTCACCTGGAGACGTGTTGCGTAGTCTCATTTTTCGCCAAGTTTGGATCGGATGACGTAACGTTATCCAGAGGAATCCCGTTTCCTGACACCGACCGATCCATGAGCCTCTTTACCTTTGCGTAAGCTGTTGATATCGGAACCGCGCTTGGGCTGGGAGAAACTGGGATGCTGCAACGGCTGACTTTATTCCTAAAACTGTCTGTTTTGGCCTCTTTAGGCTTGGCGGTGCCAGCTGGCGCTGTGACGCTTACGATTGCCGAGAACGGTCGGGTCACGAATGGCAATATCGTTTCCATCAATGACGGTTTGATCCCACCGACTGCAACGGACGATCAGTTCCAGCAAAGCTCTCCCGACAATCTAAACGCCGCCTTTGCGGCCGCTGGTGCTTTCACCGGACCTTTCGGCGCGACCGAGATTATCCGGGTCTTTGGCGTCCTTGCCGGTGGCCAGGATCCAGTCTTCGGTGCCTTCGCCTCGCCTTTCACTGTCACGCTCGACGGCGTTTCAGATCGCGGAGCGACACCCGGTGCCCAAGGTCGGTTTGAGGTTCGCCAAGGTGGCACGGGTGGCACCATCGTGAGCCAGGTCGATTTCGTGGTCGGCGACAGCAATGTCGCGATCTTCGATAGCTCAACATTGGATGTCGGAACCGGTGTTTTCGAGTTCCGCATCATCGGAACAGGCCTAAATGGCGATGGCCAAGTCCTGAACTATGACTTCACGATCGCAGGCTTTACGGAGATCCCGCTCCCCGCCTCCCTCGCCTTGCTGCTCGCAGCTCTGGGCATTGGTGTTGGTTTTCATCGCCGCTCCTGGCGGAGTTCCAGCTCTTTTGCCGCGAACAGGCGGTTAGCTTAGCCCCGGTGCAGCCGTTCCGATCCCTCGCCTCCGCTGCTGACATGTTTCGCGCTTGATGCTCTTGCCGTGGGGTGTCCTATGAGGGCTTGAAAGAATGCGCAAGCTGGCGTTCTCCTGAACCGATGACGAGCCCTCTCTCTATAGCCTTGATCGGCGCTGGCCTTATCGGGCAGCGCCACGCAAACCTGATCGATGCCTCTGATGAGATGCAGCTCGCGGCCATCGTTGATCCGTCCGATGCCGCTCGCCAACTGGCCGATGATCGCGGGACACCCTGGTATGCGAGGATGGAGGAGCTTTTCGACCGGCACCAACCAGATGGCGTGATCATCGCCACCCCCAATCAGCTTCACCGCGCCCATGCATTGGCGGCTGTCTCCGCGGGGATTCCCGTTTTGATCGAGAAGCCCATCGCCGACACGGTTAATGCCGCGGCGGAGATCGTAGCCGCTGGCGATGCAGCGGGCGTGCCCATCCTGGTCGGCCACCACCGGCGCCACAATCCGCTGATCGCCCAGGCAAAGGTGCGGATCGAGGCGGGCGATCTGGGTCAGCTCGTCGCCGCCCATGCGAGCTTCTGGATCTTGAAACCAGATGCCTATTTCGAGGTTGATTGGCGCCGCCAGCCCGGCGCTGGCCCGGTCTTCATCAACCTGATCCACGATATCGACCTCATGCGCCATCTCTGCGGTGAGATCGTCGAGGTGACGGCGATCGAGTCCAACACCATCCGGGGCAACCCGGTCGAGGACACGGCTGCCGCCCTCCTGCGCTTTGCCAATGGCGCGATTGGAACCGTCACCGCCTCAGATACGATCACAGCACCCTGGAGCTGGGAGCAGACGGCGGGCGAGAACCCGGCCTACCCGAAAACCGAGGAGACGGCCTATATGATCGGCGGCACCCATGGCTCGCTCTCCATCCCCCGGCTCGAGCTTTGGCGCCACCCCGGCCCTCGCGGCTGGTGGGAGCCGATCGAGGCGACCCGAGACAGCGTCGCCGAGGCCGATCCCCTGATCCGCCAACTCGCCCATTTCGCCCGCGTGATCCGGGGTGAAGAGCCCCCCTTGGTCTCGGGCACCGAGGGTCTCGCGACGCTCCGAGTCGTCGCGGCGATCAAACGCTCAGCCCAGAGCCGCACGCCAATCGCTACATTGTAGCAAGGGGTGAAACCGGGTATCAGAGCGCCGACCAGCGATGGGGGAGCGTCATGGATTTCGCGGAACTGACCCGGGCCTTCGGCGCCTTCTTCGCGATCATGAACCCGTTCGTGAATCTGCCGCTGTTTCTGGCACTGACCACAGCGCTGACGGTTGCCCAGCAACGGATGCTGGCACTGCAAGTCGGCCTTTACTCAGCGATCATGTGCGGGGTGATCCTGATCGCGGGTCAGCAGATCATCTCGTTCTTCGGCGTCTCCATCGACCAGTTCCGCATCGCGGGCGGCGCGGTTCTGGCGCATATCGCCTGGAACATGCTGAACGGCAGCTCGGTCACCTCGCACCACGGCACCGATGGCGAGCAGGAGCAGATGAAGGATCTCTCGGGCCTCGCCTTCTACCCGATCACTTTCCCGATGATCGTGGGCCCCGGCAGCATCGCGACCCTCATCATCTACGCGGGCCACGCGGACGGGATCGGCGGGCTGGTGCTCCTGGCTGGAGTGATCGCCGCGATCCTCGCCATCCTGGTCGCGGTCTTCTACTTCGCGGCGTTTTTCGGCAAGCGGCTCAGCGACACGATGCGGGTGATCATGACACGGCTGATGGGCATGATCCTGCTCGCCATCGCGATCGAGATGGTCACCGCCGGGATCCTCAAGGTCTTCCCCGGCCTCGGCGCCTAAATTCCCTCGACCGCGCCGATTGTCCCGTTTGACTCGCATCTAGCGATCTTCGCCCTTAGCGACCATCTAGGTCTGATAGAGTTATTCATTCTCAGCCCGCCACCAACAGCGGGCGGTATCGGAGTTGTCTAGATGCGCCACATCGCAATCTATCGCAGCAGAAAACTGTTCTGGGTCGGCACTGTGCTATTTTTGCTGTGTCTCGCGTTAACAGCCCATATGATAGACACAGGTTCTCAGCCCTTGACCCGGTCGTTGTTTCTGTTCATCGGCCTGCCGTGGGTGGTAGTTTTAACGTTCGTGGAAGGGGTCAGACTTCTCCGGGACGAGCCGGTGATTGAGTTATCCGATGAAACACTGACCTACCGCGCGAGGCACCGTTTCTGGAACACGACAATTACTAAGATCATACCATGGTCAGAAATTGAAGAGGTCACCCTGGTGCAGAAAGGACTCCGCGTCTCTTTCAAATCACCCATGCGCGACCCATTCACCATCACTCATGATGAACCTCAACTTGGCCCCAGGGAGATCCTTGTCGAGATAGAAAGCCGCCTGAAGGCCAGGTCGTGTTCCCGACGACAGGAAACTCGAGGTTCTAGTCTTCCCTGGGGTTAGCGCCTGAGATCCCCCGATTTCCATGATTGTCCCGCTTTGTCGGGTTTCCAAGATCTTTTGTCCCGGAAGTTCCGCGATCTGTTAACCATCCAGATCCGAGAACTTTGTCTCTTCAGATCCCGCTAAATCGACAAAAAAAATGGGGAGGGTCATTGCCCTCCCCAGGTTACATCAAGCCATTGGTCTTGC
>JBCDAQ010000106.1:0-13052 GCA_039185285.1 Pseudomonadota bacterium
GCCCATGGTGTAAAGACGGACGCGGACTTTAACATATAAGGCGTTCCTCCATGTTCGAAGCTCACCCCCGCGGTCGCATCTATGACAACATCACCGACACGATCGGCTCGACGCCATTGGTGCGTCTGAACCGGTTGCAGGAGAAGCTGGGCCTGAAGGCCGAGATTTGTGCGAAGCTGGAGTTCTTCAACCCGATCGCCTCGGTCAAGGACCGGATCGGCGTCTCGATGCTTCAGTCGTTGGAGGCGCAAGGCAAGCTGGATGAGGGCACGGTGCTGATCGAGCCGACCTCGGGCAATACTGGGATCGCGCTGGCCTTTGCCTGTGCGGCCAAAGGGGTCCGGCTGATCCTCTGCATGCCTGAGAGCATGTCGATCGAGCGGCGCAAGATGCTGGCTCTGTTAGGCGCGGAACTGGAGTTGACCGAGGCTGCCAAAGGCATGAAGGGCGCCATAGCGCGGGCCGAAGAACTTGCCGCCGAGACACCCGGTGGCCTGATCCCACAGCAGTTCGAAAACCCGGCGAACCCACAGGTCCATATCGAAACGACCGCCGAGGAGATCTGGGCTGATACGGATGGCAATGTGGACGCCTTTATCTCGGGCGTAGGGACTGGTGGGACGATCACAGGCTGCGGTGCCGTGCTTAAGGCACGCAATCCGGACATCAAAATCGTGGCTTTGGAACCAGAAGACAGCCCGATCCTTTCGGGTGGTCAGCCAGGCCCGCACAAGATCCAAGGGATTGGCGCTGGGTTCGTACCCGGGATCCTCAACCGCTCAATCATCGATGAGGTTCTGACGGTTGCCAATGAGACAGCCTTTGAACATGCGCGGATGCTCGCCAAACTCGAGGGGATCCCAGGTGGGATCTCGTCAGGTGCTGCCATCGCCGCCTCGATCGAGTTGGCCGAGCGCGATGAGATGGAAGGCAAGCGGATCGTCGCGATCCTGCCGAGTTTTGCCGAGCGCTATCTCTCGACGGCGCTGTTTGACGGGCTCTGAGCCGCCTTGGTCCCCATTCTCGAAATCGGTGTCTATGTCATCCTGTTCTTCTTCCTGCGCTTTGTCTGGGTCAGGATGACAGCCCGCGGGAAGGATCGGCAGATGAGCTGGGTCTTCTATGGCGCGGTTGGCGTCATGGTTCTGGTGATCCTGAGCGGGGTGGACTGGGCCGATGTCATTGAGAACTGGCGGGACATTTTAGCGAATGCGCTGATTGCCGCGGCGGTCATTTCACTGATCGTTGGCTACGCGCGGCTGATCAAAATGGCGCGCGATAAATCGGCGAAGAAAGACCAGGAATGAGTTTCTCCTCCGATGAGTTGAAGCGGTATGCGCGGCATATCGTGCTCCACGAGGTCGGCGGACCGGGCCAGCAAAAGCTAAAAGCAGCACGGGTTTTGGTTATTGGGGCAGGTGGACTGGGTTCACCTGCCATCCTTTATCTTGCCGCTGCCGGGGTTGGAACGATCGGCGTGGTGGATGACGACATCGTCTCGCTTTCCAATTTGCAGCGTCAGGTCCTACACGCGACTGAGGAGGTCGATCAGCCGAAAGTCGAGAGCGCTCAGCGATCGGTCGCCCGGATCAATCCGCATGTCGTGCTTGAAACCCATCAGACGCGGATCGACGCCGAGAATGCCGAAAGCCTTATCGGGGCTTATGACATGGTGCTGGACGGGTCGGACAACTTCGATACGCGATATCTGGTGAACCAAGCAGCTTTTGCTGTTGGTGTGCCGCTAATCTCAGCGGCGATTGGTCGATGGGAGGGGCAGTTGAGTGTCTTTCGGCCCCACCTTGGCGGGCCATGTTACGCCTGTGTGTTCCCGGAGGCGCCAGAACCGGGCCTGGTGCCTACCTGTGCGCAAGCGGGCGTTTTAGGGGCTCTGGCGGGTGTCATGGGCTCGATGCAGGCGGCGGAGGCTTTGAAGCTGATCACCGGTGCGGGCGAGGTGCTGGACGGGCGGATGTTGCTATATGATGCGCTCTGGGCAGAGACGCGGACGATCCGGTTGAAGAAGACACCTTGCTGTCCGGTCTGCGGATAGGCGAAGCAAACGGAATCGCGCGTACCGCGCGATACGCCCATGCTGGCCGCGTCTGGTAGACGCGGATTGGCGCCCGGCTCAAGGTGTTGCGATGTCGATCCAAACCAGGCGGTGGTCCGAACTGGCTGGGTTTCTCCCCATCCGAACCAAGGGCGCGAGCGGGTCTTTCTTCGCTGGCCAGAAGACGCCTGATTTGAGGATCTTGAGATCCTCGGAACCCAGGAGGTAGTCGACCCGCAAATTGCCCGGTCCAGGCTGATCGCGCCAATCGGCTGTGTCGCGGGCCGGATCGGTGAGATGGGTTTCGTTCGCGCCGCCCTGTCCGGCCGCCTCCAGGGCGCCGGGGCTGGTGGGACGTGGGTCTTGCACCCTTGGATGGCCGAGGAGCCCGTCCGTGGCGATGTGATCTCCCTCCCCGTCAACAGGATCAGCATTGAGATCGCCGCCGATGACGAAGTGTTCGGGCTCTTTGGCACGAATCCCCGCGTCATCCTTGAGCCAGGAAGGTGCATCGATCAATGCCGTGAGGAGCCGGATCTCGTCACCATTGCGCAGGCCATTTGAGTTCTCCGGCCCGTCAAAAACTGGCGGGGTGGGATGCGCGATTAGGAGATGAAGGACCCGGTCATCAGGCAGTATCACGGGCAGATTGAAATGGGTCTTGGAGCTGAGCCGCAGATCTTCCCAAGCCGCATCGTTATAAAACTCGGTGCCATCTGGATTGCGCGGGCGGCGGGCGCCCGGCAGATCCCGCCAACGAAACAGGCGATAGGTCTGCGCTGGTGAGAGCGGAAAACGGCTCAGCACCGCCATCCCGTATTGGCCCGGAAAGCGACCGAAGCCAAACGCATCCTTGGGCCCTGCGATCACGCCGTCTCCGTCGAGATCATGGTCAGAGGGCACGCCGGTATTCACTGCCGGATGAAACTTATGTGGGTAGTCGATGCCGGGCAGACCCGCCACACCCCCCGCCAGCACACGGGCAAACGAGGTGAGACCGCGATGTAGGGGATCATAGTCGAACTCATTCAGGATCAGAATATCGGGGGCGGTGCGCAGAATGATCTCAGCCACCCTTAGGGGCTGCTTGTCCTTGCCCTGCTCGATGTCCCAAATCAGCTTGCCCGCCCCTTCGCGGCTGAGAGATCCATTGAAGAGCGCGATGCGCAGGCTGTCCGGCGGTTTGGCCAGATCGAGCGCCGTGGCCGGGCTGGCGGCCAGAGCGAGGGCGGCAGTGATAGGGCGCAGCCGCTTCATCGATTCTGCCAGAAGGTGGAGAGCTGATTTGAGCATTGCCCGCTCACGTTTGCTTGGCGCCGGTAAACGCCTGACCTGCTGCTTCGCCCTGCGAAAGGCCAATCTTGAAAATCGCGACGCCGAGAAGGGCCAGCGCGGCGACCGCACCACATTTCATCGCGATCAAGAGGAAGATTCCAAACTCCAAAGGGATAATCCCAGGGAGCACGATCATCTCGGTCGCGAAGCTCTCCTTGAGCGGGAAGTAGAGCGCACCGCAGGCGAGTGCTACATTCCTGAGCGCACCCGTGCCAAAAATCTTTTGTTTCTTCATGCGAGAGACTTCCACAGCACGCCCGGCGCGGAACGAAAGTGCCCAGGCCTCGTCGCCTGGCCAGGGATAGCGCCCGATCAGAATGCGCAGCGCGCAGAGGAGTGTCAGACCCAGCGTGAGGATCAGGCAAGCCGCATGCGTGTCGTGCAACGCGCCTGGGAGCGATGACATACCGGTGGGGCCAAAGCGAAAGCCGATCAGGTCGCCCGCCCCTGCCAAAAGCCCGGGTGCTGGACGCCCTCCCTCCCAAGCATTGACGCCGATCAGCGCGACCAGCTCTACCGGGAGGATGACCAACCAGATCAGCTCGTAAACTGGAGGCGGGGCAGAGAAGACGCCGCGGTTTGGGATGATCAAAACGCCAAGCGCGATGAGAAGCCCAAGCGCCGCCCAACCGAGGCGGGTGTTGACCTCCATGCCGGGAGCAAGCCCGGCGGGCAGGGCGAAGACAACAAACACTAGACATGCGCGGAGGATCCTGCGGCCCAAAGAAAGCCTGCCACCCACCCATTCCAGCTCATCGTCCTGCCTGCGCATCAGAAGGTTAGAGCCAGGGTTGCGACGCCTGATGCTTTTCTTCGAACGAGGAAATCTCTTCCTCCTTCTGCATCGAGAGGCCGATATCATCGAGCCCGTTCATCAGGCAGTGCTTGCGGAACGGGTCTACGTCAAAGCTGATCTCGCCACCATCTGGCCCAGTGATCTTCTGGTTCTCCAGATCCACCGTCAGAACCGCGTTGGCTCCGCGGTTCGCATCGTCCATCAGCTTGTCCACTTCCTCTTGCGGCAGAACGATTGGCAGAATGCCGTTCTTGAAGCAGTTATTGAAGAAGATGTCCGCGAAGCTGGTCGAGATCACACAGCGGATGCCGAAATCAGCGATTGCCCAAGGGGCATGTTCGCGCGAGGAACCACAACCGAAATTGTCGCCTGCGACCAGAACTTTGGCGTCGCGATAGGCCGGTTTGTTTAGCACGAACTCCGGGTTCTCGGATCCATCGTCCAGGTAGCGCTGCTCATCGAAGAGGTTCACACCAAGGCCGGAACGCTTGATCGTTTTCAGAAAGCGCTTTGGAATGATCATATCCGTGTCGATATTGATCAGCGGCATCGGGGCTGCGACCCCGGTCAGCGTGGCGAACTTCTCCATATCTTTCTCCTTTACTCCGCTGGCTGACGCCTATCCCATCCCAGGCTGGTCTTGCAAGCTGACGTTAACGTGACAGTTCGTTCATTTGTATCCCGCCGGGTTGGTCCCACCTAAACGTGCAAGATGACTGAAACCTAAGTAGACAAAGGGAGATACGCAGATGATCAAGCAAACCGTCTTTGCAGCCGCGCTTGGCCTAGCCGCCCTTGGCTTTGGGGGCCCGTCGACCGCTGCTCCGGCACAGCCTTTGGCGCCCGCCGCGATCGCGCATGCTCCGGATGCGAAGATCCAGAACGCAGGGTTCCGCAAATTTGGTCACCGGCGAGGATTCCGAGGTGGCTTCCGCAAGGGCTTCCGTCGTGGATTTCGCCACCGCAGCTTCCGTGGCCATCGCGCCTTTAGTCCGAGGTTCGGCTTCCGCCACGGGTTCTTCGGAAAGGGCTTCAAGGGAAAAGCATTCATTGCCCCAGGGATCGTGATCATCAAATGATCGCAGATTTAGGCTAGTGGCCGAGGTTCAAAGCCCCTAGACCGGGCCCATGGCGGCCCGGTTCTATATCGAGAATGCACGATGGCTCGGGGCCGGTGTGGCCCTGACAGCAGGCACGAGTTTCGGCCAGACATTCTTTATCTCGCTCTTCGCCGGACACATCATGGCGAGCTATGGCCTCAGCCATGGCGAATGGTCGACCGTCTATCTCTTCGGCACACTCACCTCTGCCGCTGTTCTGATCCAGGCGGGGCGTTTGGCGGATGTGATGACCGCCCGGCTTCTGGCAGCACTGATCATTGGCCTCTTCGCCTGGGTTGCGGTCGGCATGAGCCTCAACCAATCGGTCTGGGGTCTGGTCTTCCTAATCTTCGGTCTAAGGTTTTGTGGCCAGGGGATGATGGGTCATATCGCCATCACTGCGATGGCCCGCTGGTTTGACAGCCACCGGGGCCGCGCGGTGGCCTTCGCGGGCCTTGGCTATGCGATGGGCGAGGCGCTTCTGCCGCCCATTACCATCCCGCTGATGGCTTGGATCGGCTGGCGCGAGACTTGGCTGGTGGTCGCTGCGGTCCTCGTCTTTGCGTTTCTACCCCTGGTGCTTTGGCTCCTGATGCAGGAGCGCACCCCCCGCCAGCACGCGATCGAAGCCACCCGCGCGGGCCTTGGCAACCGCCATTGGACAAGGCCCGAGGCGCTCCGCCATTGGCTTCTTTGGGCGCTGATGCCGGGCGTGATCACCCCCGGCTTCATCGGCACGGTGATCTTCTTCCACCAGGTCCATATCGCCGAGGTCAAAGGCTGGGATCTAGCGACCATGGCGCTCGCTTACACGGTCTATGCCGGGATGACGATCAGCGTGGCGCTGGTTGCAGGCTGGCTGGTCGACCGGTTTGGTGCGGTCAGTTTGCTGCCGGTCTATCTCCTGCCGCTCGGCCTCGGCACTTGGCTGATTGGCCCCGGCGTGGGTGTGGAGATCTGGTTTCTGGCGCTGGCCCTCGTCGGCACCTGCACCGGCATCGCCAATGCGATGTGGGGCGGGTTCTGGGCAGAGTGCTACGGCACCCGCAATCTCGGTGCCATCAAGGCGCTGGCGACCGCGGCTATGGTCTTCGGCTCCGCCATCGGGCCCTTCGTCACAGGATGGGCGATCGATTGGGGCTGGGATTTCCCGGAGCAATGCCTCTGGATGGCGCTCTGGTGCGTGTTGGTGTCAGGCACCTTCGTCGTGGTCATGCGCCGGATCGGTGCCGAGCGTCAGACCGCCTGAAACGCCGCCTCGGTCGAGGCCAGCAGCCCCTCGATCACCTCTGCTTCACGCGCGGCAATCCGCGCCTTCTCCTCGGCGATGTAATCGCGGGTCAAAGGAACCCCGTCCCGCTCCCGCCCCAGCTGGATCTGGAACACACAAGACGGCCCGTGAGAGAACACGCATTCGCAGGAGCTGAGGTAAACCTCGAACATCCGCGCGAACTGCTCATCATACATCTCAACAATTTTGGGTCGCAACGCCTGGAACCGATCCCACCAGGCTTTGAGCGTTCTCGCGTAATGCACCCGCCAGATCTCGCAATCGAGTGTCCAGAGCCCGGATTTCTCGATGCTCTCGAAGGTCTCCGACAACGACGGCGCATACCCGCCTGGGAAGATATACTTGCGCAAGAATGGCCCCGTCACCCCCGGCGGCGCTTTCGAGGTGATCGCATGGATCATCGCCACCCCATCCGGGCCCAGCCGGTCGCGCACCGCGAGGAAGTACTCATCCAAGTGCCCGACACCGACATGCTCCGCCATGCCGACCGAGATCACCCGGTCAAACGTCTCGGTCACCTCGCGGTAGTCGCGCAGCTGAAACTCGACCCGGTCGGACAGGCCCAGGATCTCCGCCCGCTTCGTCGCGACCGCAAGCTGTTCTTCCGAAAGCGTGACCCCCATTACCTCCACATCCGCGACCGAGGCGATGTAGAGCGCCAGACCACCCCAGCCGGAGCCAATATCCAACACCCGCTGCCCCGGCTTCAACGCCAGTTTCGAAACCAGATGCCGCTTCTTTGCCGTCTGCGCCGCCTCCAGGTCTTGGGTTCCGTCGAAATAGGCGCAGGAATACTGCATGTCCCGGTCGAGCCAGAGCCGGTAGAAATCATTCCCCAGATCATAGTGATGGGCGACATTCTTCCGCGAGCGCGCAATCGGATTGTGCTGCATCGACCGGCGCAGCTTCCGCGCGACACCCTTCCAGAAGATCTGGCTCGGTGTCAGGTCGAAATGGCGCTTGTTGACGAAGAACAGACGGATGAAGTCGTCGATCGAGCCTTCCTCGACCTCCAATCCCCCATCCATGTAAGCCTCAGCCGCCTTCAGTTCGGGATTTAGGAAGATTTTCCAGTCAAGCGAGGCATCCGCCAGCCGGACCTTCACATGCGGCGCAGATCCGTCCCCGAACTGCAGCTCCGTGCCATCCGGCCCAACCAGCACCAGATCCCCGGTCTTCACCGCGGCATTGAACAGCTTCGGTAGAAATCGCATGCCCCTCTCCCCTCACTCCGAGCTCAGCACCCCTAGGCAACCACCCGCAAACGGGGCCCCTTGAGGTCCTTGGCCGAAAGGGGAGAATAGGCGCGAGGCGGCATCGCCGCCTCTCCGCTAGCTAGAGGTCGCGGACATCGGTCAGGCGACCTGTTACTGCAGCCGCCGCTGCCATGGCCGGGCTCATCAGATGGGTCCGGCCGCCCTTGCCCTGCCGCCCCTCGAAGTTCCGGTTCGAGGTCGAGGCACAGCGCTCGCCTGAAACCAACTGATCGGGGTTCATGCCGAGGCACATGGAACAACCCGCCATCCGGAAGTCGAACCCGGCCTCTGACAGCTTCGCGAGGATCCCCTCTTCCTCGGCCTGCGCGCGCACCAGGCCCGAGCCTGGAACGATCATCGCCCGGATCCCATCTTTGACCCGGCGACCCTCCATGATCTTCGCCACTTCGCGCAGATCCTCGATCCGACCATTGGTGCAGGAGCCGATGAACACCGTATCGATTGCCACGTCCTGCAGTTTTGTGCCCGGCTCCAGCCCCATATAGTCGAGCGAGCGTGCCGCCGCTTCCTGCTTGCCGCCATCAAAGTCGCCAGGGGCGGGGACGCTGCCGGTGATCGGCAACACATCCTCGGGTGAAGTGCCCCAAGTGACTACGGGCGCAATCTCCTCGGCCTTCAGCGTGATCACCTTGTCAAAGACGGCACCTTCATCGGTAAAGAGCGTCTTCCAGTAAGCAACCGCCATGTCCCAATGCGCGCCCTTCGGTGCTTTTGGCCGGCCCTTTAGGTAGGCGAACGTCTTCTCGTCGGGGGCCACCAGACCCGCCCGCGCCCCGCCTTCAATCGCCATGTTACAAACGGTCATCCGCCCTTCCATGGTCAGCTCTTCGATGGCCTGGCCGCAATACTCGATCACGTGTCCCGTGCCCCCTGCGGTGCCCGTCATACCGATGACCGATAGCGTAATGTCCTTGGCGGTCACGCCGACAGGCAGCGAGCCTGTGACCTCGACCTTCATGTTCTTGGACTTCTTCTGGATCAGGGTCTGGGTGGCGAGCACATGCTCGACCTCGGACGTCCCGATCCCATGCGCCAATGCCCCGAACGCCCCGTGGGTCGCTGTGTGACTGTCGCCGCAGACGATGGTCATACCAGGCTGTGTCAGCCCCTGCTCTGGCCCCACGATATGCACAACCCCCTGGCGCACGTCATCGACATCGAAGATCTCGACCCCAAAATCGGCCGCGTTCGTGCGTAGCGCCTCGACTTGGATCCGGCTCTCTTCATCATCGATGCCCTCGGCGCGGTCCAGCGTCGTCGGCACGTTGTGATCTGGCGTTGCCAGCGTCTTCTCTGGATGGCGCACTTTGCGGCCTGCCATGCGCAGCCCTTCAAAGGCCTGCGGGCTCGTCACCTCATGCACAAGATGGCGGTCAATGTAGAGGAGGCAGGTCCCATCCTCAGCTTCGTTTGCCACATGGGCATCCCATATCTTGTCATAAAGCGTCTTTGGCTGGCTCATCATGCTTGTCCATCATCGGGGTAGATCGCGCGGAACCTAATGTCGCCGGTCCGTCGCGTCAACGCAGGCGAAATTGGTTTCCCGCGCCCCATACTACGCTGGTTTATGCCGCGCTAGCCCGGCGAGCGGCTTGATTTTCATCGAGTCTAGATCTTTTCGCAGCACCAACGCGTCCATCCGGGTGCCATCGGGACGCAGATAGTACTCTTTTCGTATGCCGACTTCACTGTAACCCGCACGCGCATAAAGTGCCTTTGCCGCCTCATTGTCCCGAGCAACCTCGAGGAAAATCTGACGAACGCCTAAAAGACCTGCTTCCTTCTCGGCACGGGCCAGCATGCGGGTTGCGATCCCGCGCCGCCGGGCAGGCGGCACAACGCCTAGGTTTAGGATCTCGGCCTCGTCCAACGCGATACGAAGCACGATCAGGCATTCGGTCAGCGCCTTATCGCCGAGGAACAGAACATCGCCTGTCACGGCGAACCGCAAGAACTTCGCCGTGCTCCATGGCCGTTCGCGCCCTTGCCAAGCCACCCTGCCGAGCGTTGCCATGCGCTCGGCCGTTGCGTGGGAGGGTTCGATCACTTCGATCATCAGTCGAGCATCCGAGGCGGGCCTTCTTTCGGCGGATCAGCAGCCGCATCGCGCAGATAGAGGGGGGCTGGCGGCGGCCCAGCTTCGCGCGTCGCGGCGATCTGGGCAAGGATCAATGGATCGGCCAGGCCATCTTCTTCTCGGGCCGTTGAAGATCCATCACCAAAGATGGGTCCTTCGGGGGGACTTGTTTCAATCCTCGGCTCACCGATTGCCGCGCCATCGACGAATTCTTGGACGAATAGTGTGTCACCCCGACCAGTGAGCACCACCGGCCCCGTTCGATCAAAGCCGATTGCCTCCAACCGGCTCACCCCGATGCAGGGTACACTCAAGCCGAGGGCCAGCCCCCGCGCGGCTGAAATCCCGACCCGAAGGCCTGTGAAGGATCCCGGCCCTGTGCAGACAGCGATACGAGTGATCTGTCTGTAGTCGCCGTCTGTGACCTTTTCGATCATGGGCATCAGCGCCTCGGCATGGCCTCGGCTCATCTGTTCGGCCTCGACGCGGTGCACGCCATCACCCACCAGCGCGGCCGCGCACTGGCCCGCTGAGGTGTCGATCACGAGGATCAATGGGGTCAGACGCCGCCGACTGGGCGAACTTCAGTGACTTCCGGGATATAGTGGCGGAGCAGATTTTCGATCCCATGCTTTAGCGTCATGGTCGAGGATGGGCATCCCGCGCAAGCGCCCTGCATGGTGAGGTAAACCACGCCCTTGTCGAAGCCGTGGAACGTAATGTCGCCGCCATCCTGAGCCACTGCTGGACGAACCCGTGTGTCGAGCAGCTCTTTGATCTGACCGACGATCTCCGAGTCCGGGCCATCATGTTCCGCATGGCCGCCAGCGGCTTCGGCATCTGCTGCCATCACCGGTTGGCCTGACTGGAAATGCTCCATAATCGCGCCGAGCACGGCGGGTTTGATATGAGCCCAGTCCACTTCGCCTTTGGTGACCGTAACGAAGTCGCGCCCGAGGAAAACACCCGTCACGCCATCGACACCGAAGATCCGTGCCGCGAGCGGCGACACATCCGCCGTGGTCGGTGCTGGAAAATCAGCGCTGCCAGCTTGCATTACAGTTTGCCCAGGCAAAAACTTGAGCGTTGCCGGGTTCGGGGTCGCTTCGGTCTGAATAAACATAGAGGTCTCCTCTGACTGTGTCAGAGATGGACCCAATACCCCGCGAAATCAAGAATGATTCTAAACTTTGACCATGAAACCCGCATCAACAGACCGAATCGATCTCTTCCATGCTGAGTTGACCGGGCACGACCGTGACAGGAATCGGCATCCGCCCTGCCATTTTGGTCACGAGGTGAGTAACGAGAGGTCCAGGACCCTCTCCCTCGGAGCCAGAACCCAGGACCAAGACCCCGATCTCTTTGTCTTCTTCGATGAGCTCCAAAACCGCCTCTGGCCGGTTGCCCTCGCGGATCACCATTTCTGGCGAATGGCCTGAATAGGCTTTCATTTCGGCGGCCAATTCGGCCAAACGCTGCTCGGCGACCTCAAAAGCTTCGGCCCGCATGACCTCGGCCACACCCATCCAATGCTGAAAATCCTCAGGCTCGATGACATAGAGCATCACAACCCCACCGCCCGTGTTCTGGGCGCGCCGTGCGGCAAAGCGCATAGCTTGGGAGCATTCGGGCGTCTCATCGACCACCACCATGAATTTGCGCATGCCGGTTCCTAAAGCCGTTGGCAGAGCCTTTCAGCATGGCAGGCCGTTTCGACCGGTGCAAGCGGCGCATTGTCGATGCTGGCCAGTGCGCTCGGCGCTACCGAACTTAAAATCACAATTCAGCCGAACATGTCATCGCGTCCCAAATCGAGTTGCCTGCCAGCAAGTTTCGTGATCGAGGGTCCTCGAGAACAACGCCGTATTTCCCATGGCGACGCCCGCTTGTGCCTTTATTGCGCCTCTCGCATGCTCTCGAGAAGTGACCGCTTCGAGCCCATGTTGACCGATGCTGCGTGGTGCGATGATGTCTGGTTCGTAGGCTTTATCTCTCACAGTGGTTCGAACAACTGTACCAGTACGGCGTCAATCGGGCCGCGTCGCTATCGGGAAATTTGGCGTGCAACATTGAGAATGCAACTGACCCAATTGGGCGGCCATTATCTGCTGCGACGTCGTTTCGTTCACCCAAACGAACCACTGCACGCAAGGCCTCTGATTTGGCTAAGTCGGTGGCGCGGCTACGCAAGAACCAATAGCGAAACCCTTGCCCCGCCCAATCAATCAGCGTCGTGCTGATCTGTCGCGATAGCCCGCGGTCAGGGCCAAGTTGTGACACTTCTTTCCACGCGATCAATTGTGAGAACGGCAGCGAAGTTTGGTTTGGGCGGTCAGGCAAGAATACAGGAAAATTGACCTCTTGAGTTCGATGAACGCCCCTGTCGTAGGCGCGGTTTAAAGTTCCAATTGAGAATCCTCTCATCCCATGGAATGCACCCCATCGAAGTGGCATGCGCAACCAAACCTCGAAATCGCGCTGAAGAAACGACCCAGTGCGCATTTCGAAAGGGAGATCCATTCCATACTTGGTATAGATGCGCCAACCTAACTTCACGTCATGGTCGAACGACGCAGTCCCCGAGATGGAGGTAAGCCAGACCGAGGTCTCTGGCAGTTCAAGAACCGTCAAAGCCATCCGAACATCTCGAGGCCAATTTTGGCCTGCAATCGTTCGAAGCCTTTCTGAATGGTCTGGATACATATCGCGTAATGTATCCATCAGTTTTTCTGCTTCGTCCCATCGCTGCAGGGCAACAAGGCGGGCAAATGCCACCAGATACATGTCGCGGCGTTGGGTCGAAGGGCGTGTCGCCGCATCCGCAAATTGTAGAAGGTTCTCGACGGACAGTGCATTCAAGGCGCGCATGGTTTTGTGGTCCAGTGGCGCGGCGCCGTGGATGTCGATCAAGTCTTCCACAGAGGTCGCATAGTAGGTTCTAGCAACATTCAGCCAAGCTAATGACGCAGCATCTGGAGCCAAATCCACAAATCCATGCAGTGTGTTTGGATCACCTAGTCGGCCAAATGAAGACTGTGTCGCAAGATCGCCGGCGAGCGGGTGTCCGCCACAAACTTCTACGTCGTGAAGGAGAAACAAATCCCCATCGGGAACGGCAGC
>JBCDAQ010000107.1:0-13011 GCA_039185285.1 Pseudomonadota bacterium
TGAATGTGAGCCCTGACAAAGGCGGATACGCCAGCCATCCGGTCTTTGCGAACTCACCCACAAAGAGCGAGATCATAATCAGGATCGCGCCCGAGACGGTCAGCCAGAAGCTGAAATTGTTCAGAAACGGAAAAGCCACATCCCGCGCACCGATCTGCAGGGGCATGATGTAGTTCATGAACCCAGTGACGAAGGGCATCGCCACAAAGAATATCATGATCACGCCATGGGCCGTGAAAACCTGATCATAGTGATGTGGCTCGAGATAGCCGATCATGCCCGTCGAGGCCAAAGCCTGATGCCCGCGCATCAGGAGCGCATCGGCAAAGCCCCTCAACAGCATCACCACGCCCAGGATCATATACATAATCCCGATCTTCTTGTGATCGATCGAGGTGAACCATTCGCGCCAGAGATAGCCCCAGAGCCGGAAATAAGTGATCGCGCAGAAAATCGCGAAACCCAGGATCACGGTGCCTATAAAGGTCGTGAAGACGATCGGATCGTAGAACGGGAATATATCCCAAGTCATCTTCCCCCAGATCGGGTGCGCGACATCCGCCCCAGCAGTGCCATGCTTAAAATCTGACGACGCCATCTGCTCAGTCCGCTCCAATCTGGCGTTGCGATTGCGGCAGATCCCGTGGCGCAGGCAGAAGAGACGCGATCAACGCCTCAACATCCTGATCGTTATCCAACTTCTTCGGCTTCAATATCGCGAAAAGAGCGCGCGGGTCGTCAGCTGAGCACAGGCCGCGATAGAGTTCTCGATTAAACAAACCCGCGATCCCGCCTCCCCCGAGCGCATCCACCATCATCATATCATCAAGGCAGAGATCGTCCTCTCCCACGCACATGTTGATGATCCTGTTCCACAAGCCCTCCTCGACGCTGCCAAAATAGACCTTTGGATGTTGGATAGAAGCTTCCTCGAGATCGACATAGGCGGCCCGATCAAGCATTCCGCCACCCGCTTTGACCGTTTCGACCCAGTCGGCGAACCCGGATGTATCGACTGCATGAAATTCAAAGTTCATGTGCGAGAAACCAATCCCGCTGTAATTGGCAGAAAACCCTTCGTAGGTGCCGGGCTCGTTCATCACTGCATTCAGCTCGGTCTGCATCCCGGCCATGGCATAGATCTGCCCCGCGAGCGCAGGAATGTAGAAGGAGTTCATCACCGTGGCTGAGGTTATATGAAATTCGATCGGTCGGTCGACGATGGCTGCAACCTCATTGACCGTCGCAATCCCATGCTCTGGATAGATAAACACCCATTTCCAATCCATGGCGACAACTTGCACTGTTAGCGGCTTGTCGTCCGGCGTGATCGGCTGTGTCTCAGATATTCGGCGCAGGTCATTGTAGGGTTCTAAACGGTGCGTGGCGACCCACGTCAGACCCGCGAGGCAGATGATGATCGCCAAAGGCACAGTCCAAACGACAATCTCGAGACTGATTGAGTGATCCCAGTCGGGTTCATACTCGGCGCTTTGATTGGACTCTCGATAGCGCCAAGCAAAAAAGACCGTAAGCGCCATAACCGGGACGATAACAATGAGCATAAGAACCGTCGCATAAACGATCAAATCGCCCTGCTGCGAAGCCACGTCGCCGGGCGCATTCAAGACAATCATCTCGCATCCGGATATCGCCGCCAAAGCACCGATAATCGCCAATGCTTTGAGGCCCTTAAACGATTTTTCCATCGCCGTACCCAACTTCTTCCGTGAACGGAGTGAACTATAGGCGTGACGAAGCTTACCATCGTGTTTACGATATACAACCTAAGATCGGGATGGTATTGAATGACGCGCCGCAACAAAACCGCACACCCCAGAGCGGTAAGAGTTGGGGCGGTCGAACACCGGCAGGCGGAGACGTGTCAGAGACGAACGCAACACATATGCACTCGGTGACAATCGACGAGGTGATCACGACAGTGATCATGGCGCGGGTTACCGATTACTTTGGTTTCTTCGTCTACGCCATCGCGTCCGCACTGGTCTTTCCAAGGTTGTTTTTCCCGACCTTTGACCCGGTCACGGCGACCATGCTGTCGTTTGCAGTGTTCTCGTTTGCCTTTCTGGCGCGCCCTTTGGGCAGTGCGCTTGGCAAACTGCTCGAGAGCCGGATCGGGCAAACAGGCCGGGTCACAGCAGCCCTTATGATCCTCGGGTCCTCGACCGTAGCCATCGGGTTATTGCCTAGCTACGAGTCGATTGGTTGGGTCGCGCCAGCGCTGTTGGCCGCTTTAAGGATCACTCAGGGCATAGGGCTCGGCGGGTCTTGGGACGGGATTACCATGCAGCTGCAGAACGCAGCGCCCGCAGGAAGACAAGGGCTATATGGTATGGTCCCGCAACTGGGCGCCCCGATCGGCTTTTGCGTGGCGGCTTCGTTGTTCTTCGTCCTGACGGGCTTTTTGACCGATGACGAATTCATCAAGTATGGATGGAGGTTCGCGTTCTTTGGCGTGATGGCGGTCAATGTCGTGTCGCTCTTCGCGCGACTGCGCCTGCTCACGACGAATTTTGGCGGGGAGAGAGTTTCAGATTCGACGCCGGTCATAACGCTGTTCAAAGAGCAGTGGCGACCGATCCTAATTTCGACTTTTATGCCCTTGGCCAGTTATGCACTCTTGCACATGGTCACCGTTTTCCCGCTCGCACATGCCTTCCTCTATGCGCAGCATGAGATTTCATACATCCTTATGCTTCAGTTGATCGGTGGTATGCTTGCAGTCTTCTCAACCATTGCATCAGGGATTCTCTCGGATAGGTTTGGTCGACCGCGAACTTTGGGCATCTGCACGCTTCTTGTACCGGTCCTATGCCTTTCGATCCCGACACTGGATTCGTACCCGTGGGTCTACATCCTGTTCGGTTTCATCCTGCTCGGCCTCGCCTATGGACAGTCGAGCGCGATTGCGCCCTCTAGGTTCGAACCTGCGTATCGCCAATCAGGCGTTGCGATGTCGACGAACCTTTCGTGGATCTTTGGAGCCGCGTTTGCGCCGCTCGTTGGGCTGTCGCTAACCGCAGCGTTCGGCCTCGGTGCTTCGGCGCTTTATCTTTTATCGGGTGCCGTCGTGACAGGCTACGTCCTGTATGCGCGCTACGGCGCCGATGCTTTCCTGATAAGAAAATCGTGACGGAACAGAAACTTGCGATGCAAACGAGAGATCCTGAGCACCGCAAAGCTGACGCACGATCCAGATACACTCACAACTCCGGGGACATGAAGAATGCTCGATAGCTCGATCGTTGACGTCAAAAATTTGAAGGTCGAGTTCTGGCGCAAAGAAGGATCGATAGTTGGCGTAGAGGACGTGTCTTTTGACGTTCGACCCGGAGAAACACTGTGCATTGTCGGTGAGTCCGGCTCCGGCAAGTCCGTCTCATCGCTCTCGCTAATGCGACTGATCGAATACGGCGGCGGCGAGATCACCCAGGGAAAAATCCTCTTTGATCGCGGCGACAAGCGCGAAACAAATGTCGTTGACGCCTCACAAGATGTCATGCGCGACATTCGCGGCAATGAGATCAGTATGATCTTCCAAGAACCAATGACCGCTCTGAACCCCGTTTTCACAGTTGGCAAACAGCTGACGGAGGCTTTGCGCGTTCATGGCGAAGCGACCAAATCACAAGCCGAGGCCCGCGCCATTCAGCTCCTTGGCGAGGTAAAGATCCCTGATCCAGCAAGAAGCGTCAAACGGTATCCCCATGAGCTGTCGGGCGGTATGCGCCAGCGCGTGATGATAGCGATGGCAATGGCTTGCCGGCCGCGCCTCTTAATCGCCGATGAGCCAACCACTGCGCTCGACGTGACAATCCAGGCAGAGATCTTGGGCCTGATCGACCGGTTGAAACGCGAAACCAAGACTGCCGTGATGTTTATCACCCATGACATGGCAGTCGTGGCCCAGATGGCAGACCGGGTCGTCGTTATGTATCGCGGACACAAAGTTGAAGAAGGCTCAGTCGAAGAGATCTTCAACAATCCGCAACATGAGTATACTCAGTCTCTCCTCGCCGCGGTTCCTCGACTTGGTGAGATGAAGGGAAAACCTCTCCCCGAACCGATGAAGCTGATGTCGAGCGATCAGCCGGGCCCATCCGAGCCTATCGTAGGCACCAGTACTGTACTGCTCGATGTAAAGGGTCTGACCACTCGCTTTCCGGTCCGTGAAGGGATCCTGAGACGGACGGTTGCCCATGTCCATGCGGTGGAGGATGTCTCGTTCTCGCTTAATCTGGGGCAAACTCTAAGCCTGGTTGGTGAATCCGGCTGTGGCAAGTCGACCTGCGCGCGTTCGATCCTTCGCTTGGTCGATCCAATCGCTGGGGAAGTCCTGTTTGGCGACGTCAATGTCCTTGATCTTTCGCCCAGCGACATGCGTGAGATGCGCTCTGAAATGCAGATGGTGTTTCAGGATCCGTTCGGCTCGCTCAATCCAAAGATGAAACTGGCCGATCAGGTCGCAGAGCCATTGCACAACTACGGCGTTCTTAAGGGTAAGGAGGTCTATAACCGGGTCACCGAGCTCTTCGACCGCGTACGCTTGGACCGGAGCACGCTAAATCGCTACCCTCATCAGATTTCTGGCGGACAGCGACAAAGGGTTGCGATCGCCCGAGCTTTGGCTTTGCGGCCAAAGCTTATTGTGGCGGATGAGGCGGTCTCTGCACTCGATGTGTCGGTCCAGGCTGAGGTGTTGAACCTCATGATGGAACTTCAAGCAGATCTCGGTCTGTCTTTCCTCTTCATCTCGCACGATATGGCCGTTGTCGAGCGGGTCAGCCATCATGTCGGCGTGATGTATATGGGGCGGATTGTGGAAATCGGTTCGCGCAGAGATGTCTTTGAGAACCCGAGCCATCCTTACACCCAAAGCCTTCTCTCAGCCATTCCTGTCGCGGATCCTGCCATGCGTCACAGAGCGGTGGAGCGACAGTTTAGACCCATCACCTCGCCAATCTTCCCTTCTGACTATGTGCCCGCCCCGAGCACCTACAAGGAGATATCTCCAGGCCACAAGATTCTGGAAGAAAACGGCGAGTAGATTGCACAGAGCGCAATCACTCTTGCTCCAATTTTACAGCCTGGGAGATCACTGGAAACGCCACTCTGGCCGATAGCTTTGGCACCGATGGGATTGGCGACGAGGGTCAGACCAAGTTCCTAGCTGCATCCAAGTCGCGCCAGACCCGCGATGGTTCCGTTGAAATTTGTGATCTGTTCATTCGCAGTAAGCTTCTGCTGCGCGCGATGGACCGCATTCGCCTGACGTTCGGCCTAGGACGACCCACAATGGTGTTACTCAGTCACCACTGCTTGGTAGCAGATTGAGGAAATCAAAGAGAGCTGGGTCGGCTAGATGGCTGCGGCGAACTTGGGTGAGTGCGGTCATCATTACATCCTTGCGGCCGGGGCTGCGTTTCTCCCAATCGCGGAGCATCTCTTTGATCTGCTGGCGCTGCAGGCCATCTTGGCTGCCGCAGAGATCGCAGGGGATGATCGGAAATTGCATCGCTCGGGCGAAACGCTCACAGTCTTGCTCGGCGACCATGGCGAGAGGCCGCACTAAAGTGAGGTCGTCTTCCTCGTTCACCAGTTTCGGAGGCATGGTCGCTAGGCGCCCGCCGTGGAAGAGGTTGAGAAAGAAGGTCTCCAGCAAATCATCTCGGTGATGGCCGAGGACGACGGTTTGGCAGCCTTCCTCCCGCGCGATGCGGTAGAGATGGCCGCGGCGCAGACGTGAGCAGAGCGCGCACATGGTCCGACCGGCGGGGATTTTGTCGACGACGATCGAGTACGTGTCCTGATACTCGATCCGATGGGGCATGCCGAGGGTCGACAGCCACTCCGGTAAAACAGTCGCTGGGAAGTTCGGTTGGCCCTGATCGAGATTGCAGGCGATCAGATCGACGGGAAGCAAGCCACGCCAGCGCAGCTCGAGCAGGACGGAGAGCAGAGTGTAACTGTCCTTGCCCCCAGAGAGGCAAACCAGCCAGCGGTCACCAGCACGCGCCATGCCATAGGTCTCTATTGCCTCGCGGGTCTGGCGAATCAGCCGTTTGCGAAGCTTGCGGACCTCGAGACCTGTAGGGGCCTCGGCATAAAGCCTCTCAAGGATCTGATCGTCGCTTGCGTCCAACATTCGCGATCCCTACCGCAGAGCGACACGTCCGGGCAAGAGGCTCAGGCGTCTGGTCGGCGTTGTCCGTAGAGGGCCAGGCATTCGCGCGCGGTCAGCGCGCGGCCCGGATCAACCACGGTCGTTTGCATCGGCTCTGGCTCGGCGGCTGTGAGCACATCGATCCGGCCTGTCTCATCGCCCCAGGAAACTTCGGCACAGGTGAGCGTGAGGGTCCAAGGAGTGGTGATCTTATGCAAATGACCTGGCTGCAACGTGAGATCGCGATGCAGCGAATGCGCCCAAGCTCGCGAGACTGTCCGGGCAAAGCGCGATTGAAGGTTCGCACTTACACGGCGGGTCCACCCCTCTGACAAAGGGACGCCTTTGACCGAGTCGCGAGCCAGGGTGCCACCGATCAGATTACCAATCTGCCAGATTTCCGCCTGATGGCCGATGCACAGTAGTTCGGGCGCGAGGGTCAGCGCAGTGGCCAGGTCAGACATGATGGACTGGCGGCAGGACGTGCGAGGATTGGTCAGATCGACAAAACGCATGTCGATTACGGTACGGGAGCGAAGGCCCTCTCGCTCCCAAGTGATCGTCGCGTCATGTGGGTCATCTCCCCAGATCCGGCCCGTTATCGCGTCGGGCGGCAGAAGGTTGCGGGCGGTGGGGTGCGCGTTCTGCGGTATCATGGGGGCCATCCCTTGCTAAGCAAATCGTTACGCTTAGGACGACGGTAGGCACAGGTCTTACGATCAGGCTGTGAGAATCCTCACTTTTTGCGACATTCTTTGGGCGGAACGGGATCATGGCCATGACCGCCCAACGGGTGGCAGCGGCAGATGCGATGGATCGCGAGCCAACTGCCCTTGATCGGGCCGTGTTTCTCGAGCGCTTCGAGCGCATAGGCAGAACAGGTCGGCTGGAACCGGCAGAAGCGGCCCACCCATGGGGAGCCGATGAGCCGGTAGGCCCGGATGGGCAGGCAGAGCAGCCAGGTGACGGGCTTCATTCGCGCCTCCGTGGCGTGTGAAGCCGGTCGAGCGCGGTATGCAGATCGCCAAGCAACTGAGTGAAGGGTCGGGAGGCGGTCGCTCTTGCGCGACCGATCAGAACATAATCCCAGCCCGGCTGCCCATGGGTAGCGATGAGACCGCGCGCCACCTCGCGCAGGCGGCGCTTGGCGCGGTTGCGGGCGACCGCATTGCCGACTTTCTTCGAGCAGGTGTATCCCACGCGGGGCGGTGCTTCGTCGCCTCGGTTGCGGCCCTGGACAATGATGCAGGGCGTGGACCATTTGCGTGCACGGGCGCAGGACAGGAAATCGCGACGTTTGGTGATGACGGCGGGCATCGGCCCATAAGTCAAAACGCCGGTCTGGGTTGCCCCATCCGGCGTTTCTTTAGGGTTCTTCGGACCGGTCATTGGTCCGAGATCATTTACGCGCTCAGGCGCTTGCGGCCCTGCGCCCGGCGGCGATTCAGGATCTTGCGGCCGTTCTTGGTCGCCATGCGCGAGCGGAACCCGTGGCGCCGCTTGCGGACCAGGTTCGAGGGTTGATAAGTGCGTTTCATCTCTGTCGTCCTTCTCGCGCGACACGCGCGCGGGTGAAATCGAGACGCGGTGGATACATCGCGCTCTGGGCGCTGTCAATTGATGATACGGAGCAGGGCGGCAGAATTGTCATGACTGAAGTTGGCAGCGCGATCCGGGTGCGGCCTCTGACCAAGCGAGACGTTGGCATGTTCCGGACTTGGCTGAATGAGCTTCATTTCGCCCGCTCTATCGACCACATATCGTCAGCGCAAATGACATCGAAGCCAAGTACGGGCCGAGGGTCGATGGAAGTGTACCGTGCAATTGCCTGATCGCCGAAGTGAGCGGGATCCCGTTCGGCTACACGCAGTGGTACCGGAAAATCAACTTTCCGGGAAATGGCGTCGACGTGATCGCTGAACCGCACGGCATAAGCCTCGATTACTTCGTTGGGAGCTCGGTCTTTTTGGTTTGCGGCTTTGTTCAAAAATGCTGCTTGCAGCCCTGTATCATGTCGAACTGGTTTTGGCTGGTGCACGTCAGGCGATCTTCGTTGGGCATCAGACCAAGACAAACGGGCGATCGCCTGTTCGAAGCGCGCCGGGATCGCCCGGCATAAGACGTACGTTGGGGAGGGCGCGGACTGCATTTTGTCATGAAGCGGATCTGAAAAGTGTCAGGCGCCGGATTGTTTCAATTCGCTCTCCAAGACTGACATGTGCGTGAGAGGTGGTTTTTCCCGCATTCTTCCGTCCGATATTCCGGCTACGATACACCGCGATGAGGGAATGCAATGTCGGACACTATGGTCACAGAACCGTCGAAGGCGCAGGTTTGGAAAAAATATCTGCCGATCGCGGTGATCGCGATTGGGGCCGTGGCAGGATTTGTCTTTCTCAAAGACTATCTGAGTTTTGCCGCGCTGGAGCAGAACTATCAGGCCCTTTCCGAATGGCGAGATCAGAATTTTGTTCTCGCTGCGCTGGCATTTGCGGCTGCTTACATCACGGCGGTGGTGTTTTCGATTCCCGGCGCGATCTGGCTGACCCTGTTGGGCGGCTTCCTGTTTGGGACGGTTCTGGGCGGCATAATCGTGGTGCTTGCGGCGACAGTTGGGGCGACTGGCCTGTTTTTGGCGGCGCGGACATCGCTTGGCGATCTTTTACGCAGCAAAGCAGGCGGCTGGGTCTCGAGGCTCGAGGCGCGCTTTAAGGAAGGCGAGATCAGCTTCATGCTGATCATGCGGCTGGTTCCTGCGGTACCGTTCTTCATCGCGAACCTTGTGCCGGCTTTCCTTGGCGTGAGCCTGCTCAACTTCGTCTGGACGACATTGGTTGGGATCATTCCGGGCACGGTTGTGTTCATCTCGATCGGCTCTGGATTGGGAGAGCAGCTCTCCCGCGGGGAAGCGCCAGATCTGGGCGTGATCTTTGAGCCGCATGTGCTTGGCCCGCTTCTGGGGCTGGCGCTCCTGTCAGCGCTGCCCCTGATCCTGAAGAAACTTGGCGTGACCAAGAAGGCCTGAAGAGGACATCCAGAATGGCGGACGTTTTGACCCCCGACCTTTGCATTATCGGGGCGGGCTCTGGCGGCCTGTCGGTTGCTGCTGGTGCGGTGCAGATGGGCGCCTCGGTCGTGCTGATCGAAGGCCACAAGATGGGAGGCGATTGCCTGAACTACGGCTGCGTGCCCTCAAAGGCGCTGATCGCTGCGGCAAAGAAGGCCCATGCGCACCGCCATTCGGCCGCCTTCGGGATCGCGGAGCATGAGCCGGTGGTCGATTATGCCCGCGCCATGGGGCATGTGGAGGAGGTGATCGCCGGGATCGCGCCGCATGACTCGGTCGAGCGGTTCGAGGATCTCGGTTGCACAGTCATCCAGGATTATGGCCGGTTTGTCGATCCAAACACGGTCGAGGCGGGTGGCAAGACGATCCGCGCCCGCCGGTTCGTTGTGGCCACAGGATCCTCCCCCGCCGTGCCGCCGATCCCAGGCCTCGATACCGTGCCTTACCTTACCAACGAGAGCCTGTGGGAGAACCGCGAGTTACCCGGCACCCTTATCGTGATCGGCGGTGGGCCCATTGGGCTGGAGATGGCCCAGGCGCATCGCAGGCTCGGCTCGAACGTCATCGTGCTGGAAGCCTTCAAGGCAATGGCCAAGGACGACCCCGAGATCGCGGAAATCGCGCTGACTGCATTGCGCAGCGAGGGAATCGACATCCGCGAAGGTGCGGCGGCTGAGACGATCGAAGGCACGGCGGGCAACATCACCGTGCATCTGAAAGGCGGGGAGACAGTCACCGGCAGCCATCTGCTGGTCGCAGCGGGCCGCTCACCCAATCTGGATAAGCTGGAGCTCGACAAGGGCGGGATCGCCTATGAGCGCGGGGGCATAACAGTGAACAAGGGCCTGCGCTCGACCACCAACAAGCGGGTCTACGCGATCGGCGACGTCGCCGGTGGGCTGCAATTCACCCATGTTGCCAACTATCATGCAGGCCTTGTGGTCCGGAATGCCCTGTTCCGTTTGCCGATCACAAACCAGACCCACCATATTCCTTGGGTCACCTATACGGACCCGGAGGTTGCCCATATCGGAATGACCGAGGCGGAGGCCAACGAGAAAATTGGCAAAAAGCTCGAAGTCCACCGCTTCAGCTATGGCGAGAATGACCGCGCGCGGGCGGACCTGCGCACTGAGGGCATGATCAAGGGCGTCTTCTGCACGCAAGGAAAGATCCACGGCGTCTCGATCGTTGGCGCCTCGGCGGGCGAGTTGATCGGACCCTGGGCGCTGGCGATGTCCAAGGGGCTCAAGGTCAAGGATATGGCGGGCATGGTCGCCCCTTACCCAACCCTCGGCGAGGTCAACAAACGCGTCGCGGGCGCGTATTTCGGAAAGCGCCTTTTTGAGAGCGATACCGTAAAACGTGTAGTCCGTTTCCTTGCTCGCTTCGGATAAAGCCCTTAGATCTCCCACGACGAAGAACGGTTGCGGGCAATGGGCTTTTTCAAAGGGATATCGGGCAGACTTCTAATCCTCACCGTGATTGTGGTCATGGTGGTGGAGGTGGCGATTTTCGTCCCCTCTGTTGCCCAGTTCCGCAAAGCCTACCTGGAGGAGCGGATCGCACGGGCGCAGATCGCGTCGCTGACGCTGCTGGCCTCGCCGGATGACATGATCTCTGAAGAGCTGGAAGCCGAGCTTCTGAACAATGCCGAGGTGGTCAATATCGTTCTCCAACGCGACGGGGTGCGCCAGCTGGTGCTCTCGGGCAACACGGCGAAGATGGTCTCGAAGCGGTTCGATCTGCGCGATATGCCGGTGCCTGAGCTGATCGGCGATGCGATCGAGCGTATGGCGATGTCGCCAGATGACTCACTGATCCACATCATGGGCTTCCCGCCCAAGGGCGGCGGCGAGCTGATCGAGGTGACGCTGGATCCGGAGCCGCTGCGCGAGGCGATGTACGAATATGGCATGCGGATCTTCCGCCTCAGCCTGATCATCTCGCTGATCACAGCCGGAGGGGTCTTCCTCCTGATCCGCTGGATCGTGGTGCGCCCGATGCTGGATGTGACCGAGCACATCATGGCGTTCCGCGACAACCCGCAGGACCCGGACACAACCATCACCCCGCGTTCAAGCTCTGGCGAGATCGCCGATGCCGAGAAGGCCCTGGCCGAGATGCAGGAGGATGTGCGCCGGGCCCTCAAGGAACGCGCCCGCTTGGCCTCCCTGGGCGAGGCGGTGGCGAAGATCAGCCATGACTTGCGCAATCTGCTCAGCTCGCAGCAGCTCATGGTTGACCGCCTCGAGATGAGCAAGGACCCGGTGGTGAGCCGGGTGATGCCCAAGATGATCGGCTCGCTCGACCGGGCGATCAACCTCTGCAAACGCACCTTGGATTTCGGCAAGGCCGAGGAACAAGCGCCCGAGATCCGCGATATCGCGCTCAGATCGCTGGTCGAGGAAGTGGCTGAAGGGCTCGGGCTAACCAATGGCGGTCCAGTGACGTCGGAAATTGAAGTACCGGAGGATCACACCGTCCCCGCCGATCCTGAGCAGCTCCACCGCGTTCTCACCAACCTGATGCGCAACGCAGGCCATGCCATCGAGGCCACGGGCCGCCCCGGCTGCGTCTGCATCGCCACCCGTCAGAGCGAGACTTGCGAGATCATCTCAATCAGCGACACGGGACCTGGCCTGCCCAAACGCGCGCTGGAGAACCTGTTCCAGCCCTTCAAGGGCGGGGTCAGCAAGGGCGGCACAGGCCTCGGCCTCGCCATCGCGCATGAGCTGGTCGGCGCCCATGGCGGCCGGCTGGAGCTGGTCTCGACCACCACCGCTGGCACCGAGTTCGCCATCCACCTCCCCCGCGGCTGAGGCAAGCGCGATGGATGACAGCAGCATCTGGATCAGCGATTGGCGATTCAATCACCCCGGGTTCAGCTTCGCCCGCTTTCGCAAGACCGAGAAGGGATGGAAGCAGATTATCCCGGATAGCGAGTGGGAACGCGAAGTCGTGCTGAATGTCAATGAGCGGATTTTCTTCCATCGCCCTGTTGATCCGACGCATGTGCCTGAGAATGCGTATCACACGAGTACCGGCGAAGCATTCCGGGAGAATGATTTCTTCGATATGGACTCAATGCCTGTTCTCTGCGGCAAGGCTCGCAAAGTGCTGGAAGAGTTCGACCTCGGCGAGAACCAGCTTTTCAACGTCAACATGCATGATCGGCCCGAGCAGCCGCTGAAGGACAATCCCTACGCGATTTTGAATGTGCTTGAAGCGAAGGATTGCCTGGTGCCCGAGCAGTCAACCTTGAGGAAGATCGGCCGCACGGAAAAGTGGCACTGTTGGCCGCCAGAATTGCCCAATCTCGTTGTCCGTGAAAGCGCAGCTGAGGGTGTCGATCTTTGGTACGATCCGATCTTTCCGCGTAACGTCTTCTTCTCCGGCCGCCTCGCCCGACGCTTGATCTCGGAGGGCTTCACGGGGATCAACCTATTCCCACTGAAAACGATCTGAGGACCGCACGGATTCCCCTTGCATTCCAACCGATCCAGGACTATCCCACCACTCCGTTCGCCAACGCGAACACGCGGCACCGGTAGCTCAGCTGGATAGAGCACGTGACTACGAATCACGGGGTCGGGGGTTCGAATCCTCCCCGGTGCGCCACTTTCAAAATTTGTCAACTTATATTAATCTCTGTTAATCAAAGATTTATGAGAATGGCGAGGGCGCAACGAGGCTGCGATCCGTCAATCTGGTAAACACTCTGGCAAACATTTTGGGCAACTTGAGGCGCCAACATGCA
>JBCDAQ010000108.1:0-12997 GCA_039185285.1 Pseudomonadota bacterium
CGGGCGGCAGCATTATGGCGGCGACCTGAGGGGCAAGTGGATCCTGACGGGCGGGCTTGGCGGCATGGGGGGCGCGCAGCCCTTGGCGGCGGTATTCGCCGGGGCCTGTTGTCTGGCGGTGGAATGCGACGAGACCCGGATCGATTTTCGCCTGCGCACGAAATACGTCGACGAGAAAGCCCATACGCTGGACGAGGCGATGGAGATGATCGCGCGCTGGACCGCGGCGGGGGAGGCAAAATCGGTGGGGCTGCTGGGCAATGCCGCCGAGATTTTCCCAGAGATCCACCGCCGAGGGATCCGGCCCGACATCGTGACCGATCAGACCTCGGCCCATGACCCGTTGAACGGGTATTTGCCGGTTGGCTGGTCGCTGGCGGAGGCGCGGGCGAAGCGGGAGAGTGATCCCAAAGCGATCGAGGCCGCTGCCCGGGCGTCCATGCGCACGCATGTCGAGGCGATGGTGGCGTTCTGGCGTGATGGCGTGCCGACGCTGGATTACGGCAACAACATTCGCCAGGTCGCCTTGGACGAGGGGCTGGAGGACGCTTTTGCCTTCCCTGGTTTCGTGCCCGCCTATATCCGCCCGCTGTTCTGCCGGGGGATCGGGCCGTTCCGTTGGTGCGCGCTGTCAGGCGACCCGGAGGATATCGTCAAGACCGACCAGCGGATGAAGGAGCTGTTCCCGGAGAATGAGGGCCTTTGCCGCTGGCTCGACATGGCCTCGGAGCGGATTGCGTTCCAAGGCCTACCGGCGCGGATCTGCTGGATCGGGCTCGGCGACCGGCACAAGGCGGGGCTCGCGTTCAACGAGATGGTGCGCAATGGCGAGCTGACAGCGCCGGTGGTGATTGGGCGCGACCATCTGGATTCGGGTTCGGTCGCCAGCCCGAACCGGGAGACGGAGGCGATGAAGGATGGCTCGGACGCGGTTTCCGACTGGCCGCTGTTGAACGCACTTTTGAATACAGCCTCTGGTGCCACCTGGGTGTCGTTGCATCACGGGGGAGGGGTTGGCATGGGCTTCTCCCAACATTCGGGCATGGTGATCTGCTGCGACGGCACCGAGGATGCCGACCGACGGCTGGAACGCGTGCTCTGGAACGATCCGGCGACGGGCGTGATGCGACACGCGGATGCAGGCTATGAGATCGCCATAGACTGCGCGAAGACGCATCAGTTGCAACTGCCGGGAATCCTTTAGCGGGGTTGGTGGCGTTTTGCCGCTAATCGCCACGAACGGTCTCAAGGAACTCTGAGGCAAGCTTCAATCTTCTGGTCTAGCGACTGTATCGCACGACAGAATGTAGCGACCGTAGCAAATGTACTCCATGGTGATGATGCGGCATATCAAGAGTTGGTCGAGCTTAGTCGCTTCCGCATATGAAGCCCCATTAATGGAACGCAGGATGTACTCGCTTCGATGTTCACGAAAGACCAGCAGGCCATCATCCGAAATTGACCGCGGGACACCCCATACCTCGGCAGTAGGGTGTTTGAAGTTCCTGTGCCTGCTGCTGCAATCAGAGAGTTCTTGGTAACCGAAGGGGAGAAGAATAAGCGCTGCGAGCAAGGCTACAAAGACCGTCGATTTATGGTTCTTAAGAAACTCAATCGCGATCTTGCCTCGACTGTCCATCCCGTGACCTCTTCGTCTCGAAGACCAAATGTGATGCATGGGAGCCGGACGCAAGGCATGAGATCAACGCGCCCTATGTTTCGGGCATTTGCCAACGGGTGTAAGATCGTGCTCGCGAGGACTTTTTGCTTGAGATCAAGATGGCCCTCGACCGTTACATCATCGAGCGTGATATCCCCAAAGTAGGCTCATTCGAGCGCGAGCAACTCGCGGGTGCGGCCGCGAAGTCCAACAAGGTCTGGCCCAGCTCGCCCGGGATATCCAGTGCGTCGAGAGCTATGTGGCCGCTGACAAGATATTCTGTGTTTATCTGGCCAAAGATGAAGCGACGATCTTGAAGCATGCCGAGATCAGCGGCTATCCGGCGGCCAAAATCGCCGAGATCCGCAAAAACATCGACCCAACAACTGAAGAGGGTCGCCGATGATGCGCAACAACTTGTCCGATTTGGGGTATTCAGATCTGAGATGCATCTCAGGATAGGTGGGATTCAGATCTAGCGATGAGTTATTAGCCTTTAACTTCTCCTTTAGGTTGCGTAAAAGTGTGATTCGAAAGCGACGGAAAATGAGAAATGCGTCGTTTCAGGTCATTTTATTAACCCTTGCCTCGGGATTATCGCGTTAGTGCCTCTAAGTCGCCTTTGTGTGGGTGGATAACAAGAAGATCGAATTTGGGGAGCGTCACTATGACAAATACGGGTCTTATCCTTGGTGGTATTGCGGTGTCTTCGGGCATCGGTGCGTTGGTTCTTGTCATGAGTAACTTGATCCTGTGGGCCGCAATCGCGGCTTGGGTCGGCAGCCTTTTCGCTTTTGCGGGGTTCTTCATGATCGTCGTTGCACTTGCGGTTCGCAGCGATGAAGAGAAGGCAGAGGTTCAGGCTCAGCAGCCTGCCGTTCAAAGCGAACCTGTCGCTGCTTAAGTTAGCTATGTGAAGGCCTTTCCCTTTCTGGGGCAGGCTAGGTGACCTCTCAGTCACCATCAAGCAGGTTCTGATGCGATGCGGCTATGTGGTAGAGTTGACCTCACGCCGTTCGCCGGGCATCAGGGCGCGGTCAGCTGAAGGACCCGCTCATGAACCTGTTCGCAGATATCAAAACGCTTGTGACCGAGAGTTTGGCCGGATTGGCCGAGGCCGGTGATCTGCCTGCCGAACTCGACACAAAGAACGTCACGGTCGAGCCGCCGCGCGATGCAGCGCATGGCGATATGGCGACCAACGCAGCCATGGTTTTGGCCAAGCAGGCCAAGATGAAGCCGCGGGACCTGGCCGACATCCTGGTCGCGAAACTCACCGAGGACAGCCGGGTAACCGAGGCATCCGTCGCAGGCCCAGGCTTCATCAATCTCCGTCTCGATCCGGCGATCTGGCTCGCTGTGATCCCAGCGGCCCTGGCGGCCGGGCCGGATTTTGGGCGCTCGATGCTCGGCGCGGGCAAGCGGGTAAATGTCGAGTATGTCTCGGCCAACCCCACCGGGCCCTTGCATGTCGGCCATACACGCGGTGCGGTCTTTGGCGATGCTTTGGCAAAGCTTCTGGCCCATGCGGGCTGGGAGGCGACCAAGGAATACTACATCAACGATGGTGGTGCGCAGATCGATACGCTCGCGCGGTCCGTTCATTTGAGATATCGCCAAGCCAATGGGGCCGAGGTGGAAGTGCCCGAGGGCCTCTATCCCGGCGATTACCTGATCCCCGTTGGTAAAGCCCTGGCAGCTGAGTTCGGCGACCAGTATGTGGCTGCTGATGAGGCCGATTGGCTTGACCTGTTCCGCACGCGGGCGACAGACGCGATGATGGATCTGATCCGGGGCGACTTGGCGGCGCTCGGTGTCGAGATGGATCACTTCTTCTCGGAGAAGTCACTTTATGGCACGGGCCGGATCGAAGCGGCTCTGACGGAGTTGCGGGGTCGCGATCTGGTCTATGAAGGGGTGCTGGAACCGCCGAAGGGAAAGGCGCCTGAGGATTGGGAGCCGAGGCCGCAAACTCTCTTTAAATCAACGATCTATGGGGATGATGTCGACCGGCCCGTGAAGAAGTCAGATGGGAGCTGGACGTACTTCGCCCCGGATATCGCCTATCACTATGACAAGGTCGAGCGGGGCTATGACCTGCTGATCGATGTGCTTGGCGCCGATCATGGTGGCTATGTGAAGCGCATGAAAGCGGCGGTTGCAGCGCTAAGCGAGGAGCGGGTGGCGTTGGATATCCGACTCTGCCAGCTGGTGCGGCTCTTCAAGAACGGTGAGCCCTTCAAGATGTCGAAGCGCGCCGGGACCTTCATCATGCTGCGTGACGTGATCGATGAGGTCGGCCCGGATGTCACGCGCTTTATGATGCTGACGCGCAAGAACGATGCGCAGATGGATTTTGACTTTGACAAGGCGCGTGAGCAGACCCGCGAGAACAAGGTGTGGTACGTGCAATACGCCTCGGCCCGGACGCATTCGGTGATGGCCAGGGCTGCCGAGGCGGGAATCGCTGCGGATGATTCGGCATTGGCTTCGGCTGACCTCTCAGTGTTGTCTCATCCGGCAGATCACGCCCTCACCCGAAAGATCGCTGAGTTTCCTCGTTTGGTCGAAACAGCAGCCCACCATCAAGAGCCTCATAGGGTTGCCGACTATCTCTATGATCTCGCATCCGAATTCCATGCGCACTGGAATCTCGGCAGCGTGGATCCGGCGCTGCGGGCCGTGCAACCGGACAGTCCCGAGAGCAGTCTTGCGAGACTTGCGCTTTATCGTGCCGTCAGAGTTGTGATTTTCGCCGGTCTTGGTATTCTGGGGGTCACTCCTATGACCGAAATGGCCTAATAAGAATACACCATCGGTTGGGGGAGGGGAGAGCAGACCCACACCATCTGGGCTTAAACAGGCACGGGACCGATGGAAGAAGAGTATCATGAAAGCTCTGCCGGGCGCGCGCCGACCGGTCCAGAGCGAATGCGTTCGGTAGGACAAACCCTGTCAACATGGCTGGGGGCAGCAGCGGCAACCGCTGTGCTCGTCGCCTTGGGCAGTTGGTTCTATCATCTTGGCGTGCGCGATGCGCAGCAGGTGCCGATCATCCGAGCATCGACCCAACCGGTGAAAATCCGGCCGGTTGATCCGGGCGGCGAGGTGACCCCTCACCAAACCATCGACAGCTATAATGCAGGGACGGTTCAACAGGCCGGTACGACCGAGACGCAATTGGCGGACCCGGCGCCGACGTTGACGCAGGAAGATGTCGCGATGGCTGATCTTCGGCCCGAACCGAAACCGGAAACGGCTCCGGAAACGCAGGCCCTGGCTGTGCAGTCCGCGACCGAAGAACTCGGCATTCCAGAAGCGAATGATCTGGTTGTCGAGGTAACGCCCGAACAACAGGAGCTCGCGGTCCAAGAACCGGTTCAGGTCCCATCGGCAGAGCCTCAGGCAACGGAAGTTGAGCCAGAAGAGGTCACCGATGTCGCCGTTCTTACCGATGACACTGTGGTCGAAGAGGTCGTGCCCACCCCGGCAGAACAAGTGATCGCGAAGCCCGTATCGACGGGCAACCCCTTTGCACCAGACTACAGCCCGCAGGTCATCAAACGCCCGCCCAATCTGCGCGTACGCATGTTGGCGGCGCGGGCGAGTGCGGATACTGGAGCCACAGATTTAGCAAAAGCAGCAGAAGCATCGCAGATCAAAGTACAGCTTCAAGCGTCCCCCAGCCGTGATGTGGTGATGAATTCCTGGAAGAAGATCCGCCAGGATCATGCTGATCTGTTAAGCCAAAAGGCCCTGGTGGTTGGCGTCACGCAATCGGGCGGTGTGACGTATTACCGACTACGCCTCGGCCCATTCAAGGACCGGGCAGAAGCGACCGCTACGTGCCAGGCGCTGCGGGGCCGTGGCCAAGACTGTATCGTTTCCTCGGGTGGCTGAACGTGCGCTTATTGTTGGGCTCTCCGGCCCGCTTTTGACGCCGGATGAAAGGGATTTCTTCGCCGATCTAAACCCTTGGGGATTTATCCTCTTTTCGCGCAACGTCTCTAGTCCTGAGCAGATGCGTCGGCTAACCGGCAATCTGCGTGATACAGTTGGCCGCGATGCGCCGATCTTAATCGATCAAGAAGGTGGTCGCGTAGCCCGCATGAAGGAGCCCCATTGGCAGGAATGGGCGCCGGTGCGCGACGTCTGCGATGGCATGAGCAATGAAATCGCTCTGATGCGGGCTTTGCGCCTTCGCTACCGGATCATCGCCTTGGAGCTGAGGGAAGTAGGTGTCGACGTAAACTGTGTCCCTTTGGTGGATGTACCACAGCTCAATGCCCATCCGGTGATTGGCAATCGCGCACTTGGCGTAAAGCCGATGGAGGTCGCCATTCGTGCTCGCGAAGTGGCTTCAGGCACGCTCGAAGGCGGGTGTTTGCCTGTCATAAAGCATTTGCCGGGCCACGGGCGTGCATTGCACGATACGCATGAGAACATGACAAGGGTTACAGCCTCGGTGGAGGAGCTGCGACGGGTCGACTTCCCGCCTTTCCTGGCGCTGCGCGATGTCGCTCTGGGCATGACGGCGCACGTGATTTTTGACGCGATTGATCCGAAGGCCTGTGCCACTCACTCACCCGCAGTTATTGACATCGTGCGTGGGGAGCTGGGCTTCGATGGTTTGTTGATGACGGACGATATCTCGATGAAAGCATTGGATCTTCCCATGCATTTGCGGGTTAGACGCGCGCTGCACGCAGGGTGTGATGTGATCCTGCATTGCAATGGCAACTCCAGCGAAATGAAGGCAATTGCAGAGGAAGCCCCGGAGTTGCAGGGCGCCGCCCTGCAACGCGCTGAGCACGCGTTGGCACAACGCGGTCGCCCTCGCGATGGAAAGATCGCTGATCTACGCGCCATCCACGACGGATTGTTGAAGGAGATGACCCATGTCTGAGGATCTGCTGGAGCTCCCTGTCGAGGCTTTTGATGCTCCCCCGCGTGATCAAGAAGCGATCGATGCTGAGGTGCTCTCGATCAATGTTGATGGGTATGAGGGACCTCTCGATTTGTTGCTGACCTTGGCGCGGACGCAGAAAGTCGATCTACGCGAAGTTTCCATCCTTCAGCTTGCAGAGCAGTATCTCGAGTTCGTCTCGGCTGCTCAGAAGCTGCGGATCGAGCTGGCCGCGGACTACCTGGTGATGGCGGCCTGGCTTGCCTATCTCAAGTCGCGTCTTTTATTGCCACCCCCGCATCCCGAAGATGAACCGACCGGCGAGGATCTGGCGGCCCGGCTGGCGTTTCAGCTGGAAAGGCTGGAGGCCATGCGCAAAGCCTCGGCTGAGCTAATGGCCCGTGATCAGCTCGGCCGGGACTTCTTCGCCCGTGGCATGACAGAGACAGTGACCGTTAAGCGCGATACGACTTGGACAGCAACTCTTTCAGATCTTTTGAAAGCCTATGCGCGGGTAAAGACGCGCGAAGAATACAGCCCCTTGCAGGTTGATCGTCGTTCGCTCTGGACGATGGATCAGGCGCTGGATCGGCTCAAGTCGGTTATTGGAGAGGCATTGGAGTGGACGGATATTTCGGGATATCTGCCTGAGGGATTTCGGCTCGATCCAGCAAAGCGTCGTTCGGCCCTCGCGTCGACTTTTGCTGCGTCTCTGGAGCTGGCCAAGCGCGGTGAAGTTGAGATCAGCCAGGACAGCGTTTTCGCGCCTATTTACCTGCGCAAGCGAGCCGTCTCGTGAGCGAGGAGAAAGCGGAGCCAATCGAAGCGCTGTTCGATGCACCGCCCCTCGCGGAACAGGAACGTATGGTCGAGGCGCTTCTCTTTGCCGCCGCTGAGCCCATGAGCCTCGCGCAGATCGAAGAGCGTTTGCCCCACGGTTCGGACCCGAAAGCCGCGCTCGAGCATTTGAGCAAGCGTTACGAGGGCCGCGGGGTTCGGGTGACGCGAATTGGAACGGGATGGGCCTTTCGCACATCGCCGGATCTGGGGTTTTTGATGCGCAGAGAGGCGGTGGAGACCCGCAAGCTTTCTCGTGCCGCGATTGAGACCCTGGCAATTGTTGCTTATCACCAGCCCGTCACGCGTGCCGAGATTGAAGAGATCCGCGGTGTAAGCGTCTCACGCGGGACAATCGACATGCTGATCGAGCTTGAGTGGATTCGTCTGGGCCGGCGTCGGGAAACGCCAGGGCGACCGGTAACTTTTGTCGTGACGCCTAACTTTTTGGATCACTTTGGTCTTGAGAGTGCACGTGACTTACCGGGTCTGAAAGAACTGCGCGCGAGCGGATTGCTAGAATCGATGCCGCCGGGTGCGGTGGAAGAAACCGAAGAACCTCGCGATGAGACTGACGATATGTTTGACGGTCAAGCGCAGGATGAGGGATCGCCAAAGCCTGTTTGACCGGGCGCCAACGACCTTGATCCTGCGGGACGCAGGATCAAGGGGATCTCGCGCCGGGCATTATGCCCGGCACCGCTTGCTTCGGCGGATAGACGAACCAAACGGTGTTGGGCGTACCGCCCAACGAGACGCTTCCCCCTGATTTGCCTTCGCAAAACCGGGCCCGTTGGCGCGTGTGGTTGCGCTTTATGGTTTTCGGAAATGCTTGGCGAGCTTCAAGGCTTGGCCCTGGTAGTTGGAGCCGATATCGCGCCCGTAGAGGATCTCAGGCTCGGCAGCCATGCGTTCATAGATCAAGCGGCCGACCATTTGGCCGTGTTCCAAAGCAAAAGGAGCTTCGTGGCAGCGCACTTCGAGGACACCGCGTGAGCCCGAGCCTCCGGTAGATCTATGGCCAAATCCAGGATCGAAGAAGCCCGCGTAATGGACCCGGAATTCGCCCGCGACGGCCATGTAGGGAACCATTTCAGCAGCAGTCTTTGGAGGCACGGAAACAGCCTCTCGACTCACCAGGATATAGAACGCACCCGGGTCAAGAATAACGCCGCCCCCTGGTCTGGGTCGAACGGGTTCCCAGAACTCGGCCACTGGGTAGTGGTCGATTTGCGTAAGATCGATAAGTGGACAGTTCTGCCGTGCGCGCCAGCCAACGATCTCGCCCTCGGTTGTCGGTGTAAGATCGACCGAAAAACCGAGCCCTCCATCGATCAACGCATCGCCATTCACCAAAGGATCTTTCGCGTTCAGGTCGGCCAGTTCTGTGTCTGACAAGATCGCACGACCGCGGGTAAACCGGATCTGGTTGAGCCGGATCCCTGGCTGAACAAGAACAGAGAAAGTCCGCGGGCTGATTTCGGCATAAAGTGGCCCTTGGTACCCGGCCTCGACCCGGTCGAACTCGGCTGTTTTATCAGCGATTAGCCGCGTGAAGAGATCGAGCCGCCCGGTCGAGCTTTTCGCGTTGGCGGACGCCGAGACATCACGCGGTAGCGCGAGGCTCTCCTGCAGTTCCACCACATAAACGCAGCCTCGCTCCAAAACAGCGCCTTGGGTTAGATCCAACTCGTGCATGGCGAAGTCGGTCAGGCGTTCGAGAACTGACCGGCTCTTACCTGCAAGAAAGCTCGCCCGGACCCGCCAAGCGCGGGTGCCCAGCCTGAGGTCAAGGCTGGCGGGCTGAATTTGTCCGTCGAGGAGAGGCGTTGACAAGCCAATCTCGTCGGCATCGATCATCGCTTGGATCTGTTGTGAGGCGAGGACGCCTTCGGCCAGTAAGGTCATGTCTGCTCCCCGGACTTTGATCCAAGCCTCTGTTGTTTGATGCGCACTCAGACGACGAGACGCCAGCGACGATGCCGCTGGCGTCTCGGTTTGACTGGTCGGGCCGGCGAGATTCGAACTCACGACCTCTTGCGCCCCATGCAAGCGCGCTACCAGGCTGCGCCACGGCCCGCCATGTCAGGGGCGGGTAGCATGGGCCAAAGGCGGTTGTCCATTGAAAAGGCTGGGCTTGGGGCTCAGGCAGCCTCGATCTTTGTGCACCCTTTGGCTGGTTCAGGCGCGGGGCGTAGTTCACCGATCGCAAGACGGGCTGAGGCCTGCAGTTCATTTCTGATCAAGATCAGCTTATGGCGGGTTTGCGTATCGATCATTGCCCCGTCATCTTGGAGAAGATCATCGAGGAAGCTCGCAATATTTTGCATCGGAAACGCCAGTCGATCGAGCACAAGCCTACTAAGCTGCTCCTTATCTGGCGGTGGATGCGGCATTCCGGTCATCTCCTGCTTCGGCTGGAATATGCTCCGAGAGAACGCCGAAAGTCTGAACGAAATCTAAAGTATCGCTCAAATTCGCCATAAGTTGCGAAAGATACACTATTAAGTAAAGTGTTTCATTGTGGGATCGCGTCAAACGTGTGGATTTGGCGCTAGCTTTGCTCGAGTCGCGTCAAAATAGCTTCGAGCCGCTGAATCGATTCTTGCATGCGCTCTGCCGAGGCGGGCGCTCCTTGCTCAGCAGCATCGACCCGTTTCTTCAATTCTGAGAGACGTTCTGCAACCTCTGCAGAGGTTACTTCGACGCCTTCTTCGCCGGAACCCCGGGATATCACAGCTTTGATCCCGCGGTCGCGGAGTACCTTTTGTACGCCTTTGATGGTGAGCCCTTCATCATAGAGAAGCGTTCGAATTCCACGCAGCAGGGCAACATGATCGGGGCGATAGAGCCTGCGTCCGCCACCGCGTTTTAAAGGCTTAATCTGGGTAAACCGTGTCTCCCAAAAACGGAGCACGTGCTGAGGCAGGTCAAGTTCGCCAGACACTTCCGAAATGGTTCGAAAAGCGTCTGGCGACTTAACGGTCTTCGCGATTGATTTCGCAGACTTTTGGGCCTTATCGGCCATTAGCCGGTTGCTCCGCTGTTTACACGTTCTTTCATTATATGAGACGGGCGGAAGACCAAAACCCGGCGCGGATCAATCGGAACTTCTTCACCTGTTTTCGGATTTCGCCCAACCCGGGCACCTTTGTCGCGGAGTGCAAAAGTGCCGAAGGAGGAGATCTTCACATTGTCTCCCTTCACCAGCGCTTCAGCGATGCGGTCGAGGATGGTTTCCACCAGCTCCGACGACTCGTTACGCGACAGACCAATTTCCCGGTAGACAGCCTCGCTCAGGTCAGAGCGGGTCAGCGTTTTGCCGGTCATGAGCGTCATCTCCCTTAGAACCACTTATAGACCGGGGAGTTCCCCCTTAAATTGAATGTAACGGTGTAAGGGAAAACGAGTCAACTTCAATGACTTGCAGGGACAAGCGAAAGCAGTGCTACGACTGTGAATATCCGGGAGCTACCAACGGATCAGGGCCGAGCCCCAGGCCAAACCGCCCCCGATACCTTCCATCAAGAGTAAGTCGCCCTGTTTTATCCGGCCATCGGCGACTGCGATCGAAAGGGCCAGTGGGATCGAGGCAGCGGAAGTGTTGCCATGGTTTTGGACGGTCACGACGACCCGCTCCATCGGAATGCCGCCGCGTTTCGCCGTGCCCTCGATGATACGCAGATTAGCCTGATGAGGCACCATCCAGTCGATGTCCGAGCCTTGGACGCCCACTTTCTCCATCACCTCGTCGGCGACTTCGGCAAGCTTGTGGACCGCATGGCGGAAGACTTCCTTGCCCAGCATCTTTACATGACCGGTGGTTTGCGTCTCAGACGGGCCACCATCAACGAAGAGAATGTCGTTATGCGCCCCATCGGAATGCAGGCAGGTTCCTAAGATGCCGCGATCGGTTGGGGCCCCTTTGCCGACTCTCGCATCCAGAATGACCGCGCCAGCACCGTCGCCGAAAAGAACGCAGGTCGCGCGATCCTCCCAATCGAGGATTCGGCTGAACGTCTCAGCCCCGATGACAAGAACCCGTTTCGCCATGCCTGAAAGGATCAGTCCATTCGCATTCGCCAAGGCATACATGAAGCCCGCGCAGACAGCCTGGATGTCGAAGGCGAAACCGTTGGTCATGCCGATCGCATGCTGAACCCGGGTTGCCGTCGAGGGGAACGTTTGGTCAGGTGTGGTCGTCGCCACGACCAGTGCATCGAGTGTGTCGGCGCTGATCCCGGCATTCTCAAGCGCACGCTCGGCAGCCTTAATGGCCAGGTCCGAGGTCTTCTCTCCCTCCGCGGCGATGTGGCGTTGTTTGATGCCTGAGCGGGTCTGGATCCAGTCATCAGAAGTTTCGACGAGCGCGGAAAGCTCTTCATTCGTCATCACACGCTCGGGCAGATAGTGGCCGCATCCGATGGCCTCGGCCCGTACAACGCTCATTCCGCTCGCCTTTCTGCGCCGCTTGCTGGTGCGCTACTCTTGTCTCCTATGTCGAGCTTGGCAAGCTGCGACGCAAGGTGTTCCGGAAAATTACGCTCCGCAAGGCGCGCGGCAAGGAGAAGAGCTGTAGAAAATCCCAGAGCATCGGCATCGCCATGGCTTTTCACCACACTTCCACCGAGGCCTAAAAACACGCCACCATTAACACGACGCGGGTCGATCCGCTTGCGCAGACGCTGCATCGAGGTGAGCGCAAAGAGATAGGCCATCCGCGAAAGCCAAGTGTGCCGGTAAGCATCCTTAAGCGCGTTGCGAATGAATCGCGCTGTCGCCTCGCCAGCCTTAAGGGCAACATTTCCAGTGAAACCGTCCGTGACGATTACATCGACATCGCCTGTCGGAATATGCGTTCCTTCGACGAACCCGACATAGGTGAAACCTGCTTCGGCATTCTGAGCCATGGCGCCGATTTGCTCGCCGGCTTGCTGCAGCAGGGCAGGGCCTTTGCGCGCCTCGGTGCCGATGTTGAGAAGCCCAACACGAGGTTTTTCGATTGCCAGAGAGGTGCGTGCATACTCGGCCCCCATCACGGCGTATTGCATGAGGTTGTCGACATTCGCACCTATATCGGCGCCCATATCAAGCATTGTCGTGTAGCCAGAGGGGTGATCCGAGGGCCAGTGGATGGCAATGGCGGGGCGGTGGACGCCAGGTGCCTTTCGCAGAACCAGGACTGACATCGCCAGAAGCGCACCCGTGTTGCCCGAGGAGACGGCGACCGAAGCCTCTCCCTCGGCCACGGATTGCAGGGCACGCCACATGGAACTTTGTTTGCCGGATCTGAGCGCCTCGGTCGGCTGAGTGCTCATCTCGACCTTATCTGGCGCGTGCCTAATCTGGGCGCAAGCGGCAAGTTGCGGCCGACGTGTCAGGAGCGGCCTCAGGACGGTCTCGTCGCCATGTAGCAGGAATTGAAGTCGAGGTTCTTCTTTAAGGGCGCGAACCAATCCACCCATAACCGGCGCCGGGCCGCGATCGCCGCCCATCGCATCAACCGATAAAATAAGGTGCCGGCTCATTCTGCCCTATATGGCGCACTGAGACTGGGCGGCGCCTTGTGCGTAGATTACGCTGCGTCGTCGTCC
>JBCDAQ010000109.1:0-12816 GCA_039185285.1 Pseudomonadota bacterium
CCCAGCGTAAGCGACAGGGGCCCGAGCCCGGGCAAATGGCAAACCCTCCAACGTCATGGCTCTAGCGGGGCCGCATGGAGGACAAATTGGCAGCGCTGCCGCGCCTTTCTTCACAAAAGGCTCTCCCGGCACAGACCGCCCAAGCGCGAGACCCCGCCAGAAGTCCCGAAGAAACTCTTTCAGGCGAGATTGCGCCTTGCGCTGTCGCCAGAGCAAGGTTAGCCGCGGCTTAGGACAACCTGCTCCGGCAGATGAAGAACCGTCGGTCCTTTGCGCTCGGCCGCATCAATCAAAAAGTCCGCGAGATCACTCAATGCTTCCACCTGCGCCGCCTCGGCGCCATAGGCTTTGCCGAGCGCGACGAAGTCAGGTGTGTGCAGATCGACCCCTACGGGCGTGATCTGGTTCTCGATCATATAGCTCTTGATCTCACCATAGCCCTTGTTGTCCCAGACGATCAGGATGAGAGGCAAGTTTTCCTCGACCGCCAAACCGAGCTCGGCCAGCGAGAACTGAACGCCTCCATCCCCCGCGACGCAGACAACTGGACCGCCGATCGCTCTTGCAGCCCCGATCGCGGCGGGCAGACCATAGCCCAAGGCGCCGTAGCCGGTAGAGGCGTTGAACCAAGTGCGTGCCGCATCTGGTGCAAAGTAGAGATTTCCTGCATAGGCGGCCTGTGTCGAGTCGCAGACGATCGGCGTCCCTGGCAGCGCGTTGCGGATTTTGTTCAAGAAAGTGACGATCTGTCGGTAGTCTTCGCCGATCTCGGCAAGGCTCGCCTTGCGGGCGCCATCTGCCTGTTTCGGCGCAGGTCGCGTTGGTAGTTCGATCATGGCGCAGAGGCCATCGATACCGGTCGCGGCGTCGCCAAGAAGTGCGATATCGGGCACTGCTCCCCGGCGCATTTGCTCGGCATCGATTTCGATCCGGATGATCTTGCCTTCGACCTCGATGTCGTCGCGGTCGTACATGTCGTAATCCGTCCGACCGACTTCGGTGCCAACAGCCAGCACCACATCTGCACTGCCGATTAGTTTGCGCACAGCCTTGAGCGAGGGGCTGGCCGGTACCGCAAGCGGGTGATCGAGCGGCAGGATCCCGCGCCCATTCGTGGTCATGACGACCGGCGCACCCAAGCGTTCTGCCAATGTCTGCACATTGGCCCCGATGGCACCGCCGCCGGCCAGGATTAGGGGGGCTTTGGCCTTGACCAGCACCTCGGCTGCTTCGGTCAGCGTGTTCGGGTTCGGTAGCGGTGGGCGGATCGGCGCGGGCCTGCTGACTGCTCCGACCGCTTGCATCGAGAACATATCGACTGGGATTTCGATATGCACAGGCCGCGGTCTGGCACCTTCAAAGACAGCGAAAGCGCGTGCGAGGACTGGACCGAGCTGGCTCGGATCTGCGAGCGAATGCGAGAAAGCTGCCGCCTGAGCGCCAATCAAGCTTTGATTGGCGACCTCGTGCAGGTCGCCCGCTCCCATACCTTTGGATTTTGTCCGGTTGACTGAGCTCACCACCAGCATCGGGATGCTGTCACCATAGGCCTGTGCCATCGGTGTTAGAATATTGGTTAAACCCGGCCCAGTGATCACGAAGGCTGCCGCCACTTTGCCGGAGGCGCGGTAATATCCATCCGCCATGAATCCAGCACCCTGTTCATGGCGGGGTGTCATGTGTTTGATCTTTGACCGGGCAAGGCCGCGATACATCTCGACCGTGTGGACGCCGGGAATCCCAAAAACCGTGCCGACACCATAGGCTTCGAGCCATTCGACCAGCTGTTCACCGACCGTTGTCATGCCGCACCTCCTTGCAAGCCACCCATTGGAGCGTTACATCGCCACTAAGCCGAGAGGAGTGCCAGCACATGCCCGTCGCCGCCAGTGAAATCGAACGCTTGATCTTAGAAAGCCTGCCCAATGCGCAGGTCGATGTCGTCGATACCGCTGGTGACCAGAACCACTATGCCGTTAGCGTGGTGGCCGAGGAGTTTCGCGGCAAGAACCGCGTACAGCAACAGCGCATGGTCAACAAGGCACTTGAAAGTATTTTGCACGGTCCGGGTGCGCCATTGCACGCTATGGCCCTACAGACCAGCGCGCCTGATTAATCCGCCCCATAGGAGAGCATAATGGACACCACCGCAGCGCAAGCCGTGATCAAGGATCACGTGGATCAGAACGATGTTGTTCTGTTCATGAAAGGCACATCGACCATGCCGCAATGCGGCTTTTCCAGCCGGGTCTCACAGATCCTCGGTTTCATGGGGATCGCGTACAAGGACGTCAACATCCTCGAGAGTGATGAGATGCGCCAAGGGATCAAGGATTTCTCCGACTGGCCAACGACGCCGCAGCTCTATGTCAAAGGCGAGTTTGTCGGCGGCTGCGATATCGTGACTGAGATGACGCTCTCGGGTGAGCTCGACACAATGCTGAAAGATAAGGGCGTTGCCTTCGACGAAGGTGCTGCAAACCAGATCCGCGAGCATAACAAACAAGCCTAGGTTCCGAGCACCGTTGGTTCGGTCGGGCGTCCCCTCCATCGCCGGATTGCGGGAGGGTTAGGAGAGCGGTGACCGCATATGCAACTCTTCGTCGGCCTTGGAAATCCTGGGACGAAATACGCCCGTAACCGGCACAATATCGGTTGGATGGCGCTGGACGAGATCGCCCGCGGCTTCGGCGCCTGGCGGGCGAAGTTTCAAGGCGAGATCAGCGAGGGGCGGTTGGGCGCAGAAAAGATCCTCCTGCTCAAACCACACACCTTCATGAACCTCTCCGGCCAATCGGTGGGCGAAGCGATGCGGTTCTACAAACTGGCGCCCTCGGATGTCGTGGTCTTTCATGACGAGCTGGATCTCGCACCCGGCAAATGCCGTGTGAAAACCGGCGGAGGCCATGCGGGCCATAATGGCCTGCGTTCGATCCATTCGCATATTGGCTCAGACTACATCCGCATCCGCATGGGGATCGGCCATCCAGGTGATAAGTCTCAAGTCTCGGGATATGTTCTGCACGACTTCGCAAAAGCTGATGACGCCTGGCTCGACCCTCTCATCCAAGGTATTGGAGATGGCGCACCGAAGCTCGCCGCTGGGGATCATGCGGGATTTCAAAACGCGGTCGCGTTGCGCACGAATCCGCCCCGTCCTAAGCCATCGATGCCAAAGCCAGCGGAAACCGTGAAAGAGCCAGATCCGCTGGCGGGTGCGCCACTAAATCCGCTCCAACGCCTGATGAAGCATTTCGGCAAGGATTGACGCTCACGCCGCACCATGCGAGAGCGCGGCGGTCACAAGATCGAGGGATGGCTCATGGGCTTTAAATGCGGAATTGTTGGGCTACCGAATGTCGGCAAATCGACCCTATTCAACGCGTTGACCCGGACGGCGGCGGCGCAGGCGGCGAACTTTCCGTTCTGTACGATTGAGCCCAATGTGGGTGAGGTGAACGTGCCTGATCCGCGATTGGATGCTTTGGCGGAGATTGCGAAGTCAAAGCAGGTAATCCCGACCCGGTTGACCTTCGTGGACATCGCGGGGCTGGTGAAGGGCGCATCGAAGGGCGAGGGGCTCGGCAACCAATTCTTGGCGAATATTCGTGAAACGGACGCCATCGCCCATGTGCTGCGCTGCTTCGAGGATGGCGATATCACCCATGTCGATGGGCGTGTTGATCCGATTGCGGATGCCGAGACAATTGAGACGGAGCTGATGCTCGCGGACTTGGAGAGTATCGAAAAACGGCTCCAGAACCTCTCGCGCAAGATCAAGGGCGGCGACAAGGAGGCCTTGCAACAGGACCGGTTGTTGCGGATGGCCCGTGAGGCGATCGAGGCGGACAAGCCTGCGCGCATGGTCGAGGTGGATGCGGAGGATCAACGGGCGTGGGAGGTCCTCGGCCTTTTAACCGCGAAACCGGTTCTGTTCGTCTGCAATGTTGAGGAGGATGCGGCGGCGGAGGGCAATGCCCACTCTGCCCGCGTGGCCCAGGTGGCCGCAGAACAAGGCGCCCGGCATGTGGTGATCTCAGCGGCGATCGAGGAGGAGATCTCACAGCTGCCGGATGAGGAGCGTGCGGAGTTCCTGGAAGATCTCGGACTGGAAGAGGCGGGGCTAGATCGCCTGATCCAGGCGGGATACGGGCTGTTGGGTCTGATTACTTACTTCACCGCCGGACCAAAGGAAGCGCGGGCCTGGACGATCGCCAAGGGGACCCTGGCGCCGCAGGCGGCTGGTGTCATTCACGGCGACTTTGAACGTGGCTTTATCCGCGCCGAGACGATTGCCTATGACGACTACACGCGGCTTGGCGGAGAACAACCCGCGAAAGAAGCCGGAAAGATGCGCGCGGAAGGCAAAGCCTATGAAGTTGCCGATGGCGATGTGCTGCATTTCCTGTTCAACACCTGAGCTGACGAACCAAACGGAATGCGGCTTGCGCCGCATGCACCTAAACTGGCGCCCTCCCGGGCGCGTTGGTGCTGCTCGACATCCTTCGCAAACCTCAGAGCTGGGCGCCGGGCGTACCGCCTTGCGATTTGCAAGGGTGGCGGGCTGTGCCCGCCGAGATCCCGGTAGGGATCCGGGACGCCTCCCCAACGGTCCAGCTATAGAAGGCCGATTATGTGGAGCCCTGCGCCAGCTGCGAGGCCGAAGCCAATCAGAGGCAGGGCTGAAATCTTGGCGACAAAGACTAATCCCAGGGCAATCGCAAACAGAACGATCTTGACCCATTCAGGATCTTCGAGACCCGAGGGCAAGAACGCCGCTTCGGCCAGGTAGACGGCAAGATTCGCGATCACGCCAACGACTGCCGCGGAGATACCAGCCAACGCTTTCCGAGCCCAGGGGATCGCGTGGATCTGCTCGACTGCAGGGGCGAAAGCAAGGATCAAGCCGAAGCTGGGGGCAAATGTATAGAAAGTCGCCAATGCCCCACTAAAGGCTGCGGTGGCCGCTGAACCGGGCCCGGTCCATCCCGCAAAATAGCCCGCATAAGTGTTCACCAGGATCAACGGGCCCGGCGTTGCTTCGGCAATCGCCAGCCCGTTTAGCATCGCGGCCGGGCTCAGCCAGCCATAGGTCTCGACAGCCTGATCCGCGACGAAGGGGAGGACGGCATAGGCGCCTCCGAAGGTAACCAGGGCAGCTGTGGTGAAGAGCTGGGCGACGTCGTCGAAGGGGTCTGCCCCTGCTGCAACTCGAACAGCTATGAAGACCGCCAAGATGATCCCCGCACTGATCGCCAAGGTCACTGCCGCATGACCGAGGACGCGGGTTGTTTCAGCAGGCTCGGCCACCTCAGACGCACTCGGCATCAGCAGCCCGGCAATGGCGGCGAGCGCCACGACCACTGGGAATGGCACGCCAAGAAGGGAGAGCGAAGCAAAGGCTGCCACGGCGAGCGCCCAGGCGATCGGGCTCTTCAGCGCTCGCCCGGCGATCTTGCCCATGGCCATCAGCACCAGGGCAATCACCACCGGCTGCACGCCTGCGAAGAGGGCAGCGATGATCGGCACATCGCCATGGGCGGCTGCGATCCAGGCCAGTCCGATCATCAGCGCGGCCCCTGGAACGATAAAGGCGAGGCCAGCGATGATTCCGCCGATCAGCCCGTGCAATCGCCAGCCAAGCCAGGTGGCGAGTTGTTGCGCCTCGGGCCCAGGTAGCATCATAGAGAAAGCCAAGCCCCGGTCGAAACTGGCAGACGGGACCCACCCGCGCCTTGTGACGACCTCGTCCTGCATCAGCGCGATTTGACCCGCTGGGCCGCCAAAGGAAAGAAGCCCGATCTTGATCCAGACCGGAATTGCGTCGGAGAGTTTTGGAGTACTCATTTCGCAGTCTCCGTCTCAATCCCGGCCTCGACCAGGGCTTCAAAACCGCCGGTGACGTAGCGGGCGTCGCAGCCATGAACCATGAGGAGGGCAGAGGCGAATTGGCTAACCTCATGGCCATGGACGCAGAAGGCGATCAGTGGGCGCTCATCAGCCATCAGCGGGTCGTCATGGCCGAAGGTGAAGGGGTCGCGGATCAGGGCGCCTTTCGCCCGGCGGCCGTCTCTGGCGACCGCAGGGGGTTTGCGCAGGTCGATGAGGATCGCCTCGCCAGATTGGGCCAGGGCAAGCGCCTCGGCAGCGGAAACGGATGGAAGAAGGAAGGGTGTGTCAGACATGATCGATCGGTCCCAGACAATATGGGTCGATGCGATTCTTGGGTCTCCGGCAAAACGCTTTCGACCTGACAGCGGGAGACCGCTTTACCCCCGCAATTGGCAGGTAGCGCGGAGCGGGGATTCGGGCAAGCGCTAGGAGGCTTTCTTTGCCTCTTCTTCAGCACTTTCCAACTGGGTCACCAGGGCTTCGAGCTTGTTGGCGATGTGGAGCTTGAGAATCTCGCCCAGGCGTTTGCCGTCTCGGGCTTCCAGCGCCTGCAATATCAACGCGTGCTCGGCGACTGCGGCGGCCCAGCGCACGCCCGAGATGTTGACCATGTAGCGCGCCCGCCGGACCCGACCGTCGAGGGTTTTCAAGAAACCTGACAGGGTGGGATTATCGGCGGCTGTTAGGATCAGCTGATGGGTCGCTGCATTGGCTGCACTGTAGGCTGCGAGATCGCCACGCTCATGCGAGGCGACAAGTTCGGCCTGGAGGCGGCGAGCCTCTGCAATCTGCGCCTCCGTCAGGTTGGCACAGGCCAGCTCGCCCGCTAATGCCTCGAGCGCGCCGAGGATCGGGAACGCTTCTTCCAGATCCTGCCGGGTCACCTTCGCAATGGTCGCGCCACGCCGGGGGGTCAGGGTCACCAGCCCCTCGGTGGCCAGGCTGCGGAGTGCCTCCCGCAAGGGTGTGCGGGAGACCTGGAATTGATCACACAGCGCCTGCTCCTGGACTTTTGCTCCCGGCGCAAGGACACCGCGCACGATCAGGTTGCGGAGCTGTTCCACCAGGTCGTCATGCAGCGGGCGGCGGGAAATGGCGATTGGTTCATGGGCCATGGAGGCTCTCCGCTAACAGGGTGGCAACATGGACAGCCTCACGCCCCGATCCGTCATGGATCTGATGGCGGCACGAGGTGCCGTCGGCGACTATGATCGTATCCGCATCGGCGGCCCGGACCTTTGGCAGAAGGCTAAGTTCTGCCATTTCCTTTGACACATCAATCGTTTCCGCTTGGTAACCAAAGGCACCCGCCATGCCGCAGCAGCTGGAGGCGACCGTCTCGACCTTCAGGTCTGGGATCTGCTGCAAGATCTTCGTGACCGGGCCAAAGGCGTTGAAGCTCTTCTGGTGGCAATGGCCATGGACGAGTGCGCGTTTTGCCCGAACCGGTTTCAGAGCGGGTTTGAGGCGGTCGAGCTTGAGGGCGAGGTATTCTTCCAAGAGCAGAACGCGGCTCGCCATCTCCGCCGTCCAGTCGTCGAAGAGCTGAGGCGCCTCGTCCCGGAAGGTCATGATGCAGGAAGGTTCAAGGCCGACGACATAGCCGCCATTCTCGATCACCGGTCGGATGACGGCAAGGCTGCGGGTCATTTCGGCGCGGGCTTCTTCCGCGAGGCCGACGCTGAGAAAGGTCCGTCCACAGCAGAGCGGGCGGCCTGAGGATGGATTGGCGAAGCCGACCTTCAAGCCCAAACCGGTCAGGGCGCGTTCTGCAGCGCGGAGATTGTCTGGCTCGAAGTAGCGATTGAAGCTGTCGGCGAACAGGAGGACGTCGGCATCCTCGACGCTCGTCTCCGGTGCCCGATACCAATCGCTGCGCCATTTAGGCAGGCGGCGCTCGGCGCTGAGGCCCAGGATGTACTCGCTCAGTTTCGCGAGGCCGGGGATGCGATCACGCAGGTTCATCAACCACGGAACGCGCGCGGCGATGGGTGCATAGCGCGGTAAGTAACCTACAAAACGGTCGCGCATCGACAGGCCATGGGTGCGGGCGCGGGCGGCCTGCACCTCGATCTTCATCTTGGCCATATCCACCCCGGTCGGGCATTCGCGCCGGCAGGCCTTGCAGGAGACGCAGAGCTTCATCGTCTCGGCCATCTCATCCGAGGTCAGTGCGTCGGCTCCGAGCTGGCCGGAGAGCGCGAGGCGGAGCGAGTTGGCGCGGCCTCGGACCAAGTCTTTCTCCGCCCGCGTGACGCGGTAGGACGGGCACATCACATCGCCCGACAGCTTCCGGCAGGCGCCGTTGTTGTTGCACATCTCCACTGCGCCCTGGAGGCCGCGGCCCGAGCCGATATGACCGGGGTATTTGAACACGGTCTGGCGGTCTGGCCACGCGTAGTCGGCTTGGTAGCGCAGCAGGCTGCGGTCATCCATCTTGGGTGGGTCGACGATGCGGCCCGGGTTCAAGAGACCTTCGGGATCGAAACGCTCTTTGACTTGCTTCCAGCTCGCGACCATGCGCTCCCCGAACATGGGCAGGTGAAACTCGGAGCGGACAATGCCGTCGCCATGCTCGCCGGAATGGGCGCCCTTATAGGCGTGGACGGCCTCGAAGGTTTCCTCTGCGATCGCGCGCATTGCTTTGACGTCGGTGTCCTGTTTGAGGTTCAGGACTGGGCGGACATGGAGCGTGCCAACCGAGGCGTGTGCGTAGAAGGTCGCATGGGTGCCGTGGCGGGCGAAGATCTCCTCCTGCTGGGCGGTGAACTCCGCAAGATCCTTCAGTTCAACGCAGGCATCCTCGATGAAGCTGATCGGCTTGGCCGCATCTTTCATCGACATCATGATGTTGAGGCCCTGTTTGCGGACCTCGAGAATGCGGGACTGGAAAGCGGGGTCGATGGCCTCAACCACGGCGTCTTTGAAACCGAGGTCCCCCATCAATTCATCGAGCTTTTTGAGGCGGCGGAGGTTCTCATCCATCTCCTCTTCGGCAAACTCGACCATGAGGAGGGCTTGCGGCTCGCCGCGCACGAACTCATCGAGCACGGGTCGGAAGATCGGGATATCGCGGGCAAGCTCGATGATGTTTCGGTCGAAGAGCTCGACAGCGGTCGGATCCAACATCACGATGTGCTGGGTCGCGTCCATCGCCGCATAGAAGGTCGGGAAATGGCACATGCCGAGGATCTTCTGGCCCGGCAGCGGCGAAAGCTTGATCGTGATCCTCTCAGAGAAGGCCAGCGTTCCCTCGGACCCGACCAGCAGTGTCGCCATATTGGGCCGTTCCGGCAGGAGGGCATCGGTGTTGTAGCCCCCGACGTTGCGCGCAACCTGAGGACGGCGGGCTATGATCTCATCCGCCTCGCGCTGGCCAAGGTCGATCAGATCGCGGAAGAGAACATCGGTCGCGGTGTTGCCGAGCGTCTCGGGGTCAATCTCGCCAAAATGCGCCGAGGTGCCATCGGCCAGGATCGCGTCGATTGCGATAACATTGTCGCGGCTCATCCCGTAGCGGATCGACCGCGCGCCGCAGGAATTATTGGCGGTCATGCCTCCGATGGTCGCGCGGGACGCCGTTGAGACATCGATTGGGTACCAGAGGCCGTGGGGCTTCAGCGCCTTGTTCAACTCATCCAGCACCACACCGGGTTCGACAACGGCTTCGCGTTTCTCAGGGTCGATGGAGATGATCCGGTTCATGTGGCGAGAGAGGTCGAGAACAAGCCCAGTGTTGATTGTCTGCCCGCACTGGGATGTGCCACCGCCGCGCGGCGTGATTGGCACGCCTTCGTCCCGCGCGATCTCCATCACGGTCTTCACATCCTCGATGTTGCGCGGGATCACCACGCCGCGCGGCATGACCTGGTAGATCGATGCGTCCGTTGCGTATCGCCCGCGGCTGAACCGGTCGAAAAGCACCTCACCCTGGATGACCCGGTTCAGACGACCGGCCAGGTCCAGAGCGTGAGGGGCAGAGGATTCCGGCATTGACAGCTCCCGAGCTAAAGTATTTTGTATACAAAATTCATTGGCAGATTCGAACTGCCAAGGCAAGGAAGGGAGATCCGATGCGCCAGCCCGGTCGCCATATGTTGCAGATTCCTGGGCCGAGTGCGGTTCCTGAGCGCATACTCCATGCCATCTCCCGCCAAGTGATCGACCATCGCGGCCCCGGTTTCGCTGATGTAGGGCTGAAAGCGCTGGAGGGTATGAAGACGATCTTCCAGACCAAGCACCCTGTGGTGATCTACCCCGCCTCTGGCACAGGGGCTTGGGAGGCCGCACTGGTCAACACAATGTCCCCTGGCGACAAAGTGGTGATGTTTGAGACCGGGCACTTTGCGACTCTTTGGTCGAAGATGGCGGCGAAACTGGGGATCAATGCGGAGTTCATCGAGGGCGATTGGCGCTCTGGCGCTGACCCCGATCAGATCGAGGCACGCCTCCGTGCAGATACCGCACATGAGATCAAGGCTGTCTGTGTTGTTCACAATGAGACGTCGACCGGTTCAGTCACGCAGGTCGCCGAGGTTCGCAAGGCGATCGATGCGGCGGGGCACCCGGCACTGTTGATGGTCGATACGATATCGGGCCTGGCCTCGATCGATTTTCGCCATGACGAGTGGGGCGTGGATGTTACCGTCTCTGGCAGCCAGAAGGGGCTGATGCTGCCGCCGGGTCTCTCGTTCAATGCGGTGGGCCCGAAAGCGCTGGAGGTTGCCAAGACATCGACACTGCCGAAATCCTACTGGGGATGGGAGGAGATGATCGCGCTCAACGCGACCGGCTATTTCCCCTACACGCCGGCGACAAACCTGCTCTATGGCCTGAACGAAGCCATCGACATGATCCACGAGGAAGGTCTAGAGAATGTCTTTGCCCGCCACCAACGCCATGGCGCTGCGACCCGTGCCGCCGTGCGTGCCTGGGGTTTGGAAGTCCTCTGCAATCGCCAGGGCCACGAATCCGGCGTGCTGACGGCGGTGAAGGTGCCTGAGGGCCATTCGGCGGATGCGTTCCGGGCAACGACGCTCAGCAGTTACGACATCTCGCTAGGCAATGGCCTGTCGAAAGTTGCAGATAAGGTCTTCCGGATCGGACATCTGGGCGATTTCAACGACTTAATGCTAATGGCCACGCTTTCTGGCGTGGAAATGGGGCTCGCCAAAGCTGGCGTGCCGCACCAATCCGGTGGAGCGCAAGAAGCCATGCGTTATCTGCTGGAAAACAAAACGCGGCTTGCCGCGGAATAATGCGTTCATGGGAGGACGTTCAATGAAACTGACAAAACTTCTCGCGGGTGCTGCGGCCGCAGCGATGCTGACAGCGGGCACCGCCTCGGCTGGTATGGTGCTGAAATTCGGCCATGTGGGCAAACCGGGCTCTCTGTTTGAGACCTCGGTGAACCAATATGCAGCCTGCGCAAATGGCAAGCTGGGCGATAAGGCGGAGGTGCAAACCTTTGGCTCCAGCCAGCTTGGCAAGGACAAGGAACTGCTGCAGAAGCTGAAGCTGAACCAGATCACCTTCTCACTGCCGTCGTCGGTCATGAGCTCGGTCGATGACACGTTCGGTGTCTTTGAGATGCCCTACATCATCAAAGATCGCGCGCATATGAAGCGTGTCCAAGCAGCCCTCGGCGACAAGTTTCAGGCGGCGGCGAATGCCAAGGGCTATCATATCCTCGGCTACTTCGAGAACGGCTTCCGCCATATCACCAACAACACGCGGCCCATCGTGAAGCCGGAAGATCTGGCTGGCGTAAAGCTGCGGACGCCGAAAGGCGCTTGGCGGGTGAAGATGTTCTCGCTCTATGGCGCAAACCCGACACCGATGGCGTTTTCGGAGGTCTTCACGGCACTCCAGACCGGTGTGATCGATGGGCAGGAAAACCCCTATGCTCAGATCGCTTCGGCCAAATTCCAGGAAGTGCAGAAGTACCTGTCGATCACCGGTCACGTCTACACACCAGCCTACGTTCTGGTGTCGAAGAAGCACTACCTGAAGCTTCCGGATGACGTGCGCGCGGCGCTGGAAAGCTGTGCAGCCGAGACCCAAGGCTTCGTCTATGATACGGCGGCCAAACTGGAAGTCGAGCTGCTCGACGTTATCAAATCGGCTGGCGTCGAGGTGAACAACGCCGATAACGCGGCCTTCATTGCGGCATCTAAGCCGATTTATGATGAGTTCGCTTCGTCGGTCGATGGCGGCCAGGATCTGATCAATACCGTTCAAGGTTTGGCCGACGGTTCCTGATCACACTGCTGCATCCCGCCGGCCTCTCCCGGCGGGGTGCAACCCCGGAAAATCTCAATGCTCCAACGTTTCAATTCGATCTTGCAGTCGATCCTCGAGTGGTTCGTCATCTTCCTGATGATCGGGCTGACCGTTGTTGTGATCGTCGCCGTCCTCTTCCGGCTCGCGGGCAATTCGCTGAGTTGGTATGATGAGGTGGCGGCCATCCTGCTCTCATGGATTACCTATTACGGCGCGGCCCTTGCGGCGTTGAAGCGTCGGCACATCGGGTTTGACTCGGTGTTGCTCTGGCTCGGGCCGACCGCGCGGTTGATTGGCCTGATCGTGGCCGAGCTGATCGTTTTCAGCTTCTTCATCCTGATGGCTTGGGCTGGCCTGACCGTGCTGGACGTGCTGGAGGGCGAGTATCTCGTATCCCTCACCTGGGTGCCGATCCAAGTCACGCAATCCGTCATCCCAATTGGCGCGGGTCTCTTCATCCTCTGCCAGGCGCTTTCGCTGCCCTTCTACTGGAAGATGACCATGCAAGGAACCTCGCTGGAGCATGCCGAGATCGAGGAAGAGGTCGAGACCGAGATGAAGAAAGCGGGGCAAGCCTAAGATGTTGATGATCTTCATCTTCCTGGCACTGGTCGCAATGATCTGCCTCAACGTGCCAATCGC
>JBCDAQ010000110.1:0-12773 GCA_039185285.1 Pseudomonadota bacterium
ACCATTGCGGTCGTCTGGTGGCTCCTGGCCGCAGCGACCAGTGCTGAGTATTTTGCTTATGTGGATGGGATCCTGACCTCCTGGCTGGGCACCCTGGTGATGCTAGGCTCCGCCTGGGCGCTTTGCTATCACCTGGCCAACGGCATCCGCCACCTAGTCTGGGACATGGGGCTGGGCTTCGAGCTCGACATGGTGACCAAGACAGGCTTCGCCGTCCTGGGTGCCTCTGGTCTCTTGACCCTCCTGATCCTGATCACAGCCTGAGGGAGGATTAGATGAGCTTCAAAACCCCCCGCCAATACGCCACCGGCCTCGGCTCTGGGAAATCCGGAACCCACCATTGGTGGTCGATGCGCGTCTCTTCCGTAGCGCTCGTCCCGCTGGCGCTCCTCTTCGTCTTTCCCTTTGCAGGCGCTTTGGGCGGCGGCCACGCGGAGGTTCTCGCGCTCTACGCCAACCCGTTCCACGCCATCGTTGCAGGGCTCTTCATTGCGGTCAGCTGTCATCACTTGATGCAGGGCATCCAGACCGTAATCGAGGATTACATCCACGCCCCCGGACCCCGCACGGTCATGCTTCTCGGCAATTCGATGCTCTGCGCCCTTCTGGGTTTCGCAGGCGTTTTCGCCGTTCTTAAAATCGCCTTCACGGCCTGAGCCAAGGAAGTCTAGCTATGGCTGCATATGAGTTCATCGATCACACTTATGACGTTGTCGTCGTCGGCGCTGGTGGCGCAGGCCTAAGGGCGACCCTCGGCATGGCTGAGCAGGGGTTGAAGACTGCTTGTGTCACCAAGGTCTTCCCGACCCGCTCGCACACGGTTGCGGCGCAAGGCGGGATCGCCGCCTCGCTCTCGAACATGGGCCCCGACACTTGGCAGTGGCACATGTATGACACGATCAAGGGTTCAGACTGGCTGGGCGACATGGACGCGATGGAGTACCTCGCGCGCCATGCGCCGGAATCGATCCTCGAGTTGGAGCATTACGGCGTGCCTTTCTCGCGGAATGAGGAAGGCCAGATCTATCAGCGCCCCTTCGGTGGTCACATGACCGAGTTCGGCGATGGCCCGCCAGTGCAAAGGACCTGTGCGGCTGCTGATCGGACCGGTCACGCGATCCTTCACACGCTCTATGGCCAATCGGTCAAACAGAATGCCGAGTTCTTCATCGAGTATTTCGCAACCGATCTCATCATGTCCGATGATGGTCAGTGCCAGGGCCTGATTGCCTGGAAGCTGGATGATGGCACGATGCGCCGGTTCTCAGCCAAGATGGTTGTGCTGGCGACAGGCGGCTATGGGCGCGCCTATTTCTCCGCCACCTCTGCCCATACTTGCACCGGCGATGGCGGCGGTATGGCGGCGCGCGCCGGGGTTCCACTGCAAGACATGGAGTTCGTCCAGTTCCACCCGACCGGGATCTACGGCGCAGGCTGTCTGATCACCGAAGGGGCCAGGGGTGAGGGTGGCTACCTCACGAACTCCGAAGGTGAGCGCTTTATGGAGCGCTACGCGCCATCGGCCAAGGATCTAGCGTCGCGCGACGTGGTCTCGCGCTGTATGACCATGGAGATCCGCGAGGGCAGGGGCGTTGGCGCGGACGGTGATCATATCCACCTGAACCTGAACCACCTGCCGCCGGAGCAACTCGCGCTTCGCCTGCCGGGTATCTCGGAGACCGCGAAGATCTTCGCGGGTGTCGACCTAACCCGCGAGCCGATCCCGGTCTTGCCGACCGTGCATTATAATATGGGCGGCGTTCCATCGAACTATTGGGGCGAGGTGGTCAAACCAACCAGTGATGACCCCCATGCGCTGGTCCCCGGACTGATGACCTGTGGAGAGGCAGCGTCCTGTTCTGTCCATGGCGCAAACCGCCTGGGGTCCAACTCGCTAACCGACCTTGTGGTCTTTGGCCGGGCTGCTGCGATCAAAGCGGGCGAGGTCGTTGATCCGGATGCACCTAATCAAGCGCTCAATCCCGTCTCCGTCGAAGAGGCGATGGACCGGTTCGACCGCCTCCGCTACGCCGATGGCGCAACACCGACGGCGAACCTTCGCAACTCACTTCAGAAGGCGATGCAAGAGGATGCTGCCGTCTTCCGGACCTCGGACACGCTCAAAGAAGGTTGCGACAAGGTCAGCCGTATCGACGCGATGTTCGATGATGTCAGCGTCTCGGACCGCTCGCTCATCTGGAACTCGGACCTCATGGAGACACTGGAGCTTGGCAACCTGCTCCCGAACGCGCTTGCGACCGTTTACTCGGCCGAAGCTCGACAAGAGAGCCGAGGCGCCCATGCGCATGAGGACTTCCCCGATCGCGATGACGAAAACTGGCGAGTCCACTCGCTGGCCTGGATCGACAAGGATGTAAAGATGTCCTACCGCCCGGTCATAACCGACCCGCTAACGCCCGAGAACGAAGGCGGCATTCCTGTTGCCAAAATGGCGCCCAAGGCTCGGGTCTACTAATTGCCCGACTGGTCGCCCGCCGGGCAACGTGACGACGACGAGATCGCGCGGATCCTCGCCTTTAGGGCCGACCGCGCGATCCGCCATTTTACCCAGATGGCGCAGGGCAGGACCGAGAGGCTCTGCCCAATCTGTGGCTACCAAGGCATGTTCGCGCCAGTCCGTCACAAGCCCGAAATCTGGTGCCCGCAATGTGACAGCCGACCCCGCCATCGCTTGCTGAAACTCTGGATGGATCGGGAGATGGTTCTACCCAATGGGGCAGAAGTCCTCCACTTCGCCGCCGAGCCCTGGGTCCGTGGCTGGTTTGGGGATCGCGGCGCAATCTACACAACCGCCGATCTAAACGACAAGTTTGACCTCCAACTGGACATCACGGCGATGGAGCTGCCGGATGCGTCCTTTGACCTCGTCATGGCGAACCACGTGCTGGAGCATGTCGATGATGCCAAGGCACTGGCCGAAATGTACCGTATCCTACGGCCCGGCGGTCAGGCTGTGCTCACCGTACCGATGATCGAAGGCTGGGATGAGAGCTACGAAAACCCGGCAATCGACACCGACGAAGCCCGGACGCTCCACTATGGCGATCCGACCCATCTGCGTTTCTATGGCCGGGACATCCGTGACCGGATTATGCGCGTGGGCTTCGATCTGACCATGTTCGTGGCTCGAGAGCCCGATACATCCCTTCACGCGCTCCACCGGGGGGAACGGATCTTTATCGGGGTGAAACCCGCATGATCGAGATCCGCCCCGCCCGTCCCAGCGACGTTGAAGGCTGCGCCGGGATCCTGAATGCCTGGATTGATGCCACCGACTGGATGCCCCGCTGCCACAGCCGCGCCAGCGTCGCTGCCCACTTCCGCGACGATGTGATTGCTCACCGCACGGTTTGGATCGCGGAGCGGTACAGCCTGATGCAGGGTTTCCTCGCACTCAACCGGGCTGGCCTCGTCACGGACTTCTACCTCACAGAGGATGCTCGGGGCCAAGGGCTCGGCTCGCGCCTTCTGAAACTTGCCAAAGAAACCCGTAGCGAAGGTCTCTCCCTGTGGACCTTCCAGGCCAATCATGGCGCCCGCGCTTTTTACGCGCGCGAAGGGTTTCTCGAAACGCATCAAACAGATGGCGTCAACGAAGAAGGCCTGCCGGATGTCTTTCTCGAATGGTGCCCAGCGGCGACGGACCACACCTCGCCCGCCGCACAAGGACTGGACAAATTGGTCTTAAGGTAAGACGATTAGCGTAGCTGCATGAAAGGGGTTCCCCATGGCTGAATTCACGCTGCCAAAAAACTCGACGATCACGGTTGGTAAGACCTGGCCGAAGCCCGCGGGCGCGACAAACCTCAAGACCGTAAAAGTCTATCGTTGGGACCCGGATTCAGGCGAGAATCCACGGCTCGACACGTACTTCGTCGATCTTGATACATGCGGTCCAATGGTGCTCGACTTGATCATTAAGATCAAAAACGAGATTGACGCTACGCTCACCTTTCGACGCTCCTGCCGCGAAGGGATTTGTGGATCTTGCTCGATGAATATCGACGGCACCAACACGCTCGCCTGCCTAAAGGCGATCGATGAGATCAAAGGCGATGTGAAGATCTACCCGCTGCCGCATATGCCGGTGGTCAAGGATCTCGTGCCGGATCTCACCCATTTCTACGCGCAGCACGCCTCGATCAAACCCTGGCTCGAGACGGAAAGTCCGACGCCCGCCAAGGAATGGCGCCAAACGGCCGAGGACCGCTCAAAGCTGGATGGTCTTTACGAATGCGTCCTATGCGCCTGCTGCTCGACGTCCTGCCCCAGTTATTGGTGGAACGGCGACCGCTACCTTGGCCCGGCAGCGCTGCTACATGCCTATCGCTGGCTGATCGACAGCAGGGACGAGGCGACCGGTGACCGGCTGGATCACCTGGAAGATCCCTTCCGGCTCTATCGCTGCCACACGATCATGAACTGCACCAAGACGTGCCCCAAGGGATTGAACCCCGCGAAGGCAATCGCAGAGATCAAGAAGATGATGATAGAACGCCAAGTCTGATCGTTCGCGTCGCGCTCGATAGAGTTAATTCGGTGTTAATGGTTAACAGCTAGGGTCCGCGTCATGTCTCGCGTGGTTCAACTGGCCGAGTTTCGTTTTTTCCAAGGGCCGAAGCGGGCTCGCCCTAGTCCCGTTATCTGGCATGGGCTGCAGGTTCCTGACCGAATAGCGGCAAGCTTCACCTCCTTCCCCAGATCCAATCATGGGCAGCACCCGCTTCCTGTGGGGCTGGACTGCGCGGCGCACGTGTTGCGGGCGCTGACACGGCGACGCGACCGTTTCCTATTTCTTGACGCCGGTATTGGCCTGCTTCCCGCACTTGCCGCCCGATCCGGGGCACGGCGGGTGATTGCGTTTGAATCAGATCGGACAAAGGTCAACGCAATGGCGGCCCTGTTCTCGCAAAACCGGCTCGGTTCGGAAGCGATCTTTGGCAAGCTTCAGCGGTCGGTACCTCTTCAAGATCACATGTCAATCGCAGCCGGTGTGATCCCGTGCTTCGACCGCGATCTGATTCTAGACGAGGAAAAGATCGAGACACTCGTTCTCACCGCTGGCGTTACCGACCCGACGGTGCTGACGCATATGCCCCACCATGTGCGACGCGTCATCCTTACGGATGGGGAGCGGACCCCACCACAGGCCGAGCGTGATCGTCTGATCGTCCACCTGATCTCAGAGGGGTTCTCTTATGACCCCCAGCGCTCTGAACGAAACGCTCTTGTCTTCCAGCGTAGCAGCTAGACCCCAGTACTTCACGACCAGATCAACCTAAAAGGAGTTTTGGATCAGCTCTAAAGGCTGGATCGAACGCTCCGAGTTCTGGTCTAGCCAAGCTGATCTATGCGCTAGCCCTCACCACGGTCAGCCGGGTAGCTGTCCGATTGCATCTCTGCCAGTCGCGATGCGGTTCGTTCGAATTCAAAGGCTCCTTTGCCCTCGGTGTAGAGTTCCTCGGCAGGCGCCCCGGCCGAAATGTAGAGTTTCACCTGAGCTTCGTAGAACGCATCGATCAAGGTAACGAGGCGTTTGGCCTCGTTGTTATGCTCCCATCCAAGCTTGGGGACATCGTCCAACAGGAACGTGTCGAACCGTTCCGCGATCGCCAGATAGTCCGATGGGCCCAGGGGTTTTTCGCATAGCTCCTCAAAATTCGCCCGCCCCACGTCTTCGGTTGCCTGATCGATCCGAACGCGGCGTCCTCGGATCGAAAGCGTGACGGGCGCTGCATCTTCACCTGCCGTTTCCCGCTGCCAGGCCGCATCCATCCCAATCTTCGCGCCAGGCCCCAAAGGCCAGAAAAAGCGTTGCTCCTTGGTCGCCCGGCCCATCCGGTAATCCGTCGGGCTATCCAACTCGACAATATCCACCCGTTCTTTCAAGAGCTGGATGAAAGGTAGAAACAGCGCCCGGTTCAGCCCGTCTTTGTAAAGGTCATCAGGCGGCCTGTTTGATGTGGCGACCACTACGACGCCGCGCTCGAACAGCGCTTCAAACAGCCGCCCAAGAATCATTGCATCGGTGATATCGGTGACTTGAAACTCGTCGAAGCACAGCAGGGTCGCGCTCTCGGCCACTTCCTCGGCCACTGGCAAGATCGGATCCTTTACATTGCTTTCCCGCGCGATGTGCACACCGACATGAACCTCGGCCATGAAGGCATGAAAGTGCACCCGCCGCTTCGCGCTGACCGGCGCCTCATCATAGAAGAGGTCCATCAGCATCGACTTGCCACGTCCGACACCGCCAAACATGTAGATGCCGGCCAGCGCCTTGTCCTGTTTCGCGGCCTTGCGTCCGAAGCCGAGCCATCCAAGCGCCACTTGTTTTCCGCGATTGGGGTCGTAGTCCTTCAGCCGCATATGCAAAAGCTGCAGCTTCTCTACCGCCGCACGCTGGGCATTGTCGGGCCGAATAGTCCCCTCGGCGATCTCGCCGCGGTAACGCGACATTGGGCCATCAATCATGCCGGCCTCCCCCTGCCGCGGACCATGGTGTCATTTTAAGAGCGTGAAGCACGCCATCACAAGACTTGCTTTGACTGATCTTTCCGGGCCGGTCAGTGTCGGCACGTTGGAGAACGCCTGATGAAACTCTCGAATCAAGCCATTATTATCGCCGCCGGCGCGGTCATTCTCTCGATCAGCTTCGGAATCCGGTCGGTCTTCGGCGTCGTGCTCGATCCGATTTCTGACACCTATGGTTGGCCGAGGGAGGTCTTCTCCCTCTCGATGGCCATCCAGAACATGGTCTGGGGGTTGGGTCAGCCCTTCTTTGGCTGGATCGCTGATCGGTTCGGCGATCGCAAAGCGCTTTGGCTTGGCTTCGCGGCCTATCTTGTTGGCATGCTCATCAGCGTTTACGGCTCAACGCCGATGATGCAGCACACGGGCGCGGGCGTTCTGGTGGGCTTTGGTGTTTCAGGCACTGCTTTTGGCATCATTCTCTCGGTCGTCGGGCGCGCAACACCCGAGGAAAAGCGCAGCCAAGCGCTCGCCCTCGCAGCGGCTTTCGGTTCGGTCGGTCAGATGTTGATGCCGGCACTGACAGGGGTGCTGGTCGAGATGCTCGGCTGGCAGACGGCGCTGTTGGTGATCACGCTCTTCCTGATCCCGATGGCGATGTGCATCCCGTTCATGAAGACCGAAATGGCTGCCGGGAATGCCTCAACCAGCGATGATCTTTCGACGCCCGATCTCCTTAAACGCGCCTTTGGCCATTCGTCCTATCTGCTGCTCACGGCTGGCTTCTTCGTCTGCGGTTTCCATGTGGCCTTCATCGGCGCCCATTTTCCCGCTTTTGTGGCCGAGGTTTGCGCAACCCCTGAAGGGCCTGCAACCGAGTTGGGCGCCCTGACCCTCTCCATCGTCGGTGTCGCGAATTTCGTTGGCACCCTGATAGTTGGCCAACTGGGCGCGCGACTGCCCAAGCCCTGGATCCTCTCGGCGATTTATGCCCTGCGCGCTCTGGTTATCTTTGTGTTTATCTCGTTCCCCTTCACACCGCTCACCGTGATCATCTTCTCGGTCTTTATGGGGCTTCTGTGGCTGACTACCGTGCCGCTGACCTCGGGCCTGGTCGCGACCATGTTCGGACCAAAGCATATGGGCACACTCTACGGGATCGTCTTCCTCAGCCACCAGGTCGGCAGCTTCTTAGGGATCTTTATGGGCGGGCGGGTCTATGACCTCTACGGCAATTATGACCTGATCTGGCACGCGTCGATCGCGCTTGGCATTCTCTCAGCGATTGTCCATCTGCCGGTAAGAGACCGCGCCTGGAGCCCGGCGCCCGCCTAGTCAGCCATTCCCGCAGCTGCCACAGACCGCTGCATGCGGCACCAGCTCCAGCCGCGCCAACGGAATATCCGCTCCGCAATTCGCGCAGATCCCGTAGGAGCCGTCCTCGATCTTGTGTAGGGCGGCATCGATCATCCTGAGCTCGGCCAAACCCCGCTCGCCCAGACCTTCGAGCACTTCGTCGTTTTCGCGCTCGATCGCCCGCTCAGAGCTTTTGGCTGAGCGCTGCTGATCCAACGACTTCTCAAACGTCTGCAATCGTTCTGCAAGGTAGCCGCGCCGGTCTGTAAGAACCTGCTTGAAATAGTCTGTCGGTATGCTCGCCATGATCATCTCTCTTAGATTTGAGGAGTGTCAGGTGGTTCTTGGAAAAAGGAGTCGGCGGCACCATCAGGGAGGAAACGGTTACCGCCGACCGACAAGAGGTCCACGGCCTCACCCTATCCAGCCGCGGTCGGCGAACATTGATCTGAGTCAAGAAACTAGGATTTGGCCGCTGGCAGATCGCCCGCTAGATGCGTCAAGCCACGTTCGCGCGCCAGCTGCGTTTGCTTTTGGCGTTCCGCAAACCGGGCGCGGTCCTCGTCCGTGTATTCGTGGATACAAGCCGGGCAGCTGATCCCCTCGACATAATCGGGATGCATCCGGTCTTTGGCTGAAACCGGCCGCCCGCAGGCGTGGCACAGCGCGTGATCCCCCTCGGCCAACCCGTGACCAACAGCCACCCGCGCGTCGAAAACAAAGCACTCCCCATCCCAGCGGGTCTCTTCTGGCGCCACCCGTTCAAGATACTTCAGGATTCCTCCTTTCAGATGGCGCACCTCAGGGACGCCCTCGCCGAGGAGATAGCTTGAAGCCTTCTCACAGCGGATGCCGCCTGTGCAGAACATTGCAATCCGCTTGCCCTCGAACTTGGTCTTGTTGGCTTGCCACCAGGCGGGGAAGTCGCGGAAACTCGCAGTTTCAGGATCGACGGCGCCGGCGAAGGTGCCGATCTGAACCTCGTAATCGTTGCGGGTGTCGATCACAACCGTGCCCGGATCATCTACCAAGGCGTTCCAATCCTCGGGCTCGACATAGGCACCAACCTCCCGGTTCGGATCGACGCCTTCGACGCCCAGGGTCACGATCTCTTTCTTCAGCCGGACCTTGAGGCGGCGAAACGGCATCTCGGTCGCGGCGCTCTCTTTCCAATCGAGGTCCGCGAACCCCGGTAAACCCCGCAGCATCGCCAAAACGGCATCGATACCTACGCGTTCCCCTGCGATCGTGCCGTTCACCCCTTCGGGCGCCAAAAGAATTGTCCCGCGAACACCTGCACGACGGGCGCGTTCGGCGATAGCCTCCCGGTGCACCTCGGGCGCCAAGGGGGCGAAATGGTAGAAGGCAGCGACCACATAGCTCATGATGCGAGCCTATAGACGGTTTGGAGCGGTGAATGAAGATCGTCGAGAACACGGATGAGAAATTGGTGCTTTCCAGCCGCCCTTGGGTCTTCGCTGGGATGATCTGGCTCGCGGGCTTTGGCCTGATCGCCAATGGTGTCTTCGCCCTGGGCGAGGATATGGACACGCTCTGGATGCGCGCCTCATGCGCCGCCATGGGACTCGTCCTCTGCGGGCTGGCCTGGCGCTACATCCCGTTCATCACGGTCGAGTTCGACCGGGCCCGTGGCCAGATGCTCCACCAGTCCCATCGCCTGATCCGCCCCGGCTGGTTCAAGCTCGATCTCGATCGGATCAAACGCGCCCGGCTCGAGGCTCAGTGGAGCGATAGTTCACGCACAACCCGTCTTGTACTGGAAATCGAGGGCGACGTTGTTCCCCTCGAATACGGCGGCGGGGCAAAATCTCACTACGAGATTGTCGAAGCCATAAACGAATGGCTGACCCGCCCGGTCTGACAGGTCCGCCTGGGTTTCGATCTCGCTTAGATCACGCTACTTCTGGTTCTGGTGGCTTGCCAACAGTGCGTACGACGCCCTCGATCAACGTCAATTCATCTTTGAGCCGCAAGCGTTCTCGTTTCAGGGCCTGGACCATCAGGAAGTCGGGAAGAGGATGTCGGTTCTCTTGCGCAAGGCGCTCTTCGATATAAGCGCGCCGCTCGTGGATGACCTCGCGCCAGTGCGTAAGAGACTTGTTGTTCCTCGTCGACGTGTCCTGAAACATAGAGAACCTCCATTTGTTTATCGTTTGACCACGGCCGCAACGAACAACCGATCAGGCGACGCCAAAGACACTCTCAAACACGCTAATCACCAAAGAAGCCTCTCCTCGGCTATTCGTTGTGACCTGACAGAGATTGAGATCATCACCGGCCCGAAAAAGGGCGCTGTTCTGTGAATCTTGATAGGAATTTCCAATCAACCGCTTAAATCTCTATCGAAGTGTACAACTGTAACCTGTCAGTCTGCTTTACTCGGAAGGCGTACGATCAGGTCATGGACACCACAAAAATCACGCTTCGGCATCTGCGCTACCTTGTGGCGCTTTCTGAGACCGAGCATTTCAGGCGCGCGGCGGAGCGGTGCGGTGTGAGCCAGCCTTCCCTGAGTGCGCAGATCCAGAACATCGAAGGTGTTCTGAGCGTTCAATTGGTCGAACGCAGCCGGGCTGGGATAGCCCTGACACCAATTGGCCGAGAGATCGTGTCGCGCGCACGCAGCATTCTGGAGAATGTTCAGGACATCGCGGACCTCGCGGCCTCGGCCCAGCAAGGGTTGATCGGCACAATCAGGCTCGGTGCCAAGCCGACGCTTGGACCCTACCTCCTGCCCCACATTGTCACCCGCCTGCATCGGGAGAACCCCAGCCTGAAACTGTACGTTCGCGAAGGCGCGCCAAGGGAATTGGAGTTTGAGCTCGCCAACGGTGTGCATGATGTCATCCTGGCGCAGTTGCCCGTCGTTGGCGCGGAACTGACGACCCGGCGCCTCTTCCGGGAACCGCTCTATCTCGCCTTGCCGGCGGACCACCCCCTCGCCCGGCACAAAGCTATCCCTGTGCAGGCACTGGTCGGTTTGCAGGTTTTGTCACTCAATCCGCATTACCATCTGCACGACCAGATCAGCGGTTTGTGCTCGGAGTTCGGGGCATCCCTTCTGCGTGACTACGAGGGAACCAGCCTCGATGCGCTAAGGACAATGGTGGGCATGGGAATGGGCGTGACCTTTCTGCCAGCGCTCTACGCTCAATCCGAAATTGGGCCACATAGCGAAGTTGTCACTCGGCCGATCGAACGGCGCAGCATCCATCGCTCCATCGGTCTGGTCTGGCGCAAAAGCGCTGGCCGCGCGCTCGCCTACCACGCCATTGCCGATCTGATCCACGACATCGCATCGCGAGAGTTCCCGGCACTGACCATGGAAGGTTGACTAACCAAACCAATAGGAAACTCCGATCAAAACCTCTGAGGAGATCTGATTGCGCCGCAGCTAAACCGTCCCAGTTTCTAACGAAGGACTATTCGTCACGGGAGACGACAATGATCGGTATCGCAAGCTTCTTGAACAACCCAACTCGGCTTACTCACAGCTCTGACTTCTCTGAGTTGCTCGAGGATGAAGCGCCGGATCATGCACAGGTTACTGGCGACGTTCAGACGCTCATGCTTGATTCTGACAACGAGGCACCAAAAGCCTTGACTGTGACCGAGACTGACAAGCTGCGCTTGGCACCTCTGAAGGACCGCGCCGCCTGAGCGCATTCTGGCCTGAAAGAAGAACGACGGGCGGCAGGGCAACGCGCGCCTGCGTTTGACAGCCAAACGGAATCCCCCTATAGCAGCGGCGTTTCCGGAAGTGTGAAGCTTCCGGTCCCGGGAAAGTCTCGGGATCGCCACCGGTCAGCGCGTTGCGCCCACCGGTGCTTTTGTAGTTTTGAGGGAGGGATCCCATGTTTGAATCGCTGTCCGACCGCCTCTCTGGCGCTCTTGAGAAGCTCACTGGCAAAGGGGCGCTCAGCGAGGAGGACGTTAAAACTGCACTCCGCGAAGTTCGCGTCGCCTTGCTCGAGGCCGATGTCTCGCTACCCGTTGCGCGCGATTTCATCAAAGAAGTCCAGGAGAAAGCCACCGGCCAGTCGGTGCTGAAATCCGTCACGCCCGGCCAGATGGTCGTCAAGATCGTCCACGACGCGATGGTCCAGATGCTAGCAGGTGAGGATCCGGAGCCCGGCGCGCTCAAGATCGACACCCCGCCCGCGACGATCCTGATGGTGGGTCTGCAAGGCTCGGGTAAGACCACGACGACAGCAAAGCTCGCCAACCGGATCGCCCAGCGTGACGGTAAGCGGGTGCTGATGGCTTCGCTCGACACCCGCCGCCCGGCGGCGATGGAGCAACTCGCCGTGCTGGGTAAGCAGATCGGCGTCGATACACTGCCGATCATGCAAGGCCAGGATGCGGTCGCCATCACCAAGCGCGCCAAACAACAGGCGACACTGGGGGGCTATGACGTCGTCATGCTCGACACCGCAGGTCGCCTCTCGATCGATGACGAGCTGATGGGCGAGGTCGAACAAGTCCGCGACACCGCCAAACCGAATGAGACGCTGCTGGTCGTTGACGGCCTCACTGGTCAGGACGCCGTGAACACGGCAGAGAATTTCGACGGGCGCATCGGCATCTCCGGCGTGGTGCTTACGCGGATGGACGGCGATGGTCGCGGCGGTGCGGCGCTCTCGATGCGGGCGGTCACCGGCCAACCGATCAAGTTCGTGGGCCTCGGCGAGAAGATGGACGCGCTCGAGGAGTTCCACCCCGAACGCGTCGCGGGCCGCATCCTCGGCATGGGCGACATCGTCAGCCTTGTCGAGAAGGCGCAAGAGACGATCGAAAAGGACGCGGCCGAGCGCATGATGAAGCGCTTCTCCAAAGGCCGCTTCGACATGAACGACCTCAAATCCCAGCTCGAGCAGATGCAGAACATGGGCGGCATGGAGGGC
>JBCDAQ010000111.1:0-12749 GCA_039185285.1 Pseudomonadota bacterium
AAGGGATCTCTCGCCCGCAAACGGTGAGGCGGGATGTAGCGAGATCGACCTCGGCCAGTTCGGCTTGATCGTCTAGATCAGAGATCAAGTCGGCTACCAATCCCGCATCGACAACCGCGGGCAGGACACCGTTGTTGACAGCGTTCGAGGCGAAGATGTCGCCAAAGCTCGGCGCAATGATTGCTCGAAACCCAAAGTCGAGAAGCGCATATACCGCAGCCTCCCGCGAGGATCCGCAACCAAAGTTCTGCCCGGCGATCAGGACACTCGCGCCCTTCAGATGGGCAAAAAGATCCTGGGCCTCCTCACCGCGGCGCAGATCGTGAAAGAGCAAGCCGCCATACCCTTGCGAACGCGGGGTAGACATTAACCGCGCGGGAATGATCTGATCAGTATCGACATTCTCCAGATCAAGAGCCGCTGCGCGTCCCCGATGATGTGTCCAGCCGCTCATTCGACCACTCGTCCCTCGAGCAGCGGTCTCACGTCGGTCAGATGCCCAGTGACGGCGGCAGCGGCGGCCATGGCAGGCGACATCAGATGTGTGCGGGCACGCGGCCCTTGCCGCCCCCGGAAGTTCCGGTTGGTCGTCGACGCGCAGCGCTTGCCAGGATCGACCTGATCGCCATTCATCGCGACACACATGGAGCAGCCCGCTCCTACCCAGTCGAGGCCGGCGGTCCGGAAGATATCCGCGAGACCCTCCGCCTCCGCCTGCGCCTTGACCGGCTGCGACCCCGGCGACACAAGCCCCGGCACCTTGGCGTGGCGCCCCGCCAGAACAGCCGCCGCTGCGCGAAGATCCTCGATCCGGGCATTGGTGCATGATCCGATGAAGACCTGATCGACGGCGATATCGGTCAGAGGACGCCCAGGTGTCAGCCCCATATAGTCGAGGGCGGCACGGATCCGCTCTGCCTCTACTCCGTCGGCGTTTGTGGGATCTGGCGTGGTCGAGGTGACGGGAAGCGCATCTTCGGGCGAGGTGCCCCAAGTGACGATCGGTGCGATCTCGCTGGCATCGAGCGTCTCCAACCGGTCGAACGCGGCATCGGGCTCGCTCTGCAACGCGCCCCAGGCGTCGAGCGCGCGGGACCAGCTCTCTCCGCTCGGAGCGTAAGTGCGACCCACGACGTAATCAAACGTGGTCTGATCTGGCGCGATCATGCCAAACCGCGCGCCCCCTTCGATCGAGAGATTGCAAAGCGTCATCCGCCCCTCGATCGACAGCGCTTCGACCGCACCGCCCGTGTATTCAATCGCATGGCCGCGCGCACCACCCGCGCCCAACTTGGCGATCCAGGCGAGCGCCATATCCTTCGCGCTCACGCCTGGGCCCAGCTTGCCCGTGATCTCAATCCGCATCGATTTGGGTTTCTTCTGCCAGATTGTCTGGGTGGCGAGGACATGGGCCACTTCGGTCGCCCCGACCCCAAAGGCCAACGCACCCAACGCCCCATGGGTAGAGGTGTGGCTGTCCCCGCAGGTGATCAGAAGGCCCGGCAGGCTCAATCCCTGCTCCGGCCCGATCACGTGGACAATCCCCTGGCGGGGATCGTCGAGACCATAGCAACGCACGCCATGGCGCCTGGTGTTCTCCAGTAGGCGATCGACCATCGTCAATGATTGCGGGGTCGCCGTCCGCTCGCGCGTTGGGGCATAGTGGTCCGCGACGGCGAGGGTAAGCGCCGGTTCCGCGACCTGCGCTTGGCGCGCATCAAGCTTGGCAAACGCGTGATGAGAACCCTCGTGAACCAGGTGCCGGTCGACCCATAGGAGGGCTGTTCCATCCTCACGTTGGGTGATCACATGGGCATCCCAAAGCCGGTCGAGCAGGGTCAGCGCGCTCATGGTTCACGCGCTCCGATCATGGGCTGCCAATGCCCCGCGTCGCCCGTGCCCACCCGGGCCAGATCCATCTCCAGACGAAAGAGATCGGGGCGGTAGAGCGCCGAAAGATACTCGACACCGCGCCCATTGGCATCCTGAACGACCCGCTGAAGCGAGAGAAGAGCTGATCCGGTAGAGACCGCCAGGGCCTCCGCCACATCGGGGCCCGCCAGTGTCGCCGTCACCGACTGCTTGGCGCTTGCGACCTCGACACCGCTGCGCTCCAACAGTCGGAAGAGGGGTTGGGTGGCCAAATCCTCTTCGCCATAATTCACCGCAAATTGTTCCGGCACATGGGTCGTGAGGTGGGAGTAGGGTTGTCCATTGGAGGAGCGCACCCGAACGGCGGTCTGGACCCGGCCGCCCTTCTCAAGCCCCATTGCCTCGGCGACCGAATCCGATGCCGGGCCATAGCCAAAGGACAGCAGTTTGGCGGTGGTCTGGCGGTCGATCTCGACCAGCTGCGGCAGCAAACTTGTGAAACTCGCAGCGATCTTGGAATTCTCACTCGACGGTCCCAGAACCATCGATCCAGCGCCAGAGCGTTTCTGAATCCGTCCCTCAGCAGCAAGCACGTCGAGCGCGCGGCGCACAGTGATCCGGCTGACATTGTAAAGCTCGCCAAGCCGGTTCTCACTCGGCAACAGGTCACCGGTCCGATAGCTGCCATTTGAAATTCCGTCGCGCAGAGACAGGTATACCCGGCGGGCCTTGCCGCCTTCTGGTAGTGGGGAATGCGCGTGCATCGTCACGAAACGCTGGTTCCTCCGTCTCTCTCGCAATCCGAAGTCTGGCAAGATTGGTCTTTTCATATAACAAAACCTGTAATATGAAAAGTACAGATTTTGAGGTGAGGCGCAACGCAAATGACCACATGGGCGAAACGGTAGGATGGCGCTTGTGAACTCAATCGACGCGACCGATCCGCATGCTTCTGCCGCCAGTCAAGTCGCGCTCGACTATCTCGCCGCGATGCAAGCAAGGGACATCGCCGGTGCGGAGAGCTTTCTTGCCACCGATGTCACCCTGATCTTTCCGGGTTCGGCGCCAATGACTTCTCTGGCCCAACTTCTCGACTGGTCAAAGAACCGCTACCGCGCCATCGCCAAGTCAATCGACGATGTCGACGCCTTTGCAAAAGATGATGTCGCGGTTGTTTTCATCCGCGGCACGCTCGCCGGCACCTGGCCAGATGGAACAAGCTTCGAGGGCATCCGGTTCATCGACCGCTTCGAGGTCAAGGACGGGAAGATCCTCCGCCAGGAAGTCTGGAACGACCTCGCGGAGATACGGGGCCGATGAGCAGCCCCATCGATCCCATAACACTCGCCGTGCTTGCCGGGCGCATGGAGCAGATCGCGGATGAGATGGATGCGACGCTCTTCCGCGCAGCCTTTAACCCGATCATTGCCGAGGCGCATGACGCCTCGCACGGGCTCTACCATGCTGAGACGGGCGATACCTTGGTTCAGGGGAAATCGGGCCTTCCGATTTTCGTGGGCGTGATGTCCTTCGCCGTTAAAGCCGTGATCGACAAGGCGCGGGCCGCTGGCGATCTGGCGGATGGCGATATCTATATCTTCAACGACGCGCATCTGGGCGGCACCCACCTCTCGGATATGCGCCTAGTCAGGCCCTATTTTCACGAGGGAGAGCTCTTTTGCTATCTGGCCAGCGTCGGTCACTGGCACGATGTCGGCGGTGCAGTGCCCGGGAACTACAATCCCTCCGCGACCGATAGCTTCCAGGAAGCTTTTGTTCTGCCTCCGGTCAAACTGGCGCGCGAGGGCGTTCTGCAACAGGACATCATCGACATCCTGCTGCGCAACACGCGGCTGCCGCAATCGGCGATGGGCGATCTGAACGGGCAACTCGGCGCCTTGGATCTGGGCGTCAAACGGCTCGATGAGTTGCTTGGTGAGTATGGAGCGCCCACAGTCACCGCCGCCCTTGATGCGCTGGGAGACAGGGCCGAGGCACTGATGAGAGCCGAGGTCGCGGATCTGCCGGACGGCACATGGCGGGCGGTGGATTACCTCGACAATGACGGGATCACGGATACGCCGCTACCGGTCGCAGTCTCGCTCGAAATTCGCGGCGACCGGATGATCATCGACTTTGCAGGCACGGCGGCGGCGACTGCAGGCCCGGTCAACATTGCGCTTCCAACCGCGGTTGCAACGGCCTATGTGGCGATCAAGCACATCTTCCCCGATCTGCCTGCCAATGCAGGCGTCATGCGGCCCGTTGAAGTCCGGGTGCCGGAGAACTCGCTTCTCTCGGCGGAGTTTCCAGCCCCCGTCGGCGGGTATACCGAGACGATCCTGCGCATGATCGATGTCATCTTCTCCGCCGCTGCCCAGGCCGCGCCGGAGAGAGTGGTCGCCAATGCTTATGGCACGATCAATGCCCTCTCCATCGCGGGCAAGCGGGCGAACGGCGCGCCCTGGGTGATGTTCAGCTTCTTCGGGGGCGGGCATGGCGGTAGCAGCACGGATGATGGCCTGAACCACGGCAACGCCCCGATCTCAACTGCGACGATCCCGCCGATGGAGATCTTGGAGGCCGCCTACCCAGTGATGTTCCGACAATGGGCACTCCGTCCCGACAGCGCCGGGCCTGGGCAAAGGCGCGGAGGCCTGGGCGCGATCTACGAGATCGAACTTCTCGAACAGGCAGCCGAGGCCTTCCTCTTTGGCGAGCGCGGAAGATTTGCGCCCAAGGGCGTGATGGGGGGCGGCGAAGGCGCTCTGAACCGGTTCAGCTATGAGACAAAGGACGGATGGCATGAGCCTCCGCTTGCCTCGAAGATGCTGGGTATCCGGATCGAGCAGGGCCAGGCCCTGCGGTTGGAAACCCCGGGCGGCGGTGGCTACGGCCCAACCCAGGCCCGTGCTGTGGAGGCCATCAGACGCGACGTTGATCTTGGCTATCTGACCGAGGACGCGGCGACCGAGCTCTACGGCTCCGACTGGCGGGAGGCTGAGACATGAGCCGGATGGTTGGCGTCGATGTGGGCGGCACCTTCACGGATGTCTTCGTCCTGAATGAGGCGGACGGGTCCGCTCAGATTGCCAAGGTCCCCACGACGCGCCCCGATCAATCGGCGGGTTTTCTGGACGGCATTGCCCGCCATGTGCCGGATCTCGGCACGCTGAGCGCTGTGCTCCATGGAACGACTGCGGGGACGAACGCGCTTCTTGAACGCAAGGGCGCCAAGATTGGCGTGATCACCACTCAGGGTCTGCGCGACGTGCTCGAGATGCGCCGCCGCGATCGGCCAAGGACCTGGGGTTTGCGGGGTGATTTTGAGCCGGTTGTGCCACGCAATCTCCGCCTCGAAGTGCCCGAGCGGACACTTGCTGACGGGACGATACATGTCCCGGTCGATCTGGACGCCGTGCGAAGAGCAGCCAGGGCACTACTCGATCAAGATTGCCTAGCCGTCGCAATTCTCTTCGCGAACGCCTATGCAAATCAAACAAACGAGCAGGCAGCCGTCGCGGCGGTGCGGGAGATCTGGCCCAACCCGCATGTGAGCGCTTCTGGTGAGATCCTGCCGGAAATCCGCGAGTTTGAGCGGTTCTCGACAACCGCGCTGAACGCCTATCTCCAGCCCGAAGTGTCTGGCTATATCGACCGCTTACAGTCGGCCCTCGTCTCCGGCGGGTTCGCGGGTGAGTTCATGATCGTCCAGTCCAATGGCGGCGTGATGGGAACCGACACGGCCTGCCGCCTACCGGTGCGCACTGCGCTTTCCGGTCCCGCAGCCGGCGTGATCGCGGCCGGGCATATCGCGTCGACCGCCGGTTTTCCCAATGTGATCACAGGCGATATCGGCGGCACAAGCTTTGATGTCGCCGTAATCGCCGAAGGCCGTTCAGTTCAGGCATCGCAGACCTCGATCGATTTCGGCCTGATCGCACGAACGCCGATGATCGAGATTACAACCATCGGGGCAGGGGGTGGCTCCATCGCTTGGGTGGACAAAGGCGGTTTGCTCAACATCGGACCGGAAAGCGCGGGATCGACACCCGGCCCCGTCGCCTATGGCGGCGGTAATCTGCGACCGACCGTGACGGATGCAAATGTCGTCCTTGGCCGGATCGATCCCGACCGCCCGATTGGTGGTAAACTCGAGCGTCTCGAGGTTGAGGCCGCGGCCAGAGCCATCGATCTGCATGTTGGCGAACCGCTCGGCCTGGAGACCGAGGCAGCGGCGGAAGCGATCCTGCGGGTTGCAAACTCGAGGATGGCCGGCGCCATTCGCCTCGTGAGCATCGAGCGTGGATACGACCCGAAACGCTTTGTCTTCATGCCCTTCGGCGGTGGTGGCGCGTTGCACGCGGGCGCTCTGCTGAAAGAGGTCGGAATCGCCAGGGCGCTCGTCCCACGCTATCCCGGCGTTACCAGCGCGATGGGTTGCGTGATCGCCGATATGCGCCAGGACTTTGTGCAAACGATCAACACGCTGACCTCGACCCTGGACACCGAAGCGCTACAGGGCGCAATGCAACGCCATGTCGATGACGGGATGGCGCTGCTCGATGGTTCTGAGACCCGTTTTGAGACACGAGAGACGATCTTCGAGCTCGACATGGCCTATGTCGGCCAGACGCATACGGTCTCCGTCCCACTCGCGGTCGAGGTCACAGACGGATCGGTTTCCGATTCCGCGACCTCTGATGTCGAGCACGCCTTCGACACCGCCTATCGCGAAACCTATGGGCGCCTGCTTGAGAACGGAGTCCGCCGGGTTGTGAACCTGCGCACTGCGGTGATTGGCAAGCGGCCTAAATTCGATCTCACCAGCCTCGCCCCCGCCGGTGGCACGGTCGAGGATGCGCGCCTTGGCACGCGCCCTGTCCATTTCGGCGACGCGTGGTTCGAAACTCAGATCTTTGACCGGCTCGCCCTGCCAATCGGTGCCGAGATCCCCGGGCCCGCAATCCTTGTGCAGCCCGACACGACGGTTCTGATCGAACCCGGCCTGATCGGACGCGTTGATGCCTGGGGCAATACTCTCATCACTTCGGAGGCCGCGTGAGATGAGCGAAAAGCCTGACCCACGGCGCACCGCGCTTCTGACCATCGATCTGCAAAACGACTTCCTACATCCGGACGGCGCTTATGGTCGCGCGGGCCAGACCAGTGCTGCGATCTCGGCCCTGCCAGGGCGGATCAAGCCGCTCCGCGATCATCTCCGCGCACTGGGGGGCGTCCATATCAGCGCCCAGTTCACGCTCGTCCCCGGCCATCAGGGCGCCCCTCTGATCGCGCCCCATCTCAAAGAGCTTCGCCCGTTCCTCGGCACCGGCGATTTTGCGCCGGGCGCCTTTGGCCACACGATCGTCGATGAGCTGGCCCCGGCAGATTACGTCGTCGAGAAAATCGCCTACTCGGCGCTCTACCAAACGCGGCTTGAGTACATCCTGCGCGCGCTCGATATCCAGACGCTGATCGTCGGTGGGATCGTCACAAATGGCGGCGTGGCCAGCACGGTGCGCGACGCGCATCTGCGAAACATCCACACGATCCTGCTGTCCGATGGATGCGCGGCCTTCAAGCCGGAGGTGCACGAAGCGACCCTGATCTCAATGGGCTCGATCACGCCAGTTCTCACTTGTGCCGAAGCAAAGGAGAGCTTGGCATGACGCTTCGTACCCGTCTTGCATCCGGGAACATCTTGCTCGCGCCCGGCATCTTCGACGGCCTTACCGCAGCGATTGCCGAGGCTGCAGGGTTCGAGGCGCTCTACCTCTCGGGTGCCGCAGTCGCCTACACCCGGCTGGGCCGCCCGGATATCGGTCTGACCTCGGTGACGGAGATGGCAGAGACCATGGCGTTGGTGCGCGACCGGGTGTCTCTGCCGGTCATCATCGACGCGGATACCGGCTTTGGGAATGCGCTAAATGCCCAGCGCACCATGCGCCTTTATGAGCGCGCGGGTGCGAGCGCGCTCCAAGTCGAGGATCAGACCTTTCCCAAACGCTGCGGGCATCTCTCGGACAAGTCGTTGATCCCGGCAGGCGAGATGATGGGGAAGATCGCGGCAATGGCGGATGCAAGGGCCTCCGACGACACCTTGATCATCGCCCGGACCGACGCGATCGCCGTCGAGGGGTTCGGCCCGGCACTTGAGAGGGCGGAGAACTATCTGACCGCGGGCGCAGACGCGCTCTTCATCGAAGCCCCGCGCACCAGTGAAGAACTGGCAGAGATAGCCCAGCATTTTTCTGGCCGGGCGCCTCTTCTGGCAAACATGGTCGAGGGCGGTGCTACTCCGATCAAATCGACTGAGGATCTGCAAGCGCTCGGCTATTCTATTGCGATCTTTCCAGGTGGCATCGTCCGCGCGCTGGCAAAGACCGCGACCGACTACTATGCCAGCCTGCAGCAGCACGGCAGTAACAAGCCGTTTTCCGAGCAGATGTTCGACTTCCGAGGCTTGAACGAGACCCTCGGAACCGACGCGCTACTCGCCGACGGCGCGCGCTTCGCCGATGGTGCGTCGGACTGAGATGCGGGTCGGCCCCACACCGGCTGGCGAATTTGACCTCGAGGTCCCGGTTTTGATCATCGGAGCCGGGGCCTGCGGCCTGACCGCTGCATTGGCCGCAACCGATGCGGGGGGTGAAGCGCTGGTGGTCGAAGCCGATTCTGTGCCTGCTGGGTCAACCGCCCTCTCAGCCGGTCTGATCCCTGCCGCGGGAACACGCTTCCAACGCGAGGCCGGGATCGAGGACGATGCTGGGCTGTTTGCCGCCGACATTCAGCGCAAGGCGGGCGGTGAGAACCCTCAGGATCTGGTCGACGCCCTCGCCTCCGGTGCTGCCGAGGCGATTGAATGGCTGGCGGACCGGCACGGGCTACCCTTCTCTCTGGTCCAGGACTTCGACTATCCCGGCCACTCTCGGCGACGCATGCATGGCCTTCCCACGCGCTCTGGGCGGGAGCTGATCGATCACCTCCGCGCCCGCGCCGAGCAGTTGGGCATTGATATCCTCTGTAATCGGCGGGCAGAGACCCTGTTCTGGCAGGACGACCGGGTCACAGGTGTCGAGGTCATTGGCCCTACCGGGCCTGAACGTATCGGCTGTAATGCCCTGATCCTCGCCTGCAACGGCTTTGGCGGCAATCGCGAGCTGGTCAAGCGTCACATGCCCGAGATTGCCGAGGCGCTCTGGTTCGGTCACGACGGGAACAAAGGCGATGCGATCAGCTGGGGCGCAGATTTGGGTGCTGCATCCCGCCATCTCGGCGCCTATCAGGGTCACGGCAATGTGGCCCATCCTCACGGTATCCTAATCACCTGGGCCGTCATCACAGAAGGCGGTGTTCAAGTGAACCTCGCGGGAGCGCGGTTCTGGAACGAAGCCCAAGGATACTCCGAAGCGGCCCGCGCCGTGCTCGCACAACCAAAGGGTGTCGCCTGGAGCATCTTCGATGCTCGTATCGCCGATATCGCGCGCCAGTTCCAGGATTTCAAAGATGCTGAAGCCGCAGGCGCGATCCGGTCGGGCGAGACGATCGAAGAGCTCGCCTTTGCATGTGACCTGCCGCCCGAGACGCTGGCGCAGACCATCGCCGCAATCCCGCCGGTGGGCCGTGACCCCTTCGGCCGGAGCTTTGAGCGACCACCACTCGCGCCGCCCTATCACGCCGTGAAGGTCACAGGCGCTCTTTTCCACACCCAGGGCGGTCTTGACGTCACGCCAAATGCGCAGGTTCGGCGGGCCGACGGCAACGGTCATTTCGATACTCTCTTTGCTGCCGGCGGTGCAGCGGTTGGCGTCTCCGGCACGGCAGATAGCGGCTATCTCTCTGGAAACGGTCTTCTGTCGGCTATTGTACTGGGCAGAACTGCTGGCCGAGCAGCAGGATTGATCGCCCCCTAGACCTGCGTCCTGAACGCAGATGCGGTGCATCGGCTCTCAGAGTGCGAGCCAAAAGCAATCTACCTGGCCAGTATGTCACAGAGGGCATCGACGAAAATGTCGGCTTCGGCCTTGTTGAGGCAAAGCGGCGGGCGGACTTTGAGCGTGTGACCGTATTTGCCTGCCGCTCCGATCAAAACGCCCCGGTCCTTCAGCCCGTTGATGAGATCCGAGGCAAGCGCGGGATCGGGACGCTCAGGCGCGTCCGGCTCGCACAGATCCACCCCGAGGAACAGGCCCGCACCACGCACGGCTGCAATACGGGGATCTTGTCGGCAGAGCTCGCCCAGGCGCATTAACAGATGATCGCCGACCTCGCGCGCGTTGCCCATCAGATCCTCGTCATCGATCACGTTGAGCACCGCCATCCCCGCGGCAGAAGCAACAGGGTTACCGCCGAACGTGTTGAAATAGCCGAAATCCTCGCAGAAAGCCGAGAGCAGCTCAGGCCGGGTCGCCATGCCAGACATCGGAAAACCGTTGCCCATGGGTTTGCCCATGGTGACGATGTCTGGGGTGACGCCATGGCGGGCAAAGCCCCAGAGCGTAGCACCGATTCGACCAAAGCCTGGCTGGACTTCATCAGCGATGTAAAGGCCACCTGCTTCGCGCACGGCTTTGACTGCTGGATCTAGGAACCCGGCTGGATCGGGGAAAACACCGTCGGATGAGAAGATCGAGTCGCACATGAACCCGGCAAATCCACATTCACGCTGCTTCAGCCGCTCGATGGCCTCGACGATGTCTTGGGCAAACCCGCCCGCGATGTCCGTGCCATAAGCCGCTTCAGATGGTGCTGGGACCGTCTCGATGAAGTTCGGCGGCTGGCCCTGCTTGTAGGAGGATGGGGAGGCTTGGATCACTAGATGCGTGTTGCCATGATAAGCTGTCTCTGTCACCACAAAGCCCGACCGGCCACTGGCCTTCATCGCCACGCGCATCGCGAGATCGTTCGCCTCGCTGCCAGAGCAGGCCAGCATGATGTTCGAAAGCGCCGCGGGCAAGCGGGCCTTCAGCGCCTCGAGATACCTTTCTGTGGTTTGATGCAGATAGCGTGTGTTGGTGTTGAGCTGCGCGATCTGACCCGTGACGGCCTTGACCACGCGCGGGTGGGAATGCCCGACCGAGGGCACGTTGTTGTAGAGATCCAAATAGCGCCGCCCGTCAGCGGCCTGCATCCAGGCGCCTTCGGCTGCAACCATCTCGATCGGGCGCTGGTAGAACAGGACTGACGCGGCTCCAAAATTCTCCTGTCGGCGTGCCACAAGAGAATTGTCGTCTCCACCGTCGCGCGCGGCATCAAAGGCGTTCATGTCCAGGATCTGGCGGGTCGCAGGGCCGCTTTCGCTGGAAGGGGATCGCGTGGCCTTGCTCACCGGTTTATCCCCGCTCCGCCAGATACCGCTCAGCGATCTCGACGGTGCCGTCGGTGAAGGCCGTGCCCATCTCCTGCGCTGTCGGGGTCTCGGAATGGCTGGCGATCCAGGCGGTCAGCTGCAGGCGGCGGAGCATGATGAAGGTCGAGAGTTCGGCTTCCACCTCGGCAGGCAGATCGGCGACTGTTCGATAGCCTCTGCACCAGGCATCCTGTAGGTCGGGGATCGATGGATCTGTCTCGTAGAAACTGATCGCTGCGGCAAAGTCGAAAGCAAACCAGCCAAACCCACAATCGTCAAAGTCGATCAGCCCGATCCTGTCGCCGTCAATTAACAGATTGGCGAGCCTGAGGTCCGCATGGATCAGACCAAACCGGTCTGGACCCGTCCCGAAGGCGTCAAGCCGCTGTTCCAGTACATCACAGGTCCGATCAAGGATCGTGCGTCCCCCGCCCGTCAGGCCCAAACCATCCTGCCATCGGCCCCAATGCGGTGTGGCACCGACGGTTGTGTCGAAGTTCCAAGTCTTTCGTTGGAACTCTGCGGGAGGGGGCCAGCCCCTCGCATGTTTATGGAGTTTCGCACTGATGGCACCCAACTGGTGGAACCCGTTGGTGAGGTCGTCGGTCGGCGCAGGTTCTGTTCCCGCCATGAACTCGAATGCCACCACTTCGCGCGCCTCGCCTCCCACCTCCATCATTGCGATCCGACCGCCATCGGCCAGGTCCAGGATCGCCGGGATCGGGGCGATCGCATCGGATCGCAGGGCGTCTATCCACGCCAGTTCAGACAGGATTTCGGCGCGGGTGTGATAGTTCGGGCGATGCACGCGCAAGATCACAGGCGTTGCCGCCGCGGGATCGTCAGCGCGATAGGTGGCGTTCTCCGAGATATTCAGCAGCGACACCTTGGTGGAAGGAGAAAGCCCCCAGGCCCCAACGGTCCTCTGGAGGCTGTTTTGCAGAGCCTGCAAGAAGGCCTCGGAATACATCTCGCCCACCAGTACCCCCTTTGCCTGTCTCTGAAGGAGGTTAGGCAAAAATCCGGGGACTCTCAACAAAACTTCTTGCAACGCAGCAAAGCGAGCTCGATGCTGCACTGCAATGCGAGCCCTCGGACACAGCCGTGCTCGGCGGCCTAACGGGCGCGCGGCGACAGGTTGGAGAAGGAGGCCCCCATGTTCACCCCACTCACTGGTAAAAGCGTTCTCGTCACAGGCGGCTCGATGGGGATCGGTAAGGGAATTGCCCGCGTGTTCGCGAAGGCAGGCGCTAAGGTAATGATCGCCGCTCGCGGTGCGGAGGCAGCCAAAGCGACGGCCGAAGAGCTGGGCGCATCTTATGTGACTGGCGATGTCGGCCAGTGGGAAGATGTGCAGCGGATTGTGGCGACGACCGTTGAAACCCAAGGCGGCCTTGATGTCCTCTGCGCGAACGCTGGTGCGTTCCCTCAGACCAAACTCGTCGAGATGGATCCCGACGTGTGGGACCAGGTGATGCAAACCAACCTGTAGTCGTCTTTGCTCTGCTTGAAAGCAGCGTTCCGA
>JBCDAQ010000112.1:0-12621 GCA_039185285.1 Pseudomonadota bacterium
CGCCCGCCCCCAACCCACCCACCGCGTGCAGCGGGCCGGACGGGGATGGGGTGGGCTTGGCCCCCTTTCTCTGTCTCATCTGCTTTGAGGAGCTCGACGATGAACACGCAGGCTCAAAATCCCGCCACATGGACGGACCGTGCGCAAGCTGTACTCCCCGCCGGAGGGTTCGGAAATTTCGACCCTTCGGTCATTCTCACCCGCGGCGAAGGCAGCCGGGTTTGGGATGTCGAGGGGCGCGAATACATCGACTTGCTGATTGGCTCTGGCCCCATGCTGCTCGGCCACGGTCATCCCGAAGTAGTTGAGGCGGCGACGGCCCATATGAACGAGGGCTGGACGTTTTTTGCCAACAATACCCATGGCATCGAACTGGCCGAAGCGATCTGTGAGGCGATGGCTTGTGGTGAGCGGCTGCGCTATGTCTCGACCGGTGGTGAGGCGGATATGTACGCGATGCGCTTGGCGCGAGCCTTCACCGGACGATCCAAGATTATGAAGTTCGAGGGCGGCTATCACGGTATGTCGGCCGAGGCACTGATGAGCCTTGCGCCCACCAAGTTGGTGAACTTCCCGCAAGCGGTGCCTGACACGGCCGGCACCCCATCGGGTGTGGCCGACGAGATGCTGATCGCGCCGTTCAACGATGCGGAATTCGCGCGCTCGCTGCTCGACGAGTATGGCGATGAGATCGCGGCGATCATCGTCGAGCCGCTGCAGCGGATTGTGCCGCCAGAGCCCGGGTTCCTGCAATTCCTCCGCGAGGAGAGCGAGAAGCGGGGGATCGTGCTAATCTTCGACGAGGTCGTGACCGGCTTCCGCCTCGCCTATGGCGGGGCGCAGGAGGCCTATGGCGTCAAGCCGGATCTCTGCACGCTGGGCAAGGTGATCGGCGGGGGCATGCCCTTGGCCGCGATCGTCGGGCGTGAGGACATCATGGCCCATTTCGACAAGGCGAAGGTGGGTCCGGAGGGCTTTACGCTGCAGATGGGTACGCTGTCGGGCAACCCGCTGGCCTCGGTCGCCGGGCTAAAGACGCTGGAGGTCCTGCGCCGGCCCGGCGCGTATGAGACGCTGCGCGACAATGGCCGGCGGATCATGACCATGATTGAACGTGAGCTTGGCAAGGCCGGGCATGCGTTTGAGATCGTCGGCGACCCAGTGCTGTTCGAGGTGGTCTTCACCCCGGATCGCGTGCGCGACTATCGCGGGACCTTCGCAGGCGATAAGCGCCTCGCAGGGATCTACAATCAGACTCTCCGCGCCCACGGGATCTTCAAATCCGATGGCAAGACCTATCCGCACCTGGCCCTAGACGAGCGGGATTTCGGCCAGATCGAGGAAGCGATTGAGGCGGCTGGCAAAGCGCTGGCGGAGGCGGACTAATCACCCTCCGCCGCCATCGCGGCTTGCTCCACAGGCGTCGGCGTGTGGTTGAAGATGAAGCCCTCGCGGCAGGCTTTGTCGCCGCCGAGGGCTTCGATCCGGGCCGCCTGATCGGCGAAAGCCCGCGCATTCACCGCCTTTGGGTCGCAAATCGCGTGGAGACGGGCGAGACCGTCGGCCATCGCCGCCTGAACGCCGGGGTCATTGAAACCGGGACGGGCCAGATCAGTGAGCTCATCCGGGTCGGCCACCAAATCGAAGAGCTGATCGGGCTTGTCGACGTAATGCACCAGCTTCCAGCGATCCCAACGGACCATAAAGGCACCTGTCGACGAGCCGCCATCATGATACTCGCTGAGGATCGTCCGGTCCGGATCATTGGGCGCGTTTGCCAGCGCGACGAGCGACTGACCCGGCAGATCCGCCGTGGCACCTGCGATCTCCAGCGCCGTCGGCGCGATGTCGATCAGGCTGGTGCCAGTGCTCACCCGGCGGCCTTCCGGCACGCCCGGGCCCGCAAGGATCATCGGCACGCCCGCCGAGGACTCGTACATCACCTGCTTGGTCCAGATGCCGTGATCGCCCAGCATCTCTCCGTGGTCCGAGGTGTAGAGGATCAGCGTATCGTCGGCTTGGCCCGAGGCATCGAGCGCCGCAAGGATGCGGCCAACACAGTGGTCCATGAAACTAGTCAGACCGAAATAGGCGGCCTTTGCCTCACGCATCTTCGCCGGATCGAAATACCGGTCGTAGTCGAAAAAGCTGAGGAGATGGGCGATCTCGGGGTGATCCGGTCGCGCCTCCGGCGCATAGGCGATGGGCAGCGGCATGTCGTCCGGGTTGTAGAGGCTGAAGAACTCCTCCGGCGCGGTCAGGGGGTAGTGCGGGCTGACGAGGCTCACAAATCCGATCCACGGGCCGTCACCCCGGTTCGCGACCCAGTGCTCGGCGGCCTCGGTGATATGGCGGTCATAATCGGTATAGGTCGAGGCCCCGGCGCCGACATCGGCGGCGAGTTCCCCGGCCTGATGGTACTCTGGCGGGTTCTCACGCAGGAGGCCCGCGACCCAGCCGACGCCGCCGACCACATGCATGGGCAGGATCTCCTCGCTCCAACCATTGTCATCCTCGCCGGAGCGGAAGTGGAGCTTGCCGAGGGAAGTGACCTCGGCCCCTGCCTCACGAGCCCGGAGCATCCAGCTGGTTCGCTTGCCGTCATAGGGGGTTGCGCTGTCCCAGTAGCCGCATTGATGGACATGCTCGCCGCAGGCCAGCGCCGCCCGGGTCGGCACGCACATCGGGCTGGGCGTATAGGCATTCTCAAAGACCGTTCCGCGGGAGGCCAGGGCATCCAGGTTTGGTGTTTGGACGATCGGATGGCCCATGCAGCCCATCGCGTCCCGGCGATGCTCGTCCGAGATAAAGATCAGAAGATTGCGGGGCTTGGCCATGGATGCCTCCTTCGAGCGATCAGCGGCACATCTTGCCGCAAACCAGATTGCGAAATCCATCGACCGCCGCAAGGGTAGACTCAAAAAGGGGAGGACAAGATGAAGCCTGATCGCTGGAATGACCCGAAGAACAAGCTCTTCCCGTTTCAGGCGGGATTTACAGCGCCGCCGCATGATTTTGACGCCGCCGTGACGGATTTCCTGCGCATCGCGCCCGAGACCGTGGGCACCCATGGGCGGATGCTGCACGCGCCTGTCTATGCTCATGAGCTGACGCAGCGGGTCGACAATTTCGGCCTGCTGGAAGAGTTCGTGCACTGCATGTCGAATAACGGCGCGGACGTCTGCGGCCAGGTTGGCACCAACTGGTCACATGCCGGTGGCAAGACGCCCGAGGATATTCGCGCCTTTTGCGACCGGATGGCGGATCAGTACGAGACCCCGCTGCATATGGCGGGGATGAGCCTCTTAGAGGCGGCCCGGGCGATGAATGTCGAGAAAGTGGCGCTCAACTCGGTCTACTACTGGCCCGACTGGCGCGACGGGATCGCGCGGTTCCTGCGCGATGGCGGGCTTGATTTGGTCTATGTCGGCAACTTCGTCGACCAAGGCTTCTTCGAGACCCAGGAAGAATGCAACGACTGCACCTGGATCTTCCCGGGCGAGATCGCGATGGAGAGCATGCGCCGCGTCGCCGAAGCAGCGCCGGAGGCCGAGGCGATTCTGATCAACGGCATGCCAAACTGGCGCCGCTCCGACGGGCTCCCACAACGGGCGCTAACGCTGACACCGGCCTTTGAAGCAGCGCTGGGAATGCCGGTTCTGGCATCCGATACAGCGCTCTACTGGAACATCTTTCGGACCCTTGGCACCAGGCCCGAGGGCGATCACGGTCAACTGTTGGGGAGCCTTTGATGCACAAGATTGTTGTTCTCTGGGCCACGCCGCGCACGACCTCGACCGCGTTCGAGTGGATGATGCGGATGCGCAAAGATATGATCTGCTTTCATGAGCCGTTCGGCGAGCCCTGGTACAAGGGCAACGACGCACGGTTCCCGCGACTGAACGCCGACAGCCCCCGTATCCCGGGTCTCACGCGACAGGTGATCCTGGATCGGCTGAAGAAGGCTGCGGCTACGGGACCGACTTTCTCAAAGGACATGCCGCATTACATCACCGATCTGGCAGATGACGAATTCCTGAGCCTTTTCACCCACAGCTTTCTGATCCGAGACCCGGCGAAGGCGATACCATCGATCTATTCGCGAGCACCAGAATGGAAGATCGAGGAGTTCGGCTACAAAGAGCATCGCTGGCTCTTCGATCACGTGGCGGAGTGGCAAGGCCACCCGCCACCGGTGATCGACTCAGATGATCTGCTCGAGGATCCGCATGGCATTGTTGCGGCATGGTGTAAGGCGGTCGGTATCCCGTTTTTGCCTGAGGCGCTCAGTTGGGAGCCTGGGGCCCGGGAGGAAGTGAGCTGGTATGACGAAGGCTCCTGGCACGATAAGCTGTCGCAGTCGACCGGGCTGCGCCCCCAGCCCCGAACCTATGGGCGGATTGAAGATGCCTCAGATGAGGTGAAATTGATCTATCATGATGCTCTGCCGCATTATCAGCATCTCCATGCACATCGCTTGGGTGCTGTTCGAGGCAGATGATAAAACGCTCGCAAAGCGGCCCGCTACGCGCCAAGCGCGATCATGTTTTCCAAGGGAAAACCGGGAGCGTCCCGCTCCTGCTGCGTGCATGCACGCAGATGACCGCGCTTGGCGCTCCGCTCCGGGTCCCGGAGCGGATTGTGGAGATTGGCGCTTAGCAGGAGTGTTTGCTCAGCTTGCGCCCTGACCCATTTCGGTCGCGTTCACAAGGCAAGCCATGTTCCCATAGGGGTGCTTATTCTCGTACATCAGCTGATGCGCATGCCCAATTTCATCGAAGCCGTAGGTGCCCGACAGGCAGGGGTCGACCTTCTTGGCGATGACCAGATCATTGACCGCCGCCGCTTGCTCATCGTTGGCGACATGCGAGCCTTGCAGGCGTTTCTGCATCATCCAGTGATAGCGCAGGTCGGCGGTGATGTTGTAGCCGGTGGTTCCTGCACAAATCACCACCATGCCGCCTGTGTCACAGACAAAGCAGGAAGTTGGCAGGGTCGACTCGCCCGGATGTTCAAACACGATCTTGGGGTTCTGGCGTTCACCCAGACAATCCCAAATCGCCTTACCAAACGCGCGCGCGCCCTTCATCCACTCGCCCCATTCCGGCTTGGTCGTGTCCGGCATCGGGCCCCAGTGGGAGAAGTCCTTGCGGTTGATCACCCCGACCGCACCTTTGTCTAGGCAGAACTGGCGTTTCTCCTCGTCCGAGATAACGGCAATCGGCTTGCCGCCCAGGGCTGCAACGATCTGAACGCCCATGGCGCCGAGGCCACCCGCGGCACCCCAAATCAGGACCGCATCACCTTCTTCCACCGTATGCGGCGCAAAGCCCATGAGCTGGCGATAGGCGGTCGAGGCGCAGAGCACGTAGCAGCCTGCTTCTTCCCATGTCAGGTGCTTCGGCTTTGGCAGAACCTGATGCGATTGCACTTTGCAGAACTGGCAGTAGGAGCCGTAGTTGGTCTGATAGCCCCAGACCCGGGTTGAGGACGCCAGCATCGGATCCTTGCCCGAAAGCACCCAAGGATCTTCCGGATCCCACCATCCGGAATGGGCCACGACTTCGTCGCCAATCTTGCAGTTGGTCACTTCCGAGCCCACGGCCCAGACGATGCCTGATGCATCCGATCCGCCTGCGTGGAAATCCTCCGGCTCGCCCTTCTTCTGGCGATCCTTGATCACGTCCACCGGGTAGCCGAGTGCTGCCCAAACGTTGTTGTAGTTGATGCCCGAGGCCATTGTGTAGATCAGCACATCCTTCGGCCCAAGCTGGGGCGTTGGCAGAACCTCACGCGCCCAGGCGTCTTTCGGCTCGCCAAAGCGTTCCTGGCGAACGGCAAAAGCGTGCATTGTGGCCGGGACTTCGCCAAGCGGCGGCATCTCGCCAAGGTCATAGAGCTCTTTCGGGGCAGATTTGTAGGTGGACATTTCGGGGCCTCCCAAGGTGATTTCGCGACCGACCTATCAAATGTCTGACATTTGTCAAGCAGGTCTGCAGGTCAGGCGCCCAAGCGCTCCATTAGCTTTGCGTCTTGGCTGTCGCATCGCTACTCTTACCCGATGTCGAAGGTGAACGATTTAAACGAATGGATGATGACCGAGGGCCGTGAATCGGGTGATCCGATCGCCGTTGTTTCACACTTTGCATCATCTTTGATCGAGGCTGGTGTTCCTCTGTGGCGCGCCAATATCGGGCAGCGCTTTGCCAACCCGCTCCTGGTAGCTTGGGGGATCATCTGGACCCCGGAGGAAACCGAAGTCTACGACGTCACCCATCGGCTGCTTCTGACCGATGATTACATCGGAAGCTCCTTCGAGACGATCGCCCGAACTCAACAGCCGTTGCACAAAAGCCTGCGCGATCTGGACCCCGAGACTGACCATGCCTCGTATCTCGAATTCGCGGCCACGGGTGCGACGGACTTTTATGCGACACTGCTGAGTTATGGCGACGGCTCGCGTCATGGCTGCACCTTCGCGACCCGAGCACCCGACGGGTTCACGCCTGCGCATCTGGAGATGATCGAGGCCGCCAAACCTGGGCTGTCCTCGGCGTTGGAACCCGTAACCATGCGCAAATCCAGCAGAAGCCTTTTGCGCACCTATCTGGGCGATGGTCCATCAGAGGCCGTCTGGAACGGAACCATCCAGCGTGGTGAGCGCCGAACTCTCGACGCTGTGGTGATGTTTTCGGACTTGCGTGGCTTCACAGCTTTCTCTGACCAAGCCAGTGAGGAAGACGTTTTCGAGGCGTTGGATGGATACTTCGACATCGTTGTGCAAGCGGTCGAAGAGAAAGGCGGCGATGTCCTCAAGTTCATGGGTGATGGAATTCTGTCGATCTTCCCTATCCAGGCGGAGAATGACCGGAACCGGCAGTGCCGAGCGGCCGCTTTGGCAGCAAGATCCGCCCTGACCAATATCCAATCATTGAGTGATAAGAGGAAGGCTGCAGGCAAGAATGCTCTCACTATCGGAGTAGGGCTCAATGCTGGTCAGGTCAGCTATGGTAACATTGGCAGTTCGGGTAGGTTAGACTTCACCGTCGTGGGTGGCACTGTGAATTTGGCAAGCAGAGTGGAACGATTGACCAAGTCGACAGGCTACGATGCTCTCGCAACGGCTCTTGTCGCAAACGCCGCGCCAGATCTGTTCCTGCCGATCGGACCTAAATCTGTTCGAGGCCTGCCCGAGCCTTTGGAAGTTTTTGCGCTCAGGCCCGGTTGAGGCCAACAAAGCTCAGTCGGTTGGCGTGCAGATCGCGCGGAGTGCGTTCAGGTCTTTGACCACCATCCGCCGCCCATCTTTCTCCAACAGGCCGCCCTTCATCAACTCGCTCAATTGGCGCGAAACGGCCTCGCGATGTGAGCTGATCCGAGCGGCGAGGTCATGATGGGTGGGAAAGACGTCCAGCTCGACCCTACCATCATCCACACCCGTGTCTTCGGCCAGGCGAATGATCTCTAGCACCAGGCGCCTCGGGCCGTGGAGCGTGCTGTACTCCAACACTCTGTTCGTCAGATTTCGGACCAGCCCTGACAAGTGGCGCAGCAGCGCGGCGTTGAATTCGGGGACATCCACCACGAGCTGCCAAAACTGGTCCTTTGAGAGACGTCCTATCCGGCAAGCCTCAGTCGCGAAAACACTGGCTGAACGCGGGCCATCATCGATAACGGCAATCTCACCAAACATCGCTCCCTCCGACATCGTTCGGAAGTCGACCATTTTGCCGTTCTCAGCATAGATCGTGACCCTGACGGTGCCTCGTTGGACGAAGTAAAGATCGTCCTCGACGCTTTGGTAGGAGACAATTTCCTCGCCCGCCTCATAGGTGCGAGAAACCAGCATTGCTTCGAGGTGTTTCCTAGTTTCGGTCCCCAAATCTTCCAGAATAGGCGTCATTCAGTTCCCCCCGAATTAAGGCGCCAGCCAGCTCCTCGCCTTTCTGTCATGCCCACTGCTCATAGTTGTAAAATGCAATCAATCTTACAAGTCTCGCAGACACGAAATGGGCTAAAAAACTAGGGCATTTTATCCTTTCGATGCGCATAAAATTCCTGTGAAGGGAGTCGTCGATACTGAGAGGAAACGACAAATTGCGTGGTCAAGTGTCTGCCGCAGTTGACACACGACTGTGTGATAGAGGTTCCAAATCGTTTGAGAAAATGCCATCTACTGCGGTCTGCTCTGACCGAGAGAGGCTTCTTAATGCGAGAAGGAAGTATCGCACGACCAATACAAGGCGTGATCTTTTCCGCCCTATTGGTCATGCTCGTATGGCTGCCGCAAGCGGGGCTCGCACAGAACGCCTTTCTTGGAACGGGAGGCGAAACCACAGCTGAGACCATCACCGAGATCCCAGCAGATCTAACCGCGGAACAAGTCGACGGCCTGCTCGCTCGCCTGACCGATGCGCAGATCCGCGAGCTACTTGCGGAAGAACTTCGCGAGCGCACGGTCGAGCAAACGATGACCGATATGAGCACCCAGGAGGCGATCGACTTCGTTGAACTGCGCCTCCAGGAGATGGCGGAGGCAATCTCCCAGCGCGTTCCCAGGTGGATCAACGGCATCGTAAACATTGGCGACCGCTCGGACGAAATTGAAAAGCGGATCGCCAGCACTTCCGGCGGCGTTCAAGGATTGATTCTAGCGATTGCCTTGATCGTTGCTGCGGGAATTGGAACCGCGATGCTAATCACGTGGTTGACTGCGCCCTGGCGCGCCTGGCTGACAACGGTTCGCGAGCCGAGTTACTGGGACAAAGTGATCCGTTCAATCTCTTTGGGAATTGTCGAGATTCTTCCCATCGTCGCATTTGTTCTGGCGACTCAATTCATTGTCCCCTTCCTGAGCGATATGCTCGGCCGGGTGGGAGGGTACTTCTCGTGGATCTACACGGCGGGGATTTCTTATTGTTGGGGCGCTGTGATTATTGCTCGCCGCGCATTCTCGCCAGACAGCCCACTTTTGCGGATCGCTCCTCTCGATGATGTGGATAGCGGCTATGTCTATCGTGTGATCCGAGGTGCCGCCATAGTCGGCGCATCAGCATGGCTAATTGCGGGTATTTTCCTGCATATCGGCCTGGGCTGGGGTCCTGCGCTGATGACTACGGCGAGTGGTGGCACAGCGGTTGCTGGGATTTTGCTATACGCAGTGCTAACGAGCATCGACCGGATAAAGACCGCGACTGGAATGGTCGTCGGGCAAGAGAATGAAGGGGCTTTCAGCCGGATTGTGATCGCGGTCGCCCCTTGGGCTTTGGCGAGCTATGTCGTTGTTGCCTATCTTTTTTGGTTGGCCCACTTCCTCGAGACTGGTGCGCAGCATCTCTATGGTCCGGTCGGCACGCTGATCGTCTATATCAGCTTGCCGATCTTCGACAGGCTGGGCCGTGAGATCGTCTATTCCCTGCTTCGGCTCCAGACGCCAATGAGCGAGCGGTTCCGGTTGGTTCTATGCGACGCTTGGCGCATGATCATCGGGGTCAGTGCCGTTGTTATTGTGTTGGATCTCTGGGGCTTCAATCTGATCGCGCTGCTCTCCAGCCCAGCGACGCCCTCCTGGGTCGACACGGCGGTGGACGTCGTCGTCACATTGCTGATCACGTGGTTGATTTGGAAACTGATCAAAGCAGCTCTGCATCAGGATCGGAAGTTTGTTGCCGCTGGCGAAGACGTGGATCCGGCCCTCGCGCCCAAGGCCACTCGCCTGGACACGCTGACACCATTGTTTCGAGGGATTCTGCTGGCCTTCGTCGCCTCGATTGGGCTGATGTTTCTGTTGTCATCGTTGGGCGTTGATATCGGGCCACTGCTCGCCTCGGCCGGGATCATCGGCATCGCGGTCGGCTTTGGTGCACAGGCCCTGGTGCGCGACATCTTCTCAGGAATGTTCTTCCTGATCGATGACGCCTTCCGGGTCGGCGAGTATATCGAATTGACCGAGGAACTTCGCGGCGATGTTGAGAGTATCTCGATCCGCTCCCTGCAACTGCGCCACCACCGGGGCCCCGTGATCACCATCCCGTTTGGCGAGATGAAGAACATCACCAACCACACGCGGGACTGGATCCTCTACAAAATGCCGTTCCGGATGGAGCCGGACACGGACCCGCAGAAGTTCAAGAAAATCGTCAAGAAGGTCGGCCAGGAATTCATGGAACACCCTGAGCATGGGCATAAGTTCTTTGAGCCGCTCAAGAGCCAGGGGGTCTACTTTGTCGACGACGACAGCGCGCTCGTCTTCCGGGTGAAGTTCAAGTGCAAACCCCGCGCTCAATTCGTCCTCCGCCGCGAGATCTACCACCGCTTGCGCCAAGTCTTCGAAGAGAACGGGTTCAAACTCTCGCGGCGCAAGGTTGAGGTCGTCTCGAGCGGCAAAGAGAGCGTGGCGGAGGAGTCCGCATTGCCCGACGAGGTGATGGATGTGGTCAGCTGATCGTGGGCTGATCGTGGCGTTTTGACTCAGCGCTTCTCGAGCACCACGAGACCTTGATGGACATGCATCGCTCTAACCAGATGGTGTTTCACATGGGCGTCGCGGATGTCGCCAGTGCCCACTTGGTCGACCAGATGCTTCACGAAACCAACCATGCCAAGATCGTGTGATGCAAACCGCGACCCATTTATCTTGGGTGGTTCATAGAGCCCGCCATCGGTCCAGCTGTCCCAGTACCCGGTCCCCCAATCCTCGATCACATAGAGGCCGCCGGCCTTGAGGCGCGGAAACAGGATGTTGAAGCTCTCGAACGACAGAGCCCCCTGATGCGAGGCATCGTCGACCACGATGTCGATCCCCTCGGGCGCATGCCTCGTGGCTAGTTCGATCATCAACTTGGCGTCGGTCTGACTGCCCTCGTAGACATGAATCTTCGGCCAGTTCGCAAAGTCGATGTCACGAAGCCTGATGTCCACGCCGACAATCGTGCTTTTCGGAAAATACTCCGAGAACACCTTCAAGCTTGCGCCCTCGGCAACCCCCAATTCAATCAGAGTGTTCGACCTGTCGCGGAGTGGCTCGAAGAACCTCTCGTAGATTTCATAATAAGAGATTGGTTTTGATCTCGCGCTGGCCTCACGCTCGGAGTCATACTTCGATGCAATTTCTCGCAAGCTGCTCATGGCGCCCCCCCAGATTTAGGCGCTAACGTATCCAGAGTGATCCCGGCCGACAAGTCCGGATTGCGCTGGGCAGCCAGCTGTGCAATTCCACCGGCGCACAGAACTGGCGGAGCCGCATGACCACAGCACTGATCATCGAGCAGATTCTAAACGGTGTTCAGTTTGGCGTTATGCTGTTCCTGATGGCGGCCGGGCTGACTCTTGTTTTTGGGGTGATGGGGCTGATCAATCTGGCCCATGGCTCGTTCTACATGGTGGGTGCCTTTGTGACGGCGAGCGTTGCGGGCGCGACAGGCTCCTTCTGGATAGGACTATTAGCTGGCGCCTTAGCAGCGGCAGCGGTTGGTGCCGTGGTCGAGATCGTGGTGATCCGCAGGCTTTATGCGCGGGATCATCTGGACCAGGTGCTGGCGACATTCGCGCTGATCCTGATCTTCTCCGAAGGCTCGCGGATCGTCTTCGGGGTCCAGCCCTACTATCTCGACGCGCCGGAGCTTCTCTCGGGCGCCATCACCCTGCCGGGGGGCGTGCCCTATCCGATTTATCGCCTGGCGATCATCGTGCTGGGTGTCCTGATCGCGGCGGGGCTGTTTTTCCTCATCCTCAAGACCCGGCTCGGCATGCGAATCCGGGCAGGCGAGAGTGATCGGGAGATGATCGGTGCGCTGGGGGTCGATATCGCGACGCTCTACACAATTGTCTTTGCCCTTGGCGCGGCGCTCGCGGGCCTCGCGGGTTCGGTCGTCGGTGCATTGCAATCGGTCGAGGTTGGGATGGGTGAGCCGGTTCTGATCCTCGCCTTCGTTGTGATTGTGATCGGCGGGATAGGCTCGATCAAAGGCGCGCTGATTGGCGCGGTTCTGGTCGGGGTGGTGGACACGCTGGGTCGGATCTTCCTGCCGGTTTTGCTGAGAGCCTTTCTTGACAGCTCGTCGGCGACGACTGTCGGGGCCGCAATTGCCTCGATGCTGATCTATCTCTTGATGGCAGTCATCCTTGCTGTGCGGCCCAAAGGATTGTTCCCCGCCCATGCTTGACCGCGAGACCCTTCTGAACGCCGCGATCCTGGGCGCTCTGATCCTGGGCGTTGCGATCGCCCATGGCGCGGGCGAGATCTACTACGTCAATCTCGCCTCGCGGATCGCGATCATTGCCATGGCAGGTGTCGGGCTGAACCTGGCGCTTGGCTATGGCGGGATGGTGAGCTTCGGCCACGCGGCGTTCTTCGGCCTCGGCGGCTATGTCTGCGGGGTGGCAGCGTTTCATGCCTTTGAGGAGACGTTGTTTGCCGGGCTCTTGCCGGGGAGCAACCAGATGCTGGTGATCTGGCCCATCGCGCTTCTGGTCTCGGGGTTCGCGGCACTTCTGATCGGGGTGATCTCGCTGAGAACCCAAGGGGTCTATTTCATCATGATCACCTTGGCCTTTGCACAGATGATCTTTTACTTCGCGATCTCGTTTCCGGCCTATGGGGGAGAGGACGGGTTGCCGATC
>JBCDAQ010000113.1:0-12562 GCA_039185285.1 Pseudomonadota bacterium
ATTCGACCTGACGACCCGTTCAATTCCTGTTACGGGCTGTTTTGAACGGCAACTTGTCGCAATGAGCTACTTTCCTGTCGTTGGCCGGGGTTTTTCGCCGATAAAGCCTGCAAACGCTTCAAGGGAGAGCTGGGCGACATTCCGGGCTGCGGTCTCTCCGGCGGCTTTGCGGGTCAAGGGCAGGCTGCGTGCAAGACCTGCGAGGAAATCAACATGCCTATCGATCTGGAAATCGCTGGGCACTTCACCCTCTGCGATAGCTTGTTCGAGGCGTTCTCTTAGAGGGCGCTCTGCGTTTTGCAGAACCGTGCGCGTTGCGTTGCCCAGCGCATCTTTGCGTGCGCCGAGCTCAGCCGCACTCTGCGCGATCAGGCAGCCTGGTGGAAACTCCGGGATGCCCGCGACTTGGGCTGAGTACACGTGTGTAAGCCCCTCCATCAGTGAGCCCTGGGCGAGCGGCGCGAAAACGGCTTCGTTGATCGTATTCAAGTAGGTTTGCAGAGCGGCTTTGAAGATCCCCTCCTTGTTGCCATAGGCAAGATATAGGCTGCCGCGTTTCACTCCGGTCGCAGCCACTACATCGTCGATCGTTGTGGCGGCGTAGCTTTTTTCCCAAAAGACCCGCATCGCTGCATCGAGCGTTTTAGCTTCGTTGAACTGGCGGGTCCCAACCATGAGCATTCTTCCTCGCGCAAATGTCTTTTCCCGCCATTAGCGCGATTTGATCGATCATTCAAACTTGAATATTCAGTCAATTTTGAACATATGGTCAAACACGAAACAGCGGATTGGCCGCTGGAACCTGGAAGGGATGAGACGATGACGGGAAGACTGAACGGGAAGACCGCAGTGATCACCGGTGGAACCAGTGGTTTGGGGTTGGAGACGGCGAAGCATTACATTGCTGAGGGTGCGCGGGTCGTCGTGACCGGCTCGAACCCGCAAAAGATCGATACCGCAGTGGCGAGCCTGGGTAATCAGGCCGTGGGGATTTTGGCTGATGTGCGCTCGCGCGTCGAGATGGCGGCGCTGGCGGAGCGGGTAAAAGACCAGTTCGGTGGTTTGGATATCTTGTTCGCAAATGCCGGGCTTGGGAACTTCGTACCGGTCAGTCATGCCAGCGAAGAGGCGTTCGATACCCAGTTCGATGTTAATGTGAAGTGTGTTTTCAATACGGTACAGGCATTGGTGCCACTGATGTCGAAGGGCGGCTCGGTGATCCTGAATGCGTCGGGTGTGCATGGGAAAGGCATGGCCGGTGGAAGTATCTACTTTGCGACCAAGGCGGCGGTTCGGTCTTTCGCCCGCTCATTTGCCGCCGAGTTCGGCGAGGCGGGGATCCGGGTAAACTCGCTTAGCCCGGGACTGGTGATGACACCTTTTATGGAGCGTACAGGGAACTCGGCCGAAGAGCTGGACGGGTTTGGTGCGCAGGTCGTTGGAATCGCGCCGCTAAATCGCTTGGGCCAACCAGAAGAGGTCGCGAAGGCTGCCGTCTTCTTGGCGAGCGATGAGAGCAGTTACATGACCGCGTCGGATGTGGTGGTCGATGGAGGCTTTATGAATGTTTGAGTGTGAATGGCCGCGCGCGCGCCGGATAGGGTTGGAACGGATGTCAATCACGGCTATCGCCCACCCACCCGCGCGCGGCCAGTTCCGCGGCAGCGACAGGTTCACCGGGGGATCAGCGCCCAGTAATCGAAGTCAAGGACAGTGCCTTCGGTGTATTTGCCGCTTTCGGCTTTAAGGTTCATATCACCCACTGGTCGATTCTTCGTGGCAACGAGGCGAAGGCGGAGGGCGCCGATGTCGGACCGGTCGGTTTCAGCTTTGTCGAGTACTTCGGACCAAGAATAAACGGTGTCGCCCGCAAAACAGGGCGCTGTGTGGCTGCCCCCATTGATCGCGACGATCGTCTGAGCATTTGCCAGCCCGTTGAAGCTGAGCGCACGGGCGAGCGAGATAACATGGCCGCCATAGATCAAGCGGGGCTCTCCACCCCGCGCTGCAGGATTGAAGTGGACTTTAGCGGTGTTCTGCCAGAGGCGAGTGGCCATCATGTGCTCGGCCTCCTCCAGCATCATGCCGTCGACATGATCGATTTTCTCACCAATGTCGTAGTCGCCCCAACGGTGGGGGCTCCCGGCAAGAACGGCATCATAGGTAGAAAAGTCGAGCCCGGCAGGAACAACCAGATCTTCGACTGAGACCGCTTTGGCGAGATCGGGCACGACCGGATCCGGGGCAACGGCCTCTGGGTTGCGTTTTCGGACCATCACCCAGCGTTTATAGTCGATTACTGGGTCGCCCCGCTGATTGCGGCCGATCGAGTGAACCCAAACAACCCCGGTCTTACCGTTCGAATTCTGCCGCAGCCCAATCACTTCGCTGGTCGTACTCAGCGTATCGCCAGGGTAGACTGGCTCGAGAAAACGGCCCTCGGCATAGCCAAGATTGGCCACGGCATTCAGCGAGACATCGGGAACCGTTTTGCCGAAGACGACATGAAAGGCCGCGAGATCTTCGATCGGGCTCCTGGACAGTCCAACACTGCGAGCAAATTGATCGGACGAGTACAATGCAAACCGGGTAGGGTAAAGCGCATGATAGAGCGCGCGGTCGCCTTCGGTCACGGTCCGAGGCGTCGCATGGACCAATGCTTCGCCAACCTTATAGTCTTCGAAAAATCGGCCAGGATTGGTCTTTGTCATCAGACCTCCGAAAGTTTGATGTCTGAAGAATAGGCGCCCTCAGCCTCTTTGGTGACCGCTTGCCCACAGCGCATCACGCCACGTTTCGCGTCATAGGCATACTTTGGTTCGCCGTAGAGTTGCCAACCATTCGAAAGCGCCTCGGAAACCTTGTGGCAGAATTCCGACGTGTCATCTGCTGAGAGAAATCGATAAGCGATCATGAGCGACCTCCGAACGGCCAAACGCCAAAGTAGTTGTGTACCCAGCCGACGGCGCCCATCAAAACGACACCAGCAACTAGGTTGATGGCCGTACCAAGAAGAGTGCCAGTCGGTGTTCGCGCAGATTTTCCATCGCGTTTGTTGACACCGATCATCGCGCTGACGGCCCAAGCCAGTAGGCCACCAAACAGTACGATCGAAGCGAGGTCGCCATTGACGAGTAAATGCGCCACCGACCAGATCTTCGTACCGATCAGTTGCGGATGTCGGATCTTATCTGCGATCCAACTCTTCGGACCTGCCGAGATGAAGACCACAATCGCAATCAACATGAGAAGATTATTCAGGTGGTAGGCCCAGGCTGGCGGGTACCAGACATTGATGAAGGGGGCTTGTTGATAGCCGACGACGATCATTGCAACAGCGCCGATCATCAACACCGTCATGATCAAACGCACCGGTCCTTGTCCGAATTTCGAGACAAGTTTCGCGCGTGGTGAGGGCATATGGATTTTCAAACCATGGGCTGCAAAAAAGAGGGCTATTCCAGCTATAAGAAGGATCATATTGCCTCCGTTGGCTTTCTATGTGGCGATGGCCTCGGCCATGGCTAGGATGCGATGTGCCTCGGCAACATGAAGGTTTTCGACGATTCGTCCATCGACGAGAGCAACGCCGCGCCCTTCGGCCTTTGCTTCTTCAAAGGCGTATACCATCCGCTGGGCGAGATCTATCGCCGCGCTACTGGGGCTGAAAACCTCATTGGTGATCGCGAGTTGCGCAGGGTGTATCAAGGTTTTCCCATCCATCCCGAGCTCTTTGCCCTGAATACATGCAGCGCGTAGGCCTTCTTCATCTTTGATCGCGTTGTGCACGCCATCGAGGATGATCAGGCCATGGGCACGGGCCGCGAGCAAAGAGAGGCCAAGCCCAGTAATTACCGGTAGGCGGTCAACCGTATGGCTCGCATGCATGTCTTTCACTAGGTCGTTCGTGCCCATGACGAAGGCGGCGAGACGAGGCGACGCACTGGCGATCTCTCCTGCGTTTAGCATGGCGAGTGGTGTCTCCATCATGGCCCAAAGAGCCGTGGTGTTTGGCGTGTTAAGGGCCTCCATCCGGCTGACGATTTCCTGGACTTGGCTCGCCCTTTCTGTTTTCGGAACCAGGATTGCATCCGGAGCGGCAGCACATGCGGCATCAAGGTCATCGGCGCCCCACTCCGAGTCCAAACCGTTGATCCGAATGATCAGTTCTCGGCGACCATAACCGCCCATACGCACAGCTTCTGCGACCATTCCACGGGCTTGGAGCTTTTCTTCCGGACTAACAGCGTCCTCGAGATCCAGAATCAAGCAATCTGCATTCAGCCCTTTCGCTTTCTCGAGGGCGCGCGCGTTAGAGCCTGGCATGTAAAGGACTGAACGGCGGGGTCGGGTATTTTCCTGCATCTTTTCTGCCTCGTTGAGCAACAAAGTTGCGGTCAAATATGCTGCGGCGCACCAGAGCACAAGCCCATTTGTCGAAACACGACGCCTTTACCAGGCCTTAACGAAGCTGGCGCATGGTTAACGCCGCGATTGGACTGATGTTGCCCGATTGTCGGGTGGGGCCTAGAGCTCCCTTATTCGCGGATCCGGCTGGCCCCAGCCGCCATAAAGAGCAACCGGGCCCCTGATCGCCACCGGAAGCAACACTCCATTCCGCATGCCCGAGCCGGGGCTGGAAAGGAGACCTTATGAAACCGACTAAACTGATCCTTGCTATCACTGCCTTTTCTGCGGCTTTGACTCTGGCGCCTGCGCAAACCGCTGCTCAGAGCATGGTATGCGGAGTGCGCGCCAAGATCATCCAACAATTGGCAGAACGGTACGGTGAAACTGCGCTGTCCCGCGGCGTTGCCCGCGGATCGGGTGTTGTAGAGTTCTATGTGAACCCAGAGTCAGGAAGCTGGACGATCGTAGTCACCAACACGAAGGGTGTGTCCTGCTTGATGGCAGCAGGTGAGGCATTTGAACCAATTCAACACCCTGCTCTGGCAAAGAGCCAGTCGCCCGCCTGAAGCTTGAGAATCGGGCATTACGCTACGTCTGCTTAATCCCCGGCCTTGCCTTGGTCGCCAGAATCGCGCTACGGCGCGCGGATAATCTGTACGCGGGTTCGGCGAAAGCTGCCCCCCCCATGACAAGTCAGGGAGCCATCAGATGGCCAGAAGCAAGATCGCGCTGATCGGCGCAGGACAGATAGGCGGCACGCTCGCTCATCTCGCAGGTCTCAAGGAAATGGGCGATATCGTGTTATGCGACATCGCAGAGGGGATCCCCCAAGGAAAGGCGCTCGACCTCGCCGAGTCGAGCCCGGTGGACGGTTTCGACGCTGGCATGAGCGGCGTCAGCACAGACCCCACAAGCGCTGACAGCTATGCGCCGATCGAGGGCTCGGACGTCATTATCGTGACCGCGGGTGTACCTCGGAAACCAGGGATGAGCCGGGATGATCTTCTGGGCATCAACCTGAAAGTTATGAAATCGGTTGGCGAAGGCATCGGTAAGTTCGCTCCAAATGCCTTTGTGATCTGCATCACCAACCCGCTCGACGCGATGGTCTGGGCCTTGCAAAAGTTCTCGGGCCTTCCATCAGAGAAAGTTGTCGGCATGGCGGGCGTTCTCGACTCAGCCCGGTTCCGCTACTTCCTGTCCGAGGAGTTCGGGGTTTCGGTCAAAGACGTCTCCGCTTTTGTGCTCGGCGGCCATGGTGACACCATGGTGCCGCTGGCACGTTACTCGACCGTCGGCGGTATTCCGCTGCCAGATTTGGTAAAAATGGGCTGGACCAGCCAAGAGAAACTTGACCAGATTGTCCAACGCACCCGCGATGGCGGGGCTGAGATTGTCGGCCTTTTGAAGACGGGCTCGGCTTTCTATGCCCCGGCTGCGGCAGCCATCCAGATGGCGGAAAGCTATCTAGGCGATCAAAAGCGGGTCCTTCCCTGCGCGGCCCATGTGGACGGTGCCTATGGACTTAAAGGCATGTATGTCGGCGTGCCCGTTGTGATCGGTGCTGGCGGCATCGAGAAAGTCATCGAAATCGAGCTCGATAAGGGCGAGAAAGCCATGCTCGACAAGTCGATCGACGCGGTCAAGGGCCTCGTCGAGGCCTGCCAAGGGATCGATCCCTCACTCGCCTAATGCTCAAGCAGGTCTTTCCACAGTGGTTTCGAAGTTCTTCGGAACCGGGGTGGGGGATGAAACTGGTCCGACAGCGAAGGCAAAGGTTCAGAAAGAAAGCTTGGCGGTCGGCAGACAGCTGGATAGGCGGTCTGCCGACGATCCACGCGGACGATTGGCCAAGGGCGGAAGGCTCCAATCTGCCTCTCCATTTTGTCGTCCAGATATCTTTCAGGCGCGGCTTAGCGCGCATAGCCTCCCAGAGATCGTTAGAGACAAGCTTGCAGGGCGATCAATCGCACTCTTTTATGAAGCCAGCCACGCGGGCTTCTCTGGTCGAGCAGCTGCTCGAATCATCGACCATGCGGAAGATCGCTCACCTTGCCCACCCCCTGCCGACACGCCTCCGATCCTCGGAAGCCTTGGGAGGAGTTCTAAACAGGAGTTTATCCGCTGGCCGCTTCAGATCCGTAAAGACGCGCCATCAACAGGAAAAACCTATCTCGAAGACCTCAATTCACGGCAAAAGTCCTTTCCGATCTTGTGGGAGACCTTCCGAATGGCCGCCGATCAGATCGCGCATGAGTTAGGACGCCTGCCTGAGAAACGAGAGTATGCGGAACGAGGTATTGAACAAGCACAGGATTCTTTGCGCTTCTTCGACGAAGATCGCTTCGAAGCGGTTCCCGCTCATCGCAGACCCATAGCGTAGGACGGTCGGCCGGTTAGAGAGAACCCCAACCTGCAGATGTATCGAGCGAAGATCGAGACCGACCTAAGGGTTGCAGAGGACCCGCTCAAGTATGCAACAAATGACTATGCGCATGCTCGCAAGCTCATCAACGACATAAGATCGAAAGCCTCGGCCGAGGATCGCTACGCGTTTGTACCATCGGCCGAGGTTACTTGGTTCACAGAAGCCCAAGCGTTGTTCAACAGACAAACATATTGGGGTTCCCTGTTTACCGAGCTCTCCTACTCCAACACCTACCAATTGATTGAGATGGCGGTGGGGGAGCGTTCTTCTCACGATCTTCTTCCGCGGGTCTTTCTCGATGATCTCAACCAACGCCTCCTGCCAGCGCGCACGCTTCTGCCAGATTGTTCAGACGACGTGTTCAACGCCCAGGTGATTGCAGTCTTTGAGTATGATCGTGCCTTGGAGATAAGGGGAGACGTGAGCCAATTGATCCTTTATCTGCCCAAAAAGGCGGCACGGGCGGGCGATTGGGATCAACTCGAGGCAGGCATCGGCTGGGAAGAAGTTATGCCCTTGCTGATGTCTTGAGCTCTAACAGTGCGCCACGAGAACGCAAATTGGAAATCTTAACCACCCGGCGGTTGAAGACCGGGGCGGCGCGGAGTAAAGAAAATCATCACTCCGGCCCGCTTTCGTCTCTAAGAGCCGAATATCTGGCCCCTGCCATGGGAGACCCTCCGACATGAACATCCACGAGTATCAGGCGAAACAAATCCTGAAATCCTATGGCGCGCCGGTGGCCGATGGTGTTGCGGTGCTGAAAGCCGAAGACGCACCAGCCGCTGTTGCGGAGCTCCCGGGCCCGGTTTGGGTGGTCAAGGCGCAGATCCACGCCGGTGGGCGCGGCAAAGGGACTTTCAAGGAAGCCGAGGCGGGTGAGAAGGGCGGTGTCCGGATCGCCAAGGGCGAAGACGAGGCGATCGCCTTTGCCGAGCAGATGCTAGGCAAAACGCTCGTCACCCACCAGACCGGCCCAGCGGGCAAGCAGGTCAACAGGGTCTATATCGAGGATGGCGCGGCCATCGCCTCGGAATTCTACCTCTCACTTCTCGTCGACCGAGAGACCAGCCGCGTTTCCTTCATCGCGTCGACCGAAGGCGGCATGGATATCGAGGAAGTTGCCGCCGAGACGCCGGAGAAGATCGTCACCTTCTCGGTCGACCCCGCCACCGGCATCCAGCCACTGCATGGCCGTAAGGTCGCAAAAGCGCTGGGTCTCACCGGCACGGCGTTCAAGGAATGCACCAAGCTGGTGATGATCCTGTACAAGATGTTCCTGGAAACCGATGCCTCGCTGGTCGAGATCAACCCACTGATCCTGACCAGGACGGGCATGTTCGCTGCCTCGACTGCAAGATGAACTTCGACAGCAATGCCATGTACCGCCAGAAGGTGATCATGGAATTGCGCGACGAGACCGAGGAAGATGCCAAGGAGCTGGAGGCCTCGAAGTTCGATCTCAACTACATCGCGCTCGACGGTGAAATCGGCTGCATGGTCAACGGCGCTGGCCTCGCGATGGCGACGATGGATATCATCAAGCTTTACGGGTCTGAGCCTGCCAACTTCCTCGATGTGGGTGGCGGCGCGACCAAGGAGAAAGTCACCGAGGCATTCAAGATCATCACCTCGGACCCCAAGGTCAAAGGCATCTTGGTCAACATCTTCGGCGGCATCATGCGCTGTGACGTCATCGCCGAGGGCGTGATCGCCGCGGTCAAGGAAGTCGGCCTCACTGTGCCACTGGTCGTCCGGCTTGAGGGCACGAATGTCGAGCTCGGCAAGCAGATCATCAACGAAAGCGGCCTCGCGGTGATTGCGGCAGACAACCTGTCGGACGCTGCCGAGAAGATCGTAGCTGCAGTGAAAGGTTAGAGAGGCAATAGAGGCGCACGGAGAAGACGATGGATGCTGTTATCCCGATCATCACTCTCGTTCTTCTAGGCGGTGCTTTGTTCTCAATAGCACAGGTCGGTTGCTTGAGATTGATGACAAAGTTCAGCATACCGCGATGGAGTACCTGGCTAATCACGGTCTGCGGTCCAATTGTCCTTGCACTTCACGTCATGACGATGTGCCACCCTGTAGTCGTTGGACCGGAGAGTTTGCATTTTCCATGTGGTAAGAGCGGCGGAGGCGCGGTATTCGCTGATCTCGCACGCACAGTACTGGGGTATGTGATCATCCTCGGTACTGCAGTTGGAACCATTATCTCGGTCTGCTTCGAGGCCAGGATTTGGACGAGGACGCTCGGGCCTAGCGCCACTAACCGATAGGGGAACATAGAGATGGCCGTACTCTTAGCTGAAAATACCAATGTGATCGCGGCGGACAATCTGTCAGAAACCACTGAGACAATCGCGACGGCACTTAGAGACTGAGCGGACGGTTCTGGGGAGACCGCTATGGGACGGGAAATCTTCACGATTGACACCTACCGGGCGACCATCACCCCGGTCGTGCGGGGCCGTGCCTCCAACGATTTCACCATGTGGTGTTACAGCGAGATCCTCGAGAAGCGCGGGATCCGGCATCGCTATGAGGTCTTTATCGACCCGACCAATCCTGGTGGCAGCCTGATCTATTGGCGTCCCACCTCTGGCAGCTTCGAGCGGCGGATCATTGTCGTGCTCAACATGACGGCAGAGCAGATCGATCGCACCTACAACTTGCTTAGCACCGAGAAGCCTGTTCGGATGCGGATCGAACATGAGGGCGGGGTTCTGCTGGACGAAACAGACAGTTCCGATTGGGACCGCATCAACGATCTCAAGATTTACACGGGCTCCGAGCCGGTTGGCGAAGCCGAAGATGACCGCGAGGTGCTCCCGGAATGAACCGCAGTGAGCACATCAAAATAAAGGGGGGTGTGGCAGGTGCCTTCTCCCCGCAAACTCAGATCTGAGAAGGAAGCAGCCCGATGGCCGTACTTGTCGATGAAAACACCAAGGTGATCTGCCAGGGCTTTACTGGCGCGCAGGGCACATTCCACTCCGAGCAGGCGATTGCCTACGGTACCCAGATGGTGGGCGGAGTGACGCCGGGCAAAGGGGGAACCGATCATCTCGGCCTCCCGGTTTTTGACACCGTCGGTGAAGCGAAAGAGCGTACCGACGCAAACGCGACCGCGATCTACGTGCCGCCTCGCTTCGCCGCTGATGCGATCCTCGAGGCGATTGATGCGGAGATCGAACTGATCGTCTGCATCACCGAGGGCATCCCGGTCCTCGACATGATGACGGTCAAGCGCGCAATGGAGAACTCTTCGTCGCGCCTGATCGGCCCGAACTGCCCGGGCGTGATCACGCCGGATGCCTGCAAGATCGGCATCATGCCGGGTCATATCCATAAACGCGGCTCGGTCGGCGTTGTCTCGCGTTCAGGTACGCTGACCTATGAAGCTGTGGCGCAGACGACCGCAGCGGGTCTTGGCCAGTCGACTTGCATCGGTATCGGTGGCGACCCGATCAAAGGCACCGAGCATATCGATGCTCTTGAGCTGTTCCTTGGTGACCCTGAAACCACCTCGATCATCATGATCGGCGAGATCGGCGGATCCGCTGAAGAAGACGCAGCGCAATTCCTGGCCGATGAAAAGGCTAAAGGCCGGTGGAAACCGACGGCGGGCTTTATCGCGGGCCGCACCGCCCCTCCGGGCCGGCGCATGGGTCATGCAGGCGCAATCATCGCGGGCGGCAAAGGCGGCGCTGAGGACAAGATCGACGCGATGCGCGCCGCCGGGATCGTCGTCGCGGACAGTCCTGCAGGCTTGGGTGAGGCGCTATTGGCTGCAATCGGCTAAGTGGGGTTCGTCGAGGCCGTTCGCGTCTGTCTTCAGGACTACTTTAAGTTCTCCGGTCGGGCCCGCCGGCCCGAGTACTGGTGGTTCATCCTGTTCATGGTTCTCGCCGACATCGCCATTCCTATCCTGGATCGGGAACTGTTCGGCACTGAGAAAATGCTCGGGATCGAAGGCTTATTTGTCCTCTTCACGGCTATCCCCGCTCTTGCCGTAACGTGGCGGCGATTGCACGATGTTGGGCGACCCGGTTGGATATGCCTTGTTCCCGTGGCCTTGCTCTTTGCCGGCTCAATGGTCAAGCAAGGTCTACCGGCAATTGGCCAGCCGATCATCTTCTCCTCCGGTGCGCTCGGACTGCTCATTCTGATTTGGACGATCCTGCCGAGCCAGCCGGGCACAAACCAGTTCGGACCGGAGATGCCGAGACGTTAGCCCGCCTATCTTTGGGTAGGTTTTCGGTTAGGACTTCGTTTTCCTCAGTCAATTATCGGTTTCTCCTACTGTCTCGGCTTTTTTGCGGGCGGGATGGGGTTTGAATTCCATCGATGATGGCTAATACTGCGATCGCGAAATCCTTATTCGCGCGATTCCCACCGGCCCTTTTCCATTCGGGCTCCGATCAAGGGACAGGGGGGCCGAAAGACCCCTCCGACGACATATGAAAGACGACAGCCAAAACGGCTCGTTTCACGCTTCCTCCTTCCTCCAAGGTCATAATGCCGAATATGTGGAGCAGCTCTATGCCCGCTTCATGGCCAATCCTGGATCGGTCGATGAGAGTTGGCGGGACTATTTCAACAGCTTAGGCGACGATCAGCGCAGTGTCGCTGACGAGGCCGCAGGCGCCCCCTGGGCGCGGGCAGACTGGCCACCGACCAGGCCATCGGAAGAACTCGCAGCACTCGATGGCAATTGGGATGCGCTGCCTGATCCGAAAAAGATCTCTAAGAAGATCGAAGCGAAGGAGAAGGCCAACGGGAAGGCTGTCGATCCTGCGGCGCTGAAGCAAGCGACGCTGGACAGTATCCGGGCGATCAATCTGATCCGCTCCTACCGGATCCGTGGACATTTGGCCGCCGAACTCGATCCCTTGGGCATGGCGGGCCGTGAGCAGCATCCGGAGCTTGATCCCGGTTTCTTCGGCTTTACCGACGCTGATATGGATCGCCCGATCTTCATCGACAATCAATTGGGTCTGAGCGAGGCGCCGCTCCGCGAGATCCTTGCGTTGTTGAAGCGGACCTACGCCTCGACCTTTGCCCTGCAATACATGCACCTTGACGATCCGGTGGCCAAACGCTGGCTGCAGGAGCGGATTGAGGGTTACGGCAAGGAGGTGTCGTTTTCAGCCGAGGGCCGCAAAGCGATCCTGAACAAGCTGGTCGAGTCCGAAGGCTTCGAGAAATTCCTGCACGTCAAATATATGGGCACCAAACGCTTTGGCCTGGATGGCGGCGAGGCCGCGATCCCAGCTTTGGAGCAGATCATAAAACGTGGCGGCGCACTTGGCGCTAAAGAGGTGGTAATCGGCATGCCTCACCGCGGGCGGCTGAACATCCTCGCGAATGTGATGGGCAAGCCGTTCCGGGCGATCTTCAACGAGTTCCAGGGCGGCAGCTTCAAACCGGATGATGTCGACGGATCGGGCGATGTGAAATATCACCTCGGTGCGTCGTCGGATCGGGATTTCGATGGCAACAAGGTGCACCTATCGCTGACCGCCAACCCAAGCCATTTGGAAGCGGTCAATCCCGTTGTCCTCGGCAAATGCCGGGCGAAGCTCGAGATTTACGACAACGATCCGACATCGGTGATCCCGCTTCTGCTCCATGGCGATGCGGCCTTTGCCGGTCAGGGGGTCGTGGCGGAGTGTTTCGGGCTCTCAGGCCTTGTTGGCCACCAGACGGGCGGAACGATCC
>JBCDAQ010000114.1:0-12548 GCA_039185285.1 Pseudomonadota bacterium
GGGCGCGTCGTGGTGCGACGTCAAGGTTTGCACGCACTGGAACGTCCGCAAATCCCAGACTTTGAGGAAACCGAGACAGTCCCCCGTAACAACCTCGTCGTGAACAGCATGACACCCTACTAAAGCAGCGCCGCAAACGGCTTCCCGCGCCTTCGACGCGACCCGCGACGGATTTGTGATAGCAGGTGGTGCAGGCGTCGTCGTTTTGGAGGAGCTCGAGCACGCAAAGGCCCGCGGGGCCAAGATCTATGCCGAGGTTACAGGCTACGGCGCGACGTCAGATGGCTATGATATGGTCGCGCCATCTGGTGAAGGTGCAGAACGCTGCATGAAACTCGCGACATCTACTCTGGGCGATCGCAAGGTCGACTACATCAATGCCCATGGGACTTCGACCCCCGCCGGAGATGTCACCGAGGTGGAAGCGGTTCGCCGGGTGTTCGGTGACGGTGCGACACCACCTATAAGCTCGACCAAATCGCTCACGGGGCATTCTTTGGGAGCGACGGGCGTTCAGGAAGCGATCTACTGCCTATTGATGATGCAGGGCGATTTCATTGCGGCTTCGGCAAATGTAAACGAACTCGATCCTGCGCTGAAGCCCGAGGAAATTGTCACGACCCGTCGCGACAATGTCGGGCTGGACACTGTTATTTCCAACAGCTTTGGCTTCGGCGGCACGAACGCCACGCTGGCCATGAGCCGGTATCACGGGTGACGCGATGACCGGAATGATGCAAGGAAAACGCGGCCTGATTATGGGGGTCGCCAACAACCACTCCATCGCATGGGGCTGCGCGCAGGCGCTGGCTGCCCAGGGGGCGGAGCTCGCTTTCACCTATCAGGGTCATGCTTTCGAACGCAGGGTTTTACCACTTGCCGAAAGCCTGGGCTCCAGCATCGTGGTCGATGCGGATGTACAGAACGGGGAGAGCCTCGATCGGGTTTTTGATCGCCTTGGTGAAGAATGGGGCGGCCTCGATTTCGTCGTCCACGCCATCGCTTATTCGGATAAGAACGAGCTGACGGGTCGGTTTGCGGATACATCTCGAGAAAACTTTCTGAATTCGTTGGATATCTCCTGTTACTCATTTGTCGACGTCTCCCGGCGTGCAGCGGCAATGATGCCAAATGGCGGCTCGATCGTGACCATGACCTATCTGGGCGCTCAGCGGGTAATGCCAAACTACAACGTCATGGGTGTGGCGAAAGCGGCGCTGGAGGCTTCGGTACGTTATCTGGCGAACGATTTGGGACCGCAGCGGATCCGAGTTAACGCGATCTCGCCCGGCCCGATGCGAACCTTGGCAGGCTCTGCCGTTGGCGGGGCACGCAGGGTCTTCAAGACAGCTGAAGAAAACTCACCACTTGGGCGAAACGCAACCCTGGCCGAAGTTGGCGGGACGGCAGTTTACCTGCTTTCGGATATGGGCGGCGCGACGACCGGCGAGGTGCTTTTTGTCGATAGCGGCTATCATGCTACAGGGATGGCACAGCTGGAGAACATCAATCCGGTTGGATCGTGAAGCGCTGTTCTGGCTCAAGTCGGATAAACGGCAGATATCCCAACTGAAAAAGGCGCAGGATGGGTGCGGGCGTTAACACCTCGGCCGATCCAACGGGTCGAGGTTCCGCTGCACCATATCCGCCTTCGTCCTTCCAACGATAAAAACAATTGTTAAGCAAAACGCCCGTCCGGGCGGAGAGGCCGAGGTCGGAGTGTGCTGTGTCCGAGATCCTTATAATTGTTCCATCAGGAAGCTCCGACAGGTCATCAATCTGTTTGGGCCTCTGGTGCTTCAGAAGATCGAGCCGGGCCGCGTGTAGCGTTCGGTCCATCTCTTTGGCCGAGTTGTCCCCCAGACCTGCTTGCGACCATAGGGATTTGAACCGGCGATACTCGGCGTTACGGCATTCGCCGCATGGACGATGACCGGCGGAAAACGCGGTCGCCTCGTCCCAGAAAAACAAGGCCGTGTAGACGGTTGGGCTGCCGGGAGGTGGCATGGGATGCCTGTGGCGGCCTCGAAACTCAGTCACGCAGCAGACCCAGTTGCGGTGCCGCCATCGCGCCTTGCCGAGGCGATTCTCCTCATCATGCAAACATCCGCGATTGCCCATCAGCGCACCTCGCCAGGGGGCGACTACGATTTCTCCATCCGGGGTGACGCGGTTTTGCAAAGTCATTGCACAAGACTGCCCCCTCAGCGCTGCTCAGAGAAGAGCATTCTTGTGCGGAGAATAGAAACACGGCTATCGCGTGCTTATGTTAGTCTGACGCTCATAACCGGAGATCGGGGAGTTAATGACAGGATCTTGGACCAGCTGGCTGGCGTTTCTCGTGCTGGCAGCCGTTATCTCGGTTGCCTCGTGCCAGGCTTGGCGCGGGCCTGCGGAGCAGCCAGGGAGCGTCCAGGAATGAGCGCGAAAAAGTTTGGCGGCGATTTCAGCCCGGGTGGTGCGCGTCAGGCGCCAAAGTTTCGCAATCAGAAAGCGTCGCGCGTCGATATCCGTGGGCTCCTCCTGTTTGTCCTGCCGACGCCGATCCTGTTGGGGGCGATCGGGACACTTGGCAGTAATGCGGTCGGGTCGATCTCGATGCTGGGAATCTACGCGATCCTCACTCTTGCCGCCTGGCTCCTACGTGAGGGACAGGCAGCGCAGGCCGCATATGATGCACGTCAAATTGCCCGCCCACCGGCTTTCCCGCGAAAGGTCTTTGCGGCCGGCTTGACGGGCATCGGCGTTTTTGGCGCTGTTTTTCTGTCTGCGGGCTTCGACCAACTCATTCAGGGACTTGCGCTTGGTGCGATTGCTGTCGGCGCCCATATCGCCTGTTTCGGCCTTGACCCGATGTCATCAAAAGGTGTGGAGGGGAAGGCGGCTCCCGACTATGTCGTGGAAGCGCTCGACAAGGCAGAAGCCCGGATTGCTGAGATAACTCGGTTGGCACGAGAAATCCGCGACCGGGAGATCACAGACCGCGTCGACGGGCTAATGGCGCAGGTGCGTGAGATGCTGAAATTGGTTGAAGAAGACCCTCGGGATCTGACCCGGGCGCGTCGGTACTTCAGCGTCTATCTCAAGGGTGCCGAGGACGCGACGCGCAAATATGCGGGCAGTCATGAGCGGTTGGATGACCCGAAACTCAAGACCGACTACGTCGCATTGCTCGCCGAACTGGAGGAAAGCTTCGGGCGTGGACGGGAGATGTTGCTTCGCGACGACCGTGCCGATTTGGAAGTTGAAATTGAGGTCCTGCGTGAACGCCTGGATCAAGAAAGCGCTTAAGCGCGAGAACAGAGGAGAGTGTCCGTGTCCGATATTCAGCAAAAGGCTGTTGAAGTAGCACAACAGGCCGAAGCAGAGCTGGTCCCTTTGCCTGAGTTAAAAGGTGAATTGGTGCCTGTGACCGCCGAAACAGCGACACAGGATCCGGAAATCACCCAACGGATAGCCGAGCTGGATATGAGTTCGACGCAATCGATCATCAAGTTTGGATCAGGGGCGCAGCATCGGCTGACCGAGCTTTCCGATGAGATGTTGAACGGTGTGCGTAACAAAGACGTTGGCCCGGCCGGCGATGCGCTTCGCAGCATGGTGACGACGATCCGGGGCTTCAATGTCTCTGAGCTCGACCCAAACGCCAAACAAAGCTGGTGGGACAAGCTCTTGGGTCGGGCGGCACCAATCGCCGAGTTTGTGGCCCAGTACGAGAATGTTCAGGGGCAGATCGACTCGATTACCGACAATCTGCTCAACCACGAGACGGTGCTGCTGAAGGATGTGAAGTTCCTGGATCGTCTCTATGAGGAAACGCTGAATTTCTACGACGAGATCGGCTTCTACATCGGCGCTGGCGAGGCCAAGATCGATGAGCTGGACAACCAGACGATCCCAGCCAAGGAGTCCGAGGTCGCCAATGCGCCCGAGGATCAGGGGGTTATGCAAGCGCAAGAGCTGCGTGACTTGCGAGCCGCCCGTGATGAGCTTGAACGCCGGGTCCACGACATGAAGCTGACCCGGACCGTGACTATGCAGTCGCTTCCCTCGATCCGGATTGTGCAGGAGAACGACAAGAGCCTGATCAACAAGATCAACTCGGTGCTGACCAACACGGTGCCGCTCTGGAAGAATCAGCTGGCACAGGGAATCGCGATCTTCCACTCGAAGGAAGCAGCCGATGACATAAAGTCAGCGACCGATCTGACCAACGACCTGCTCAAAGCAAATGCGGAAACGTTGAACCAGGCCAACCGTGAGGTTCGCACTCAGATGGAGCGGGGGATTTTTGACATCGAAGCCGTCAAAGAAGCCAACGCGAAGCTGATCGACACGATCAATGAGAGCCTTGAGATTGCGGACGAAGGCAAACGCCAGCGAGCCGCGGCTGAGACCGAAATGCAGAAGATGGAGCAAGAGCTCAAGGCGACGCTGGCATCTGCGCAGGCGCGCGAGACGACGCCGCCCGAGCAACCAGCCAGCTAGACCCAGAAAGGGTTAGAGCAGACCGGCACGTTCGATCAGCTCTGGCCCGTCGTTGCGGACGTTTCCGACCGCTGGCCCGACCTCCCAGACGTCGATCCGATCATCCTCGGGCGCGCGCATCAAATCGCTCGATCGTTGACCGGTCAGCCAGTCTTCCCATTCGCTGTCCTCAAGGATTACGGGCGTGCGGGGGTGAAGATGCTTCGTCGCGGCGCCTGCGGCTGCCGTCAGGATTGTTGCGGAGAGTAACGACTCGCCTGAGACGCGCGTCTCCGCCCAGAGGCCCGCCATGCAAAAACCGGGTCGATTGCGGTGCGTGGTCACGAACAAGGGTGTCTTGGCCCCCTTCTTTCCTGACCATTCATAGTAACCGATCGCTGGAATGAGGCAGCGGCCAGAATGCCCCTTGCCCGCCCAAGCGTCGCGAAAGAAGGGTTTGCCGAACGCCTCTTCCGAGCGGGCATTGAAAGTCGTCGCCTTCATCAGCTCCAGCGGCTTGCTCCACCATTGGGGGATCAGACCCCAGCGGGCACGAACCGGCATGCGGTCCTCCCGAAGGATCAGGATCTGCGTTGTCGGAGCACACAACCAGCGAGGCTCGCCTGCGTCGAGGGTTTCAACTCCCAGCCAATCGGACCAGGTTTGTTCATCGATGTTCCCAACAGCGAACCGACCACACATGATACCACCTTTGGGCAACACCTTTTGTTTATCCGCCGGGAAGGGGCTTTCCTCGCGTTCCAAAGAGCGTCACAGTTTTGGCTGTGGGCATCAAGGGGTTCTTTATGGGCATTTCTAGACTGGCACCGCTCTGTCTCGCTGGGGCCATCGCCCTTGGCGGATGCAGTTCAAGTTTGCCGCCGGAATACTGGCAAGCCTTTGAGGCCAGCCTGCAGTTGGAAGGAAAGCTACGCACCGATCGTCGCCCCGTCGACGCGCCCTTCACCCATGAAGACCTTACGGTTCATTTCGGAAAGACAGCCTTTGGCATCGACCCTGAGTTCATCGACCGGATGGATGAGGAGCAGCTGCGCACCATCAACGTCGTCCGCAAATGGGTGCAGCCGATCAATTACGTGGCCTACGGAACTATCCCGCCGAACGACCGGGCCGTGATGCGCAACCTCTTTGTGCGGCTCAACCGGGCATCTGGTCTTCCGATCAAGGAGAACCCAGGCGGCGACTGGAACATGGGGATTTACTTCTTCGACCCAGAACAGCGAAAGACCTTCCTGAACTATCTTCAGGATGAGGCAGATCCGGGTCTCTACGAGCTCTTCGTGGGCCTTTTTAGCGATGACTACATCTGTTCTGGCACGCTTTTGCGCCGAACGACAGAAGAGGGCGTGTTGACGGGCGAGATCGACCACGTCTTCATCTTCATCCGGGCTGAACTGCCGCGTGCAATGCGCCACTCCTGCATCGAGGAGGAGATCAGCCAAGCCATGGGTCTGATCCGCGACGATGATGATGTGCGCCCGTCGCTGTTCAATGAGGACGAGGAATTCGCGTTCCTTACCGAACATGACGAGTATCTTCTGCGCATCCTCTATGACCCACGCCTCACGCCAGGTCTGCCTCGCGATGCGGCGCTGCCGATTGTTGGTCAGATCGCGCGAGAGTTGTTGCCCGATCAGATCTAACGCTTCGCGAGAGGCGGGATTTGGCGTACCCTTTCGACACGAAAGGGGGCCGCCATGGATGATGATGAAATTAAGAAGGACCTCGCCCAAGGCGACATGATCGTTCGGATCGGAGGGTTTGTCTTCATTCTCGTCGGGCTCGGCATCATGTATGGCGGGTATGTGCTCTGGGACGAAGAGCCAAATGCTTGGATTATGTTCCCGTTTGGTGGCGCATTTGCGGTAGCGGGTATCGTTGTCCAGCGCGTCTTCGTTATGCCCAAGGGAAAGAAACGGGTGGTGGTTGCGACGTCCAGCCACTCTACCAGCCGTCGCAGCCACAGGTCTGTCAGCAGCATCCTCGTTGACGAAAATGCGGATGAAAGTGAGATCGAAGCGGCCAAGGAGAGATGGGCGGCCAACAAGCTGGCGCATCGTGACGACTGGGCTGAGGGGCGGATCAAGTCAAACTTTGACAATGATCCTGGGCCACGGTGGAAGGGGGCTGCGGCTGCAGGCATGCTCGCCATCATCTTGGCCGTTAGTGGCTTCATCTGGGATGAAATCTTCATCGCCTTCGCCTGGATCTTAGCGGCGATCGCAGGTGTTGTGGGGTACCTCGCTTGGTGGGCGGGTCGGCATCGGCAAAAGTATGGTGACAGTTGGTTGGTGCCCGATGCACTGCCACTCCACCTCGGCGCGCGCTTTGATGCCAGGATCGAAACGGGTATTTCGCCGGATGCAACAATCCCTGAAGCTGCCACGCAAACCCTAACCTGTACCCGCACCTGGGAGGAGCGGTATCGCGATAGCGATGGAAAATCATCGACCAGAACTCGGAGCGAAAGGCTTTGGGAAGACGTCCGACGCCGCGATCCGGTGCGCCGGGGCGATCCGGAAATTGTGGTCATCCCCGTCTCGTTCGAAATCCCCGAAGGGCTACCACCCTCAACGCCGGGATCGCGGACAGGGATTACGTGGGGTCTTAAGGTACGAATTGATTTCAAAGGTTTGGACTATCAGTCCGCGTTTGCTCTGCCGGTTTTTGAGGAAGGTTCGCTCCTCTCAGATGCGTTGGCGGACGCTCATGAGGATGCTCAGCTGACAACAGAACCCGACAGTACAGAACGACCTGAGAGATAGGCGCTTGTTGCCATTGCAGCCTTGCCTGCCGGCTGCACCTGCTTGAGGCGGAGCGCACCTTCTCCACACGCGATCAGAAGCCGATCGTCTAGAACGGTGCCGGGTGCTCCAGACCCCGCTTCTGTTTCAGCCAGGAGAACTTTGACCCGCCCTCCGTCGATCTCACACCATGCACCTGGAGAGGGGGAGAGCCCGCGGATATGTGCCGAGAGATCGACCGCCGGGCGGGTCCAGTCGATCCGAGCTTCGGACTTGTCGATCTTTGCAGCGTAGGTCACACCCGTTTCATCCTGCGGAGCGGCAGGAAGACTGTCGAGTTTGAGCAGGGTGTCAACTATCAACTTTGCACTGATCTCGGCCAATCGGTCATGCAGGAGAAGAGCAGTGTCGTCGGGCAAAATAGGGGTCACCTGTCTCGCCAGCACAGGCCCCGTATCAAGCCCAGCCTCCATTTGCATGACACAGACGCCCGTCTCAGCATCGCCTGCCATAATCGCGCGTTGGATCGGCGCGGCCCCACGCCAGCGAGGCAAGAGCGAGGCGTGGAGGTTCAGGCAACCCTTCTCCGGCGCGTCGAGCGCCTTTTGTGGTAAGATTTGACCATAGGCGATCACAATTGCTGCATCCGCTTGGAGTGTTGCGAACTCGTCGACCACGCTACCTTTGAACCGCTCTGGTGTTAAAACCTGTAACCCCAGCGCTTCGGCCCGGGCATGAACAGGTGAGGGGCGTACTTGTTTCCCACGGCCCGATCGGCGCGGCGGTTGAGAGTAGACCCGGCAAACTTCGTGCCCTGCCTCAAGCAGCGCTTCTAGCACTGGGACGGAGAAGTCAGGCGTTCCCATGAATACGAGCTTCATCCCTGACGCTTCCGTTTCTTAAGGGTAGCGCGGTGCTTGTCGAGCAGTCGCTGGCGCTTCAATCGGCTGAGCCGGTCGATAAAAACCTTCCCATCGAGATGGTCGATCTGATGCTGAACAGAAGTCGCCCAAAGATCTTTGAATTCGGTTTCCACGTCGTCTCCGGTCTCATCGAGATAGGCAACGCGGACAGGGGCGGGGCGCCGTATCTCGGCGTTGAGGCCGGGCAGGTTTGGGCTGGCCTCTTGCCATGAGCGTAGGCTCTCGGCCGCCCAGGTCACCCGCGGATTTGCAAGGCGGATCGCTTTGCGCTCCTGGCCGCAGTCAACCACCGCGAGGCGAAGACCGATGCCGAGTTGAGGCGCTGCCAGCCCTACACCCGGCATCGCATACATCGCCTCGAGCATTTCGTCCCAGATCGCAAGGATCTCATCAGTGATCTCACCAACCGGAGCGGCCACAGATTTCAGGCGTGGATCTGGCCACATGACGAAAGGTCGAGGCATCCTAGATCTCGGCGCCTGAGAGGTACGCAAATAGCATCTGCAGGCCTTTCGTCATGATCTCTCCCAGCGTCTCGCCGCTGTCAGGTGCGCTTGCACCGACAAGGACAATCGCCGAGAAAAAGAAGAAGAACATGATTAGGAGCATGATGATGACCCGCATCGGCCCCTCCCGTCAGGCGTGCTGTTTGGTTTTCTTCAGCTTTTTCATCTTCTGCGTGATCATCGTTCGACGCATGGAGCTGAGGTAATCGATGAAAAGTTTGCCGTTCAAATGATCGATCTCGTGCTGAACACAAGTCGACCAAATGCCCGAGAATTCGCGTTCTTCTTCTGCACCATCTCGATTGAGAAACGTCACTCGAACGATATCAGGCCGGGTGACGGGCGCATAAATGTCTGGGATCGAGAGGCAGCCTTCCTCGTGGTCTCTAACTTCATCCGAGGACCAAACAACCTGGGGGTTTGCAAGGCAGATCGGCTGTGGTTCCGGTTCAGGTTCGCCGTCGACTGCCTCACGGGGGGCGCAGTCCATAACGATAATCCGCTTCGTGATGCCAACCTGAGGGGCTGCCAGGCCAATCCCAGGTGCGTCATACATGGTCTCTAGCATGTCATCCATTAACCGACGTACGTCGTCATCAACGGTCGTAACGGAATCGCACACCTTCTTAAGGCGCGGGTCGGGATGGATCAGGATTGGTCGGCGCATGGCCGCGACTTAGGCGATGGTCGGAGGTGGGTCAAGGATCGGAAGGCCCTTCGAACATGCAAACCGATCAAAGAAAGATTCTCTAACTGCCGAGGAGCGGACCAAAGGTGCCGAAAAGAGGAAAGCGGACCGGTTCGCCAAGATAGCGGTGGGGTGTGCCAGCAGCAAACAGCAGGCGGAAACCGGTCCCTTCACGCGAACTCGAACTCAACAGGGACTTAACGCTTACCACACGTCAAATGGTTAACGTCAAATCTGCGTGAACGCTGTGGGGAACCCCACACCGCACGCACTTTTTTAAAGTTGCCCGGACTGTTCCAATGCAATCGCATAACCTATCGCACCTGCAACGGCGATCCCCGCTATAACGGCGAGGGCGATTTTCCACGTCGAGTACGGTCGTTCGCCCGAAACCTCTCCTGTGCGTCCATTGACGACGACGCGGAAGGGTTTGTTCTTCCAACGATAAGCCGCCAGCCAGATAGGTAACAGAACGTGCTTGAACGTAATGGCATCATATCGACTGGCCATCTGTGTGATCCGTTGCTCGTCACCGCCGATGTCGAACCGGACATCGCGACGCAGGATCGCGTCCATCGTCTGCTCCGCCCGGCCAAAACCTTGCTCGAGGGAGACTGTCGGCGCCTCTGCTCGGAAGCCCGCGAGGTACGCCTCACGATAGGGCTCAAGCGCTGCAAGATCCCAACTGCGCCCTCCCGCTTCAACTTTATCCGCCTGAGACAGCAAGGTGTCTGAGGCCGGCACCAGAACGTCATCGAAGAAACGCTGAACATGGCCACTGACCGGTGTCCATCGGATCCGCCGCTCTTGATAGGTCTGACGCTGAGCTTTGCCGTCTACCATCACTGTTCGGGTGCGGGTTACGTAGTAAGCGTCGCCTCTAGCACCAGAATAGCGCGCAGAACCTTGAGCATCGTAGGTGTAGTGCGGGATATAGACACCCGCGACAGGGCGCCCGCTTTCTGCGTATTTCTTAAGGCCATTTGGGGCGAACCATAGCCGACCTAGCCAGTCTTTGAGCTTTTGCTTCGCCTCGCGCTCCTCAAGTGCGAACGGGAGGACACCCTGCGGTTTGGGGTGCTTCAGCGAATGCCCGGCCGACTTTGCCAATGGTGTGGCGCAAAACGGGCATTCCTCGGCGAGCGTGTTCTCGTCGAAAGTAACCTCAGCACCGCAGCCGGGGCAGGGCAGGGTTTCCACTTCCACCACATCTCGTGGCGAGAGCATATCTGAAAGTGCCTTGTGGTAGTCGAGCTCACGGATCGCCTCTCCGCCCCACGGACCTTCCACAACCGGAGGAAGCTCGTTTTCGGATCCACAAGAGGGGCAGATCATCGACTGTACACCTGGTGCGAAGTTCAGGCGCGCATTGCAATTCGCACAGGAAATCTGAGTATCGCTGCTCATGTCTGGCTTCCTTTGCCGCGAGTATGGTCGATACCCGACGGTTGGCCAAGCATTGCAGCGATGCCACTGCGGGTTTCGCGACCTCTCACCGCGACAATCGCCCCAGCAGTCGGGCGAGAAAACCGGCGTTGGCCGTCTTCGTCGAGCTCGCGACAGCGCCTGAAGATCCGTCAACGGCCAGTAGTTTTTTCTGCTCCGGGACATGGGCGACCCACACCGGTACGGCGATGAGGATTGGATCCGTTACAGACGGCGGCGCCGCACCCATGATTGCCTGGCGCTCACGTCGAGCTGGATCGGCACTTCCTTCGACCTCCAAACTGTCGGCAATCAGTCTGGACTGGTGGACCTCGACCGCTTCGCTCGCTATCAGCGTTGGCGCGATAAAGTCGAACTCAAAGAAGGTTTCATCATTTCTTTTCAGGGGCTTGCCTTGCATCCAAGTTGCACGCAGGTGGCCCGATTGTGGCAGTTGCGCCTCGGCTTCTGGCGCGGCGGTAGCTAGCCCAGGCCGCCCATCGACAGAGACTGAGTAGATCGAGAGGAAAACGCCCCTCCAGTACACTGCTGTTTCTGGGTAGGCGTGCCGCTCGGCCAACGCCTTGCGCGCGTCGTCTTCGCTCAAGTTGAAGGGCAGCATGAAATCCGGAAGATGTACCGCGCCCAGTGCTGGCAATCCCGATAACCGCGTATCGCAGATCGGACAGCGGTTACGCTCATAGGCGCGTCCTTCCGATACAACAGCTTTGCATCCCGGGCATGTCTCAAGCCGCCTCGAGATGTTCCGCCTTTCTGAGCCCCCGATCCCGATCGTGACTACCCCAGTCTCAAGTGGCCGGAGGAGGTGGTGGCGGAGGGGGCGCGATCGTGAAGAGTTGGGCGAGCGCTGCGACCTCTCCTGCGGCGGTCCAGCCAGCCATGCCAGGCGACCAAACCAAGGTCTCGCGAGTAAAGCCGCCTTCGCTCATCATTCGGCCAAGATCGGCACGGGAAAAGGGGCCGGTTGTCTGGCCGTTCTCGGCCACGTGGTAGACCGTCTCGGCCGGAGGTTGAGGAGGGGGTGGCGGCGCCATTTGTGGTGCTTGCTGAGGTTGGCCCCAAGGGGCGTTCATCTGCTGCGCCATGGCCATTCCCATGCCGAGACCGATCCCCTCACCCATGCCACCGCCCGAAGGGTTCTCCGCCGCCGCTCGCATCGATTCGGCCGCTTGGAACTGTGCATATCTGCCAAGGTCGCCGACCACACCCATAGACGTTCGGCGGTCCATCGCCTCCTCTACTGCCTCGGGTAAGGAGACATTTTCTACAAACATTGCAGGCATTTCGAGGCCGTACTCGGCGATCTCAGGCGCGATGCGGTTTTTGAGGTATTCGCCCATTTGATCGGTGTTGGCGGCCAGATCCAGCACCGGGATACCCGAGGAGGCAAGCGCATTTGAGAAACGGCTGACGATCACGTTGCGGATCTGGAATTGCACTTCGTCAGTGGTCACTTCGCCATCGGTACCGACGATCTCGGTCATAAACTTCGAGGGATCGCTTACCCGGATCGAGTAGGTGCCAAAGGCGCGCATTCTGACCGGCCCAAACTCAGGATCGCGCATCATGATCGGGTTGCGGGTGCCCCATTTCAGATATTGAAATCGGCGGGTGTTGACGAAGTAGATCTCGCTCTTGAACGGCGAAGAAAACCCATGATCCCAATGCTGTAGCGTGGTCATGATGGCCATGTTGTTGGTCTCGAGCATGTAGAGACCGGGCTGGAAGACATCCGCCATCTGACCTTCATGCA
>JBCDAQ010000115.1:0-12481 GCA_039185285.1 Pseudomonadota bacterium
ATCGGCTGTTCTCCCGATGAACTCGCTTCAAGAACAGATCTTACGCCTCCAGCTTGTAGAAATAGCGCATGATTCTGTAACGTCCATGGTTCGCCAATCGGGCCCGTTTTGGAGATCGAGGGAGCGATCCACCGCTCTAGTTCTCCAGTTTTTCAAGCGCCTTTGCCCGAAAGGCTGCACCAGTTTCTAAACACAAATGCACCACATTTGACTGCGATTATCAACCTCTGCGGGTAGGTGGTTCGAGCTGTGAGGAGTATGCTTACTGTTGGGCGGTGGCGTTTCTTCTTGGCGTGCGAGACATGGACTTTGCACAGGTGCTAGCGTCAACTAGGCGCTAAGCGTATCGTAGTTGGCTGATGGGTCTCACTTTGAAGATGCAGAAATCCATGACGGGTTGTTGGATACGAGGGACGGGTTCTCTTTCCAGGTTGCAGGGAGCACGATGAGCCGCAGTTTCCTGAGTTTTGCCGTTGTGTCCGGGCTTGGCTGGTTGTTGGATGTGGGCTCAACGACCACTTTGGTAGCCTTTGGCTTCACACCATTTTCGGGCAGCTTCGTTGGGGCCGGATTGGCGGTGACTTTCGTTTACGTGATCTCGCGCCTTTCTGTTTTCGCGATGCAGCGGTTGGGCACGGTGCTGGAGTATGGGCTCTATGTCCTATGGCAAGTCCTGGCCATCTCAGCGGCGTCGGCGTTGGTTGCTGTGTTGGCTTACCTCCTTGAGCCTATACTTGGAGCTTTGCTCGGCCTCGAGGGTGAAAGTGCGGCTACGTCAAGGTCGCTCGCACTTGCCACGGGAATTGGCAAGGTGCTCGTTACCCCGATAACGCTGACTGCGAATTACTTCTTCATGAAGTGGCTAACGGACCGGGCGCATCGTCAGCAGACCGCGATCGCTAGGGAGCAAAGGCTATGAGCATTCTGGTCTTCATCCCGATGTTCAACTGTGCTCCACAAATCCCGCGTGTGCTCAAGCAGCTTCACCGGCCGGAGGTTGCGGCATTGGTGGAAGGCGTGGTTTGCATCGACAATCGCTCGGACGATGGAACCGCAGAGGCGGCGAAAGAAGCACTGTCGCATCTTCCAATTCGATCCCGGGTCTTGCTGAGAAATGACCAGAACTACGGGCTCGGTGGCTCGCATAAAACCGCGATCGCCTTTGCCCGGCGCGAAGGATATGATCATCTTATCGTATTGCATGGCGACGATCAGGGTTCGATTGTGGACATGTTGGAACCGCTCAATCAAGGACTCCATAAAGAGGTCGATTTTCTGATGGGCGCGCGGTTCATGCCGGGCTCACGTTTGGAGGGGTATTCGCTGATCCGGACGGTTGCGAACCATGTTTTCAACATCATTTTCTCGATCATCTCGGGCAAGCGGCTCTACGATTTGGGCTCTGGCCTAAACCTTTTTCGGATCTCGGCATTTGATGACGGGTTTCACCAGCGTTTCGCCGATAATCTGACCTTTAACTACTACTTGATCTTGGCTGTCGCGAGCCGGGGGCATTCACTGCGCTTCTTTCCGTTAACTTGGCGAGAGGAGGATCAGGTCTCAAACGCGAAACTCGGGAAGATGGGTTTCCAAATCCTTGGTCTCCTCTGGCAGCGCACGGTGAACAAACAACGTTTTTTTGAAAGCGAACACCGAGATGTTTCGAGGTCATCCTATACCGCAACTGAATTGGGGCGGTGGTCCCAATGAACAGTTTCGACCGATCAAGGTGGCTGCCAAATGGCAAGGGGTCCAAATTGGATCGCCCGAAGATGCGGATCTTGATTGGTGTTGGCTATGCCTTGATCCTGCCGATTGTCGTTCTTGTTCTGCTCCCGCTTGTCGGAGTCGTTTCGCCTTTGATGGCCATTATGGTTGGAGCACTCTATCTGATAAGCCACATGCTCCGGGCCATCCGGCTTGCTGCTCTTTCGGTCGACGTTCTGGGGATCTCGGCTCGCACGGCGGCGGCGATGCATTTCGCGTCAGCGCCGCTCTCCATATTATTGCCGTTCAAAGCAGGTGAGTTCGTGCGGTTCTATGCGCTTTGGAAGATGAGCAGTAATCCCCTGTATGCCATCATTGTCTTGTTAATCGACCGGATGTTTGACTCTCTTTTCCTCATTCCGATCTTGATCGTTTTGATGAGCGCGGGAGGAGCGCCGACCTCGCTCGCCGTGTTCGCCATTCTCGCCGCGACGATCCCGCTAACGGTCATTGTGGTTGGGCCAAAGTTACTGACCGAGCTTCAGAGATACGTCGTTGCGAGCCATAATGATCCTATCGCCTTGGATGTGCTTAGCAGAGTTGATGCGACCCGGCGTGTGGTCACGAATGCGGCTCACGTGGCGCGTAGGCAAGCCTCGGAACTTTGCGTCATCTCTTTCTTGATTTGGCTCTGCGAAGTTTTGGTTTGTGTGATTTTGATCAACAGCGCTGAATTGCTGGCGGACCTGAGTTCCCTCGATCTGCTAGAGACGCGGCTCGTGACGTCATGGTGGGGGGACGGGGCAGACGCTTTCACCACCACCGCGCTTGCGCTGACTACGATATCCCTTCTGTTACCCTGGCCGATCATGGCGGCTATCTTCTTTGATCGATATGGTGGTGAGCCGCGTCGGAAACCTGTCTTGGAGCGGTCGAATGCGCGGGTTGTGACATGAAGCCAGCACTCTACGCGATTATAGATGACCGGGAAGCTCCACCGCCTGAGATCGAGCGGCTTATTGGGGATGTCTATTACGGTGATGTGCTCCGGCGACGTCGGCGATATGTCGATGAGATGATCGCGGCAGCAGCCGGGGCTGATGATGTCATCGTTCTTCGCTCGGAGGAAGATACAGAGCGCCTAGTGCGGCGCATCCAATCGGCCAGGGGGGATAACCTTTGGCTTAGGCTGCCTCTATTGGCCGCTCCGCTTAATCTGTCGAAGCTGGATTTTTTGATCCGAAAAATGCGCTTTGCGCTTGAGCCGATGATTCTGGCACCTGTGTTCGAGGACGACGTCCCGATGGTGCTTCTCTCGCAGGATGCAATCGGACTTCTTTTGGCCAAGCCAGGCAAGGAGCGGCGAGCCTTCATTCTGAGCATCGCTCCTGAGGCTGCAAACGTGTCGCATGGTGTCGAGTTCGTCGACCTCCGCAAGCCGGAGGCGCTGAGATTGTTCTTGTCCGGGGCTACTGAACCACGCGCCTTCAACGACCTCTCAGTGGATCGAGGGATCTTTGTTAAGAGTTCGACAGACGTTGAGAAAATGAAAGCAGAGCATGATTTTTCTAACCTGGCTCCACCTGAAATGCGCCGGTTCTTACTGCCGACCTTTGGTTATGAAGAGCGCGACGGGGTCGCGTCATATAGGATGGAGCATCTTCGAATTCCTGATGCTGCCTTGCAGTTTGTACTCGGCACGCTTTCCACGGAGCATTTTGAGCAACTGCTCGACCAGTTCTTCGACTTCATTCGGTCGCGGTCTCGCGAGGATGTCGGACGTAAAGCCGTTCGAGAGTGCGGGACCGTTCAGATCCTAGATAAAATGGATAAACGATTACGCGCCTTTGCCGATACGAAAGAGCACGCGAACCTAGACGCGATGCTTCAAGCGGGTGGTTTCAGAGAGGGAATGCAGGGTTTGGAGCGGCGCGCCACCACGTTGATCAGAACTGCGCTGGATGAGCATGACTCCAGCTATCTTGCTTTCAGTCATGGTGACCCATGTCTCTCAAACATCCTTTTTGATCGACGCATCGGCCTAATCCGACTGATCGATCCACGCGGGGCGTCGACACGTGAAGACGCGCTGATGCATCCACTCTACGACATTGCGAAACTCGCCCATTCTATCTGCGGCGGCTACGACTTTATAAACAACGCTCTGTTCTCGGTTGAGGTGGACGCGGACCTCAGACTCGAGTTGGTCCAGAATCGGGGGGGAGCGCCTTCCTGGGTCGCTGAGATCTTTCGAAGCCGTTTATCGGCCGAGGGTTGGGATTTTGCACAAGTGCGCGCGGTCGAAGCCTCGTTGTTTCTATCGATGCTCCCCTTGCATCGGGAGCATCCTCGGAAGCTGCTTGGCTTTGCCCTAACTGCGTCAAAAATTATTGAAGAGTTAGAGGGGCTCTCATGATCGAACAGGAAAAAGCGCTTGTTGTTGACGTGGACGGTACGCTTTGCCCCATAAAAAAAGCTGGTGAAGCCTATCCAGATTTAGAGCCTGAGCCACGCATGCTTGAACGTCTAAGAGCTCTCCATGCTGAGGGGTGGCGGATAATCTTGCACTCTGCGCGCGGCATGCGCAGCAACGACGGCAACCTCGGTCTGATCAACAAGACCGTTGCCCCCAATCTGCTTAAATGGCTCGCTAAGCACGAAATCCCATTTGACGAGTTGCATCTTGCGAAACCCTGGCCCGGACACCACGGGTTCTACATCGACGATCGTGCTGTCCGCCCACGCGAATTTGTAGAACTTGATTTCGACGCCTTGAATTCGCTCATCGACCGCGACCGGTTGGCTAGGCCTTTGGAGGATTAATGCCCGGGACAGTCGCGATCACGATGGCAGGTCTGGGTAACCGCTTTGCAAAGGCGGGATACGACCGGCCAAAATATGAGATTGAAGCCTTAGGGCGTCCACTGTTCGATTGGTCTCTTCTAAGTCTGGAAGCCTTTCGAAAAGCTGGCTGGCGCTTTTCATTTGTCGCCCGCAATGGACTTGGCGCGCCTGAGTACATTCATGGGCGCTCCGAATTGCTCGAGATTACTGAAGTCGATGTTTTTCTGATCGATGAAGTGACCGACGGTCAGGCGACGACGGCGCTCATCGCAGCCAAACAAGCAGAGAAAGACGAGCCCTTCGCGGTCTACAATATCGACACATTCGTCGCTCCCGAAGCTATGCGTCCGCCAGACCCAAAGGATTGCGCTGGATGGCTGCCGTGTTTTGGAGCACCTGGCGACGGGTGGTCCTTCGCGCGAACGGATCAGAAGGGCAGGGTACTTGAAGTTCGGGAGAAGAAGCGGATCTCAGACCATGCCACGGTTGGTCTGTATTGGTTCGACAGCGCTCAAACCTATATGGCCGCCTACAATGACTACTACAGGATTGTAGGCCGCGAGGAGAAAGGTGAGCGTTACATCGCTCCGATCTACAATCAACTTGTCTCCGATGGTCGCAAAGTCTTGATCGATACAATTTCGATCGATGAAGTCGGAATGTTGGGGACACCTGAACAGGTAGACAGTTTCGTAAACTCCCCTCCTGACGTCGCCCGACAACTTGTGGGGGAAGCGACGCCATGATGATGCTGTTGGTCTATCTGATCGCCGTACCCTTTATTCTGTTTACTGTTCTTAGCTATGCCGCAGGGCCGGATCGTTACCTCAAATGGTTGGCTTTTCAGAACATTGTTGGGGCTGCGTTGGCGCTTGGTCTCGCTGCGATCTCGACAGGCGTTTTCTACAACTATGATGGCTACTATGGGGACTTCTGGGTCACCATGGATGCGATGAACAAAGTAAAGCACGGCTCTCTTTCCAGCATCGATTTTTTCAGCCCTATCGGGCCCGCGTTCTTCTGGGTCTTAGGGGCGACGATCAGTCTTACGGATGAGATTTCGGCGTCTTCTGTCATGCGAGCTGGCGCCCTTGTGGCAGCTTTTGCGGTCATCATGACGGCTGGAATGCTGTGGCGTCGCATAAGTTTTCTCGGTTTGACGATCGTGCTGTTCACGGTGGTGACAGTTGCTGTATCTGGGCGCGGGAATGGCGAAATTCTTAGCCACGCTCACATCCACTTCCTCGCTCCCTATAACCGATGGGCTTGGGCTCTCTTTATCCCCGTCGCGTTACGCCTTAGCCTTCCTGATCGGGGCCGCGACCTCCTCGGGGACGTCCTAATCGGCGTAGCGATTGCCCTTCTCTTGCTAACAAAAGTAACGTACGGCGCCGCTGGCCTCGGGCTGCTTTTCGCCCGAGTCGTTTTGGTTCAAGGAGCGTGGCGTGAAATGATCGGCGCTGTCTTGGCGATATTCGCGACGTTGGTTGTTGCTGAGATCGCTACCGGGCAGCTCTTCCCCTATCTAGATGATCTATCTACCGTAGCGTCCCTTCCTCAAAGTGGTTTTCGCGTCCGCAAGCTCATGTTTCAGCTTGGCGAACTGTTTGTCTACATGTCGATTGGGATTGTCGTTTACGTTGTATCATCGGATCCTTTACGAGAGCGGTCTCAAGAGTTTGAGCCGAAGTTCAGGTACTTCGTTCCAATCTTTTTCATCGTGATCGTCGCATTAGCCGGTTGCGCGGTGCTCTTGCAGAACCACAACAAGTTCGAAGCCTCGATCTATCCACTGCTTCCCCTAATTGCGTTGGAGTGGACCGGTGTTCTGCGTTTGAAAAACACCGCAGCGATGTTCGAGGGATTTAGGTCTCGGATTTTGATCACCTTTACGGTGCTCTTTATGATCCTTCTGCCGATCTTCGATCTGGGTATGTATGTTGGCCAGCGCGTCAACTACAAGATACAAGGACCTGATCCAGCGTTTGCAGGGACACCTTATGCCGATCTGAGATTTGCGAACTACTTGATGAATTGGAATACAGGGCTGCAATCTGTCGCAACCGCCAGAGATGGCGTTCTTGAAGGTTACCAGATCCTGCTTGAAGCTGGAGCCGCACAGGAAGATGCCGGTCGGGTCGTAGCGCTAAGCTTTTCCAATCCATTCCCTCTTATGTTGGGCCAACCCTCCCCTCTCGGTACACCAATCTGGTATGATCACAATCGATCGTTCACCGACGAGGTCTTCGTTGATCCCGATGTCTTGTTTGAAGGTGCGGATTACGTCGTCCGGGGCAAGTTCGACGCGGAGTTATGGCGAGTATATGGATCGATCGTTGAGGCTCAATTCGAACAGAAGTTCAAAGGCAAGTTCTGGACACTCTATGTCAGAGCTCAATGAGGGAAACAATCGTGGATTTTTTCACGTAGTGGATCTCTAACCGCTTCTACGGTGCGTATTTTCTCGGTGGCTACTTTTCTTTCTTGGCGGTCGGTGTAAGGGTTGCCCCACAGAACGTGATTCCAGGTATGAGCCCAGATATGCGCTATGAAAGTCCCTCCACCATAACGGATGCTGTCACTCTTTTGGCGGACGAACCCGGGATGACCCGAGTTCTCGCGGGAGGCACTGATGTTTTGGTCCAACTCCGTTCAGGTATGGCCGAGCCTGATTTGGTTGTCGACATCAAGCGGATCAACGGCATCTACGACATCGCCGAGGAAGCTGGCGGATATCGTGTTGGCGCAGCAGTGTCTGGTGCCATGTTGGATGAACATGCCGGCGTCAAGGCGGCTTGGCCAGGCATCGTTGAGGCCGCTTGTCTGGTGGGATCGACTCAGGTGCATGCCAGGGCCACTCTTTGCGGCAACCTTTGCAACGCTTCGCCCGCGGCCGACACCGTGCCGCCAATGATCGCAGCGGGAGCGATCGTGCGTATCCATGGACCGAACGGTGATCGAGAGATCCCTGTCGAGCAAGTAGCAACTGGACCAGGTAAGACGTCACTTGGGAAAGGTGAGATGATCGGTTCGGTTTTTCTACCTTCACGGCCCGAGCGTTCAGGGGATGCTTATCTTCGCTTCATTCCGCGTACCGAGATGGACATTGCCGTTGTAGGTGCAGCCGTCAGCCTCTCACTGGATGGTGACACGATCGCGGATGCCCGCGTGTCGCTTGGCGCGGTGGCACCTACCGCGCTTTTGCTCGAGGAGGGGGCCGCGGCGCTGATTGGTTCAACCGCAGACGATGCGGCGCTTGAGAAGCTGGCGGCGTTGGCGTCCGCTGCCTGCAACCCGATCAATGACAAACGCGGCACCATCGAGTTCCGCACCGATGTTGCTGGTGTCCTTGCCAAACGTGCCACCAAGATTGCGTTTAGCCGCGCCAAGGGAGCAGCCTGATGCAGATTCATGTAGCCACCAAGATCAACGGGGATGAGACGGAGTATCTTTGCGACCCGGATGAAACCCTACTCGATGTTCTACGCGACCGCCTGGGCTTAACCGGTGCCAAGGAAGGATGCGGTACGGGCGATTGCGGTGCCTGCACCGTTACGCTGGATGGTCGGGCAGTATGCTCTTGCCTGGTTCTAGGCGCCGAGGCGCAGGGCCGTGAGATCGGAACCGTTGAGGGGATCGCCCAGGGCGAGAAGCTCCACCCGCTTCAACGCAAGATGCTGGAGCATGCGGCGCTCCAATGCGGGATCTGCACGCCGGGCATCTTGGTTGCCGCTAAGAACCTGCTCGAAAAGAATCCAGACCCGACCGAGACCGAAGTTCGCTTCTGGCTCGCTGGCAATCTCTGCCGGTGCACCGGATACGACAAAATCATCCGCGCCATAATGGATGCCGCTGCAGAGATGCGCGGCGAAGCTGCCTGAGGAAAGGACCTGAACCATGGCCTTTGATGAGTACGACAGCGAGAACCGCATTTTTAACGCCGTTGGAACGCGCCCGGTGCGCCCCGACGGGATCGACAAAGTCACCGGCCGGGCGATGTTCGGCGCGGACATGTCAGCGCCTGGCATGCTTTGGGGGGCTGTTCTGCGTTCACCGCATGCCCATGCGCGGATCAAGTCGATCAACACCTCGAAAGCCGAGGCGCTGAGCCAGGTTAAGGGCGTTGTCACCCGCGCCGATTTTAACGCGGATGCCGACGAGCAAGACGTCCTCGACAACTGTATGGCGGGTGAGAAGGTGCTTTATGACGGCCACGCTCTTGCGGCCGTTGCCGCGACCAGCCGCCGGGCTGCGGAGAAGGCACTTCGCCTGATCGAGGTTGAGTACGAAGTGCTGCCCCACGTGACTGACGTGGACGAGGCAATGCAGCCTAGCGCCCCAGTTTTGCGTGATGTCGGCGGTGACGAAAGCGTGCCCGATGGCCTCTCAAAAAACGTCATGTCGATGTGCGAGTTTGGGCATGGCGATATCGAGAAGGGCTTCGCTGAGGCTGATCTGGTCATGGAGAAGAGCTTCAAGACCGCAGCGGCCCACCAAGGCTACATTGAGCCTCATGCCTGCCTCGCCTCTCTCGGCGCCGATGGGCGCGGGGAGCTTTGGGTCTGCACGCAGGGGCATTTCTACATCCGCAATCTTTGCGCCGATATCATAGGCATCGACTCGACCCAGCTTCGCGTTGTGGCGTCCGAGATCGGCGGCGGTTTTGGTGGCAAAACGACCGTGTTTATCGAGCCACTGGCACTTGCGCTCAGCCGCAAAACTAACCGCCCGGTCAAGATCATGATGAACCGCTCGGAAGTCTTCCGGGCAACGGGGCCGACCTCGTCGACGTCGATGGATATCAAGATCGGGATGAAGAAGGACGGTACGATGACCGCCGGACTGGCGGTGAACCGGTTCCAGGGTGGCGCTTATCCCGGCGCACCGGTGGATATGGGGGCGATGTGTTCGTTTGCATGCTACGCACTCGAGAACGTGTCCTCCGTCGGGTACGATGTGATCTGCAACCGCCCGAAACAAGCCGCTTACCGCGCGCCGGGCTCGCCTATGGCGGCATTCGCCGTTGAATCTGTGATCGACATGATGTGCCAGGAACTGGACCTGGATCCGGTCGAGGTGCGCCTGAAAAATGCGTCGAAAGAGGGCACCAAAGCCTCCTACGGCCCGCGCTGGCCGCGCATTGGTCTGATCGAGACGTTGGAGGCGGCTAAGAACCATCCTCAATACTCAGCACCTTTGGGACCGAACCAAGGGCGCGGCATCGCCTGCGGTTTCTGGTTTAACCATGGCGGCGAAACTTCGGTCAGCTTAGCACTTAGCCAGGACGGCACAGTGGCGCTGTCGGTCGGCACACCGGACATCGGCGGCTCGCGGGCCTCAATGTGCCTAATGGCGGCCGAAGAACTTGGGATCCCTTATGAGAAGGTTCGGACCACAGTCGTGGATACCGCCTCGCTGGGATACAACGATGTTAGTCACGGCAGCCGGGTGACCTATGCCTCGGGACTGGCCACAATCAAGGCGGCACGGGACGCAAAGCAGAAACTCTGCGGACGGGCGGCTAAGATCTGGGGTATCCCAGAGGACGCTGTAGTCTGGGAAGACGGTATGGCGAAGCCCGCGGGCCACAACGCCGGTCAGCACGAGCCGCTCTCTTTCGCCGAGCTCTGCGGCGATATGGGCCAAACCGGTGGTCCGATCTCCGGTCACTTCGAGGCGACGCCGGAAGGGGCAGGCGTGAGCTTTGCAACCCACCTTGTGGACGCTGAAGTAGACCCGGAAACCGGTGCGACCCGCGTGACCCGCTACACGGTCTGCCAGGATGCGGGTAAGGCGATCCATCCGTCCTACGTCGAAGGACAGTTCCAAGGTGGCGCCGCGCAAGGCATTGGCTGGGCGCTGAACGAGGAATACGTGTACGGTGAGGATGGCCGGCTGCAGAACGCGGGCTTCCTCGACTACCGTATCCCGGTCGCCTCGGATTTGCCGATGATCGATTGTGAGATTGTCGAAGTGCCCAACCCAGGCCACCCTTACGGTGTGCGAGGGGTTGGCGAGACCTCGATCGTACCCCCGCTTGCAGCGATTGCGAACGCAGTGAGCCGAGCCGCCGGCGTGCGGATGACCGAGCTTCCGATGTCGCCCCCGCGGATCCTGAAAGCGCTCAAAGACCAGGATGGCTGAGACCGTTACGGTCGAGCTCTTTGGCTCCCTCCGACGTCATGCCGGAGGGGCCGCCACGGTCCAGGTCGAGGCCGCCACAATCCGGGATCTGCTGAAAGGCTTGGGAGCCGCCTATCCGGGCCTCGCCCCGCAGCTCAAACGTGGCGTATCGGTCTCGATCGACGGCAAGATCTACACCGAGGCGATGTTCCAGCCGATCTCGCCCGAAAACGAAGTGGTTCTGTTGCCTCGGATCGCGGGCGGTTGACCTGCATGAAGCTGTGTGCACCTCGCTCTAGAACTCATCTTCTCTCGAACAGCACAAGCGTTAAGGGCAGGCCGCTAGAACATCGACATCAGGCGCGTTGGTGCAACGTGCAGGACGCACGTGGCTAAATGGCCGCTTGCAGCCCTGCTTGCAGGGTTGCAAGGGGGCAACCGTTTGAGCGTTCTAGGTGCAGTCTGGATGGCCTAGCGCTCAGGCCCTTCGATAAGCCCTGCGATTACGCTCGGTACATAGTCTGTCGGGACGTCGTTTCCGGCGCCGTCGCGTTTGAATTCGTATCCGACGAGGCCATCTCGTGCCCAGTCGCAAAGCACGAGACGACGATCCACACGCTCGTCGCCATCGAAGATCTCGACATATCCTCGCAGCGGTGGGCGGCCGTCAGCCTCGATTACAAATCCTTCTGCTGAAAGCTCCATTATCCGATGATCGCGTCCTTGCGCGATTACCCGAAAACGGGATCTGAGCCGCAAAGTATCGCGGCTCTTCTTTGCCAATACACCGGCGATCTCGCTACGCGGGGCGATGTCCATACGCGACCTCACACAGATTCGTTATCGGGGAGAATATTGCCTTCAATTCATTTGGTTAGGCCTGAATTGTAAACTGTTTCGAAAAATATGCGGTGTTTTGCCAGGTTTCTGCAGGATGCTGCAACGCACACAGAAAACACCTCAGCAGCTCTCCTTTGGACCCCTCTCTTGTTGCCCTCGCCCACAGGATCGCTATAAGGCCCCGAATTTGCCATTTACCTGGAGGCTCAAATGCCGAAACGCACCGATCTTACGTCAATTATGATCATCGGTGCGGGCCCGATCGTCATCGGGCAGGCTTGCGAGTTCGATTACTCTGGTGCGCAGGCGTGTAAAGCCCTGCGCGAAGAGGGGTATCGGGTCATTCTGGTTAACTCGAACCCCGCGACCATCATGACCGATCCTGGAATGGCGGACGCAACCTACATCGAGCCGATTACCCCGGAAGTTGTCGCCAAGATCATCGAGAAGGAGCGGCCCGACGCTTTGCTCCCGACAATGGGCGGGCAAACGGGCCTTAACACAGCACTAGCTGTGGCCGACATGGGTGTGCTCGATAAGTTCACTGTCGAGCTAATCGGGGCCAAACGTGGGGCCATTGAGATGGCCGAGGACCGGGCGCTTTTCCGCGACGCGATGACCCGGATCGGGCTCGAGAACCCGCGCGCGACCATCATCACCGCACCCAAGGATGCCGAGGGCCAAAAATACATCGCGGCGGGTCTTAAAATGGCGGTCGACGCGATTTCGGTTGTGGGTCTGCCCGCGGTCATCCGGCCCGCCTTCACGCTGGGCGGCACCGGTGGAGGCATCGCCTACAATCGCGAGGAGTATGAGAAGATCTGCGCCCAGGGGATGGAGGCCTCGCCCGCGGGCCAAATCCTGGTCGATGAGAGCCTGCTCGGCTGGAAAGAGTTCGAGATGGAGGTGGTCCGTGACAAGGCGGACAATGCGATCATCATCTGCTCGATCGAAAACATCGACCCGA
>JBCDAQ010000116.1:0-12425 GCA_039185285.1 Pseudomonadota bacterium
CTCTCCCTCCCATGGCGCCCCGCCGGGGTTTCGGTGACTGCGATCCGCCCAAAAGCGGATCGGAGATGGCAGGTCTCCTGACTTGCGGATCATCGCGTGCCCCTACCTTCCCGAGCCATGAGCCCAGTGGTTTATCGGGGTCGCTCTCCGCTTACAGTTGCGGGGGCAGTCACGGAGTTGGGCGTCAACCCGCACCGTGTTCCCTTTTCAGTCGGCCAATGTCTGACCGAACACCATCACGCTCTTCATCCTAGAAGTTTAATGATGAGTCTAGAGAAATAACAAGTGAGTTCTACGCGAACGTTCCTGTTCTGAAAGGGTGCCGTGGTTCGCGTTTGCTCGGCTCTCCTCCGAACTCTTTTAGGCATCCGCATTTGCGCTGATGCGAAGCTTGGCGCACAGCCGCTGTGCTACGGCTTCGCTCCGCACCGATGACTTTTCAGAGGTATTTCCGCAGAGCGTGCATTGGCCAACTCGCCAGTCAATCGCGGTTCAGGATCGATATTGGCCCGAGCTGCGTCGCCTTCGACCGACAGCTACGGATCCGCTACAAAAACACGCAAAAGATGTGGGCGGACGCGTCTCTGATTCCATGGTGCCGACCGGGAAAACCAAGCGCCTGAAACCGAATGCTTACCCCTATCGGCTGAAGTTCGGGCGGATTCTGGGCAAAGCGCATCGATTTTCTCTGATGGAGATTCAGAGGCTTAAAAGTTTTATTCTGTCCAGCTGCTCGCCCAAAGGTTGACGGCTTGGTGCGCGTGCCTGACAATTTCGTGATTGAGGAAGTTGTCATGAGTCAAACGTTTTCGAACCTCTCTCCAAGATCCATCCGAACGCTCGCAAGGACGACGGGAGTGCCGCGTATCCGCAGAGATGTGACGGCGACGGCCCCCACCTCGACCGTAGCGGGTCCAGAGCTCCAGCCTCGGGATACGAGCGGATTGAGCGCCGACCCCGTTGTCGACCCGTTACCGGATCCGAGCCTTGGCCTGCCGGTGGAGTACACGACGATTACGCCCCTTAGGGTGATCCGCGGCGGGGATCTCTTCAACGGGATTTTCACATTCCACAACCTGCACAGATCCTCATTCAATGGCCACGCAGTCCGGGTCGACCCTGACCTTCCCTCCTACCTCGCGCTCGAACTACCCGGTCAAAACTTCGGCGAAGAGGCGCTGGAGGAGGAGGACGTAAACCAGGACCAGAACGGCGGCTTCACGACACCACTGCGCGCACGGCTGGCTGGGCCAAGCCGGGTTGTCGTTCAGATGCCCTACAATGAGAGCTCTCTGCCCATCACCCTGAACGCGCTTCTTGCCGCGATGAACCAATGGTCCTTGAGCGTGGACCCGCTGGCACACCCCATCGGTGACGGGTTGCGCACCAGCATGTTGCGGGCCGTGCGTGAGACTTTCGGCGGGCTGCTCTGGATGCTTCAGGGCGAGACCGCGTCGCAGGGCCTCAGCGGGCTCGGAGTCCTCGTATCCACGCAGGCGACGAACTTTGCGGATGAGAAGTTCGAGCTCATCAAAGGTGTGGACTGGCGCGACGCCCGGGATCTCGCCGAAGCGGTGCGGGAGGATGTCGAAGAGCAAAGCGAGATCTTCGCGCAGGCGGCACGGAACGCAACCAGTGGCGATCAGAAGGCGAAGCGCGAGGCAGGTGAGCTGATCGAGTCGCTCTACGAGGTCTATTTCGCCTGGAGATTGGCAGGCCGGATTCTGGAATCCGGAACCGGCTTTGGGCTCAATTTGCTGTTCATGAGCGGTCTCTTCAACCTGATGATGCACCCCCATAACCCCGCGAACACGGCAACAGCTTTGGAGATCCCCTATCGGCTTATCACCTCGCCCGGCTCCTTCGCCCGGTTTCGCCAGCCCGCCACGTCCCCAGCACCCGACTTCAGCGCCGGTGAGCGGGTGGAGATGTGGCGTACCCGTTTGGGCCATAGCAGTGGGGTCTTCACCGATGGTGGGCTCGACTTCTTCGGCCTTTGGACGCCGGACTACACGGCCAAAGATGAGGATGAGGACCCGTTCAGGATGTCGCTCACACCGCCCTGGCGACGTGATATCGTCAAGCGGACGACCGGCCATAACGAGGAACCAGTGGGCGGCGGACCGCAGGACAACTACGAGCCAGTCCCCGCAAAAGTACGACGGTTGGAGCTCTCCCCACTCGGTGCAACACTGGATCTTGGGATCACCTGGCAGGATGACAGCCAAACCTATCCCGGTTTTGGTGGCCTGATCGGCTGGGATCACTATGCAGCGCTCGGACGGGATCAGCGGGTGCGCATTGCCGAGGCTGGGGTGCTCTATCCCTTCGGCATTCCCTGCACCAAAGTTACCCTGACCGAACGGCGCTTCCTCTCCAACGCCAGCGGCCGCTGGGCGCCGTTGCGCCAAAAGGTGTTCCTGATCGTCGACGCAAATCCGCTGGTTTTCCCACTGGATGGCCAGCTTCATAGCGGGCGCGGCCTGCCCTTTAAGACCCTGCGATGCACCACGGGCCGAACCCCATCGCTCGACTCGAATGCGGCTGGCCTTCCGATGAACGGCCAGAAGGTCGAGGTGAACAACCAGGCGTTTCTGTTCGAGTTCCTCGCAACAGACGATCAGGGCCGAGAGATCGCGTTCGATCTGGCGCAATACTACCTCCCCGCCGCGTATTGGGAGACGTGGAGCACTCATCGCGCGTCGCTCGAGTCGATCTGGGAAGGCGACGCGGGTCTAAACACGCCGACGGCCCCGTATTCGGGGCGATATCGGGCCCGGCTCTCGGGGCAGATGATGCGGATGGCGCGCGGTGCGTCGGTCGATCTGGATATGTCGGTGGAGGAGATCGCCTTTGGTCCGGCCCATGGGACTGGGGCGAACACCTTCTCTCCCGCCATGAAGCGGGCAAAGGCGTGGGCGCCCGGCGTTGCAGAGATCAGCGGGGTCGATGACATGCCGCGCGATCTCGTGCTGACCAATCAGTATCTCGAGGGCACGCTCCCAAGCAACGGCGCCCGGGTGATGCTGAAGATCGAGAATCCGATCGATCTGAGCTTTGAAGGCGGGATCGACTCGCTCGATTCCGATGCCATGGGCGCGATCGGTCATGCCAGCCAAACCATCGGTGCGATTGCCGATGGGCTGGGCCCGATCCCACTGCCTGATCCAAACGATCTCAACAAGATGATCCAAGGCAATGCCGACTGGGATGATCTGCTGCCCAAGTTCAAAATCCTGGGCAACTTCTTGTTGGAGAAACTGGTCGCTTCGCTCTCGGACTACGGAGGGGACCTGCCCACCTTCCGAACCCGCCGAAGCTCGGAAGAGCTGATCCGAGAGTGGAAACTGCAAAAGTCGATCACGAGAACCTTCGACGAAGCGGGAATCGTCCTGGCACCGCGCAACACGGATGCCGAGATCCTGCTCCACACCTTTGTCAAAGCGACACTCAAGAAACTCGATGTGACGGGCGAGTTCGGAGGTGACGCCTCGACCCTCACCATCCCGACCGATCTGGAGAACCCAACGGCCGAGGCCCATGGCCACATCACCAATATCGACCTGACCCTGTTCGAGCTGATGCAGGTTCGTTTCGATGAGATTGGCTTCGATGCAATCGCTGGCAAGAAACCCGACGCCCGCGTCGTGATGAATGACGAACCAATCGTCTTTTACGGTGCTTTAGAGTTCCTGAACGGGCTGAAGAACCTGATCCCTTCGGACGGTCTTGGCCATGGGCCCATGATCAATCCGGTTCCCTCAGGCATACAGGCAAAGTTCGATATCGGCCTGCCAAATGTCGAAGTCGGCGTTTTTGCGTTGAAGAACATGACGCTCGGCGCCACGACGACGATCCCATTCCAGGAAAAACCGATCGACCTGGCGTTCAATTTCAACGAGCGCCATCGCCCGTTCGAGATCGCGGTCGCAGGGCTTGGCGGCGGGGGTTTCTTCGCCCTGGCCGTCGACGCAGGCGGCGTGCGTGAGATCGAGGCAGCGCTGGAGTTCGGCGCGCAGCTCTCGATGAATATCGGGGTCGCATCCGGCTCCGTCTCGGTGAAGGGCGGCGTCTATTTCCGCTATCGCAATAAAGATGTGCTGCTGGAGGGGTATGTGGAGCTCCGCGGCCGCCTCTCGGTCTTGGCGCTCATCACAGTCTCCCTCGTGTTCAACTTGGCCCTGGCCTACGAGAAACGCCATAGCGAGCAGCGCGCGCTTGTGCGCGGTCAAGCGACGCTGAGGGTCGAGGTGGAGGTCTTGTTTTTCTCGACCTCCGTTACATTGCATGTGGAGCGCTCCTTCAATGCAGGCGAGGCCGATCCCGCATTCTCAGCCATGACGAGCCAACGCGACTGGGCTGCCATTTGCGCCGCCTACGCTTGATGAAGGTCCACGAACGATGAGCTACGACCAACAGGTTATTTGGACAGCGCTGCCCCGGCCCTATAACGGGAAGTCAGCTGAGGTTTCGGTCATGGTCTCGCCGCGTTTGGGGGTGGACAGCCAGACGGTCTCGCTCAAGGAGTTCCCGGTCTGGCTTGACTGGCCGGCCGTGGTGGCCAAGGCCGAGTTCCATGTGATCTTCGGCGATCAGGTCTTTAAGGGCCTGCCTACCTCTCGCCCTGACAGTAAGGTTTGGGGCGCAGTCTTTGATGATCGAACCATTGTCCGGCCACGCGAAAATGAGGATCTGACCGAGAAACTCGCCATGTCCTACAACGCGGCCGCGCTCCAGCGTCGGTTGCGCGACACCTATGTGCAGATCGCGAATGATTGGTCGTCCGTCCTGCCTCGGGCAATCGATCTCCAGCCGATGCTGACCGCCTATGCCGAAGCGCCCAATCCGCAGGACGCGTTAGATGACTTGTCAGGGCCAAACGCTGCAGGCGCACGCAAGGAATGGGGTGACCGGTACGATTTGGCCGAGTTCCACGCCTTTATGCAACCGCTCCTTCTTTACAAGGACACACCTTTTCAACCCCTCGATCCACAGGCTGCGATTGAGGGCATGGACTTCCACCGGCTCGTCGCTGCGATCGGTCAGCACAGCTTGCTGCTCCGACAAACCGGGCTGGTTATCGATCTCGAGCTGGCGGGCTTGCCCGAGCCTGGGGAGCTCCCCCTATCGGTGAAAGTCGCCTGGAGAGAGGGTAAGGGTGTGGAGACGCGCCCCGACGGTCGACCTCAGTTGATGACCCGGTTCGACAAGAAGGTGTTCGAAGCAATCCCCAGCGGCAAACGCATCCGTGGTCGGCGGCTCGACCTTGAGGACGGGCGGTTTCAGCCGATGCAGGTGGATGTTGATGGTGGGATTATCAAACTGACTGGCACCGCCGCCTCGGTGAATTCACGTGAGAACAGGGTCACCTCGGGCGTTGGTCGAACCGTGCTGGACGACGAGCCTATGGGCCTGCCGACCTTGCGCTCCACAGGGATCGTTCTGACTGAAACTGGGCGGGCGGATGAATTGACTGCCAGGTTGCTCCAGACCTCGAACTTCGACGAAAAGCTCAAGGCGGGCAAAGAGATTGTGCTTCATGCGGAGGACGTGACCCGCGGCTACCATGTCGATGTACAAAGCGCGGGCGAATGGCGCTCGCTCTGCCAGATCACAGCGACTTATGCCCTCCGGAAAGCTGGGCTGAAGCTTGCCGATAAGGCGGCCGAGGGGCTGGTGCAGCTCGCAACAAGCGAGGCACCGCCCGGGGCGCCCGCGAAGTATGCCCATATCATGCGCGTGACCGAAAGCCTGTTTCACTGGGATGGGTGGAGCCTCGCCGCACCGCGCCCAGGCCTGGCCCTTGATCAAGACGGTGACCCAAAGCGCAATGCGGAAGCAGGCGGGCTTCCAGCCTCGGTTTCGGCAGAACCAACGCCGCGTAGCTTGCCTATCCTTCGTTTTGGGCGGGAGTACCGCCTCCGCGTCCGCCTCGCCGATCTGGCCCATAATGCGGAAGGAAGCGAAGAGAAATCCGACAAAGCGATCAGCGCGAGCCACACATATCGCCGCTTTGAACCTGTGGCACCGCCTGTTCCCGCCCTCGTTGAGACGGCAGAAGGTGTCGATACGCCAGAGGACGGGGCGAGCCTTCTGCGCATGGTGATCCGCTCTGGCGATGCCGAGATGGCGCAACCGACGCAGGATCAAGACCTACGGATGCTGCTCCCACCACGCACGAGCGTCGACATGGCCGAGCGGCACGGGGTGCTTGATGGCCCGGACGGGCGACCTGCTGTGAGCATGTATCAGACACTGGAAAGCCGGGATGCGAACCTGTCAGAAGTGCAATCCACGATCGAGCAGGCCCGCAGCTACCCGGTCGCCTCATCGAGCCGCAAGCATACCCCCTGGCTACCGGATCCACTGGCGCAGGACGTTCGGGCCGTTGTGACACCTGATCTTCCCCGACAAACCACCGATAATCGGTGGTTCAATCGCTCATCTCATGTGATCGATCCACTTGACACTTGGCCGAACGCCCGTGTCTGGACTGTAAGGCTGCGCGAAGATCCGAGCGATCCACTCTCTTTTGTACCAACGCATCATACCCCTTACTCCATTTGGGACCGCTGCCATTGGAACGCCGCGAATCGAGAGCTGAGGATCTCGTTGCCGAAGGGGGAGACGGCAACCCTCTCCCTCAGCGCGATGTTTGACGAGCAATCCGAGCCGGCGGACATCTTCGGCCTCGCCGCTTGGATGAAAGAGGATCTGCCCGTCGACCTCTATCAGTCTTTGAGAGAGCTCATTAATCGCGGCGAACACTGGGCCTTCACCCCTGATCTGAAGATCGAACTCATTCACGCGACACAGCGCCCATTGGTCACGCCCGTCGCTGGCATCGTCGCGGCCATGCGCGGTACGGGCGATATGGCGGCCCCCCTCGCGGTCAGCACGCCATGCCATGCGGAAAGCACCGAGAGCCTATCGCTCGAAGGGCGCTGGGTGGAAGCCGTGGATGGTGGACAAGACGCCCCTGGCGCCACATGGCGTGCCGGAACCGCGTTTCGAGAACGCCTCGATCCCGACAGCACACCAAATGGCACGCGAGCCTTTGACGGAACCCATACCTTCGGCGACACACTCTATCGCAGGGTCCGGTATCGCGTCGTTGGCGCGAGCCGATTTCGAGAGTTCTTTCCCCCTGCGATCCGAAACAATGCTGCAGCAACGCAAATCGCATCGCCCGATGTCGTGATCCATGTCCCGAACGCTGCACCACCGCCACCACCGGTCGTATCGGGCACGACGCCTGTCTTCGACTGGCTTCGCGACACGGCTGGGTACTACAAAGCGAGCTGGCGGCGCGCGGGCTTGCGGGTCTATCTCGACCGGCCTTGGTTCGCGTCGGGCTTTGGTGAGATGCTGGCCGCGGTACTGCCCCGCCAGGATGACCCCAAAGGGTTCGAACGCGCGGCCCGCCATGTGACGATCTGGTCCGGCGATCCGATATGGACGCCCGAGATCTCTGGCAATGTCACCAATCTGTCCCCTGGGATCGATGCGTTTCCCGCCCGTGCGCGGCCGACTGATGGCCCGGATATTCGTTGGCCCGAGGCGTTTCCAATGGAGGAGCGCGCCCTTGCAGGCGGCTCACCCCGGTATGAGCATCTGAGCCTGCCCAGCGAGACGGGAACCACGATCGCCCAAGTGGATGCAGCTGGCCACCCTGTGAGCTGGGATCCCGTGAGTAACCGGTATTACTCCGACCTGATGTTCGACCCCGGGCGCGTCTATCAGCCCTTTGTCCGGCTGGGCGTGGCGCGGTTGCATCCGGTCTCGGTTCCAGGGTGCCACCTCTCCGCCTCGGTCCCGCTGGAGATGACACAGATCCTGCCGGAACGCTTGGTCACCGCCCGGCGCCATGGCTCTGACGGATGGCTGGTCGAGGTCTTTGGTGTCTCACATGAAGCCCCTCCCGACAGCGCGCATCAAACTGACCGCCCCTGGCGCAACCTGATCCGTGTCGAAGTGCAACACACCGCCGGCGCCAACCCGGATGAGTTGGATTGGATCACCGTGGAAGACCCCGCAATCGCCGATCCCCCAACGCCCGCCGATGCAATCGAGCAGCGTACTGTTGTGATGCCGACGAACTACACGGGCACGACACTCTTCCCACAAAAATCAGGGTCGCTCTTCGACGCGGCCTCGGCCTTCATCGCGAAACGCCCAGACATGATCTATCGGAACTATATCAAAGCGCCAGGTGCAGGCGGTGGCCCACGGGGCAGCGACAAATGGCGGCTCCGCGTAACCGAGACCGAACGGCACAGCACGGATCTCATCAGATCTAGTAAGCGGGAGCTTTATCCTTCCGAGAATGAGAGGATCATCTTCAGCGAGGTCTTCGAGATCTAAAATGAGATCGGAAGGCCGATCACGTGAACGATCGGCATCGAATACTTGTTGCCGCGGTAGATCCAGCTCCTCATCCTAGGGGCGTTGATGGAGCAACACTCGGCAATTGCTTCATTTTAGATCACTTTTCACGGCGCCAATGTCTTGCCATAGAAATGGAAGCGGATACTGTCAGTCGGAAGGTAATTGGACGGAGTTGATTGATGCCCGAGATTATTGACGAGCTATTGGGTGACGCGTTCTCAGAGCAGAACAGCATCTTAGAGCGCATTGCCCGAACCTATGAAATCATCAACGAGACCTTTCCGGCGGAGGAGTTTCCCGGCTGGCAGATCGACACCGTCTTTGCGCCATCTGGTGGAATCGAAACACGCCAAGTCTATGACGAGACAGGCGTTTTGCGCCAAAATCTGATCGTTGATGTCAACGGTCAAGGTCCGGACGGACTCGGTTTTGAACCTTGGTCCTTCGAGATTGAGTCCTTCGACGCGGAGGGCGCGCCCGAGATCTTTTTCCGCGGCAATGATGACTTCACCAGTACCGCCATCTTCTACGAGGACGACGGCATCCACCGAATTGAAGCCGACGACCGGTTTATCCGGCAGTTCAATGAGGATGGGCAGCTCGAAATTGAGGTGAAGACGTTTAACAACGGGCGGTCTCGCACAACCGTCTTCGACGAAACTGGAACCATAGAAAGCCGGATAACAACCGACCCTTACTTCGGGAATGCGCCAATTTTGAATCCAGGCGACGGCCCGCCGATCTCACCTCCCGAGCCCGAGATCAAGGGAAACTACAACTGGTTCACGATCGTCGAGCAATACCACGACACGGGCATCCGGTCAGAGAAGACAACGATTTTCGACAGTTTCGACTTTAGAACGCTGCTTTACGACGAAACCGGCACGCGCCAAGAGAAGCAGGAAATCGACTATGACGGCGACAAACCCTGGCTTGCCATGCGCATCGTCTATGACGATGAGGGTCGGGTCGACCAGAAGATTAAATACTTCGATGAAGACGGCGTACCGGACAACTTCGTGTACGCTAACCTCTACAACGACCTCAAAGATGCCGGAGCGATCGATCCCTATACCGTCGAAGGCATGGTAGCAGACGCGCCCGATCTGTTTGGGTGATCGGGCGAGATAGCCTCGACGATCGCGCCGGTTTCCTGCGGCGACCGGCGCTTAGCTTGGCAAAGGATGTTTGGAAAAGTCATGGGCCTCCCGATCCCATGACCAGATCTGGCCATCGGTTAAGAGCCTGACACCGCCAAGCCAGCAATCCCGGTCCATCAACGCGAAGGCATGGCTGTCACCATGCAGAACCTTCTCGCCCAGTGCCGATAGGGTGAGACGCTGTTCGCGGAAAGCCATGACCTCCTCTTTGCTTTGCGGCGGATACCAGAAGCGCCCAGATGAGCACTCAAGCAGGCCAGCAGCGCAAAGATCTGCGATCGTGGAGAATGTCCGAAGATCACCGATATAGAGCGCCGTCTCAAAGTCCATATTCCTAAGAAACAACTCGCCCGGGCTCTGCACTGCGTCACCTGCAAGCGCTAGAAGTTGAGCCTCGGTGCGTGTCAGGCCACTTTTCGCTGATGGGTATTCCTCCAGATGCCTGAGCAAGGCGGGTCGAAGAAACGGCAACTCGGTCAAATCGCGCTCGAGAAACACCAACAAATCCCGCGGATTGTCGGATCTAAAAGCTGACCAACCGGCCGATGCGAGCTCCAGCATGTTCGGCGACACCGCGCGCCGCATCGCATCAAGCGTTCCTATCTGATCACTGTCGAGCTGACCAAGGCCCCTAAAAGGGTCGATCCCGGGAAAACGGTCGATACAAACCAGCTCCAACGACGTATCGCCCAGCGCTTGAACCGCGAACCAATCGAGAAGTTGCAGGATTTGCAGCTGATCGAGCAGATCGTGCTCAAACCAGAGAACGACCCGCTCGTATGCTTGAGCAGAACGCAGTCGTGCATCGCGAAAGCGAAACCAATCTATGTGCTTTTCCGTGTCGACATCCGGCCCGGCAAGATACTTTGCACGAACCTCGCTCAGGGCTTCCAAAGGCAAATCGGCGGGAAACGGGCCGTGATGCATGGGATCACGCCAGGGCAAAACCGCGCCCGAAACGGCGCTTTGCTCAAGAAGGCTCGCCGCCGAGTCGCCGTTCGTGATATGAAGCAAAGTCATTCTAGTCCCCCGCCCCCTTATCGCACGTCTTGGGGCCAGGGAGAAACGGGATCCGGCCCACGAGGCTTATCGCGGCGAAAGACAAAGTGCCCTCGGTAGAGGATATCCATCGCGTATTCACTGAATTCGGCCGCGCTGGCCGGGTCCAAGCTGAACTCAGCGGCATAGTACTCCGCAAGTGCCTCCTCGGCAGGTTTGTACAGTTTTTGGATTTCTCGCTGGACCTTCGCCCGGCTGGGCGTAACGTCAGCCCACGCCTCTAAGCCGGTATCGACCTCGGCTCGGGTATTGTAAGGCGGCGAAACCAGGGCCCAGGGCCGGTTGGTTGCTGTCGCCCAGCGCTTGATCATGTTTGCGCGCAACCGACCGACCGGATTTAGCGTGCCGCCATTGAGTTCTGAGCCCAATGCCTCGTCCAAGAGCTTGGCAATTCGTTGAACCGGCCTTGGTAGCCGATCGAGGCCCACCGCCCCGCCGCCCAGAAAGTCTATCGTGCAAAGGGGTGCAGATTGCGCCTCAAAGACGGTCCACGGGTGCAATGGTCTCGCCGGATGCCCAAGGTCGATCAATCCGATACTACTCCCCTTAGCGTCAAAAAGAACCAAGGGCGGATTCCATTGATTGACACCCAAAGCGCTTGAATATGCCTCTTGCGGCGTCTCGCTGAGCCAGCTGAAGAAAGATCTCTTAGACCGATCCTCGGGCAGGAAAAATGAGTAGTACCAATCTCCTTGCCAGTTGTGTCTTTGGTCTACAACCACCAAACGCAGGTTTGAGGCAGCTTTGCGCTGCCAATAGACTGCCCGGTAGCCGGCATCTTCCGGCTCGATACGCTCAAAAACCTCCGGGTCGTGGATGATCCCATCCCCACCGCTTATATCGCGCCCATTCCGATAAAGAGCGGCTTTGATCGTCGGGTGATCCGGTCGCACAACTGGCCAAAACAAGTTTGGCGCTGCTCTGTGAAATGCTTCTTGCGCAAGTTCAAACGCCGTCGTGCATCTCTGATCCTCCTGATCTCCGAGAAGGACAGGATTTGGGCCAGCGGTCCCGTTTTGAGCACCTGCCCCCAGGACAAAAACTACGGCGGTGACGGCAACTCGACTTCGCAATTGGCACTTCCTCGTTCATCGGACCGGTATCTCCCCGCGCCTCCCAAGCAAGACTGGCGCTGGATGTCTTCTGCCCCCTTCCCCCACCCACCCCGGCGCGGGGAGATACGCGCTAACGGCTTTGGTGGAGCTCGCGGATCGATCCGACCCCATCACGCGACATGGTCCGATCCAAACCTTCCGCGATCCTGCGACCGAGTGAGACCCCTTCAAAAACCATCGCCGAGTAGATCTGCACCAGCGAGGCACCCGCCTTGAGCCTTTCATAAGCCTCTGCGGCGGTGGCAATACCCCCAACGCCTATCAAGGGTATCCGGCCTCCGGTCTCCGTGTGGAGGCGTTTGAGAACGGCCAGCGACCGCGCCTTTAGCGGCGCGCCGGAAAGGCCGCCCATCTCGCCTGCATGGGCTGAACGCAGGCCATCGCGGTTCAGTGTTGTGTTGGTCGCGATGATCCCGTCCAGCCCCACATCTTTGGCAACACCAGCGACATCGGCGATCTCGCCATCGCTGAGATCCGGGGCGATCTTGACGAGTACCGGGCGGCGGGCTCCGGTCTCGGCCCGCGCGTCCCTTGCTGCGACCACACGGCGGAGCAGATCCTCCAGAGCCGCCCTGCCTTGCAAGTCGCGCAGCTTCTCAGTGTTCGGCGAGGACACATTGACCGTGAAGAACGCCGCCAGATCGTAGAGCTGCTCCAATCCGGCCACAAAGTCTTCCGCCCGATCCTCACTGTCCTTGTTGGC
>JBCDAQ010000117.1:0-12291 GCA_039185285.1 Pseudomonadota bacterium
CTATTCTCCAACATGGCAATCACCATCCAATTCTCTTTGCCGTCTCAGAGGTTTGGTGAGTTTCGAGACCGAGTCATCGCAGCAAGTATCAAACTGGACGACGAGAGTCTTGCCAAAATGCTCTATAACGACACCTACGCCAAGCACATGCCGCTGAGCACTGAGGTGCTGCAACAGTGGGATGGGCAAAGCGAGCCGACCGAAGAGATGTATGCGGCCATGGTCGCCGATTTCATCGCGGCGCGCGAACATCCCGACAAGCCCATCGGCAAGGTCGCGACCCGAGTTAACCGTGAGCTTTCAGGCACCCGATCGCTCATCACCTCGACCGCGCGAAGAGCTACGAGGATGGAGGCACCCTTCAAGGATGCCATGATCAAGGCCAAGAAGGACTGGGCAGAAATTGAGACCTGGCAAGCGTTCAAAGTTGCCTCAACCTCGTTGACGCCTGCCTACTATGCCGCCGCGTTGGACTGGCAATACACAGCGACCGGTGAGTTTATTCCACAAGATGAACTTCGTCAGATCTACATCCGTCTGTTCTTGCGGACCCTAGAGATCTCGATCGTCGTGACCCTAGCGACCCTGATCTTGGGCTATCCGGTGGCCTATCTGCTCTCGACCATACCCAACCGGATCGCAAACCTCCTTTTGATCCTAGTCTTACTGCCGTTTTGGACGTCGATCCTGGTTCGGACCACCGCTTGGATTGCGATGCTGCAAGGTCAGGGAGTGCTGAACGATTTAGCGGTCTTCATAGGACTTGTCGGCGACGACAACCGCTTTTCACTGATCTACAATAAAACCGGCACCCTGATCGCAATGACGCATATCTTGCTGCCGTTCATGATCTTACCCCTCTATTCGGTCATGAAGACCATCCCGCCTAGTTATGTACGCGCGGCCAAGTCCTTAGGTGCGAACAACTGGACGGCGTTCTGGCGGGTTTACTTCCCGCAGACAATTCCGGGGATTGGGGCCGGAGGGCTGCTCGTCTTTATTCTGGCGATTGGCTACTACATTACGCCCGCCTTGGTTGGCGGTCAGGACGGGGTGATGATCTCGAACTTTATCGACAACCATATGCGATCGACGCTGAACTGGTCGCTCGCGGCGGCACTGGGTGGTGTGCTCCTGATCTTCGTGCTGTTCCTCTACTACATCTACGACAAGATCGTGGGCATCGATAACATGAAGCTGGGGTGAGCCATGTCTGAACTGCCTCCGTACGCCACCACCGGACAGCGCGTTTGGTTCTACACCTTCCGCGTCATCTGCGGGCTGATCCTGTTTTTCCTGATCGCTCCGATCGTCGTCGTCGCTCCACTGAGCTTTAATGCCGAGCCCTACTTCAGCTTCACCAACGGCATGCTGACACTGCAGTCAGAAGCACTCTCAACCCGCTGGTATGCGGATATCGTCCGCAACGGAATGGCGGCTCCCGATGCGACTGAGGGTTGGTGGTACGACATGTGGAACAACGCACAGTGGGTGCGGGCGATGAAGAACTCGTTCTTTATCGGCATTTTCGCGACGCTCATATCCACATCGCTCGGGACTTTGGCGGCTATTGGGCTCAGCCGGTCAGAAATGCCGTATCGCCGCGCCATCATGGCGATCCTGATCTCGCCGATGATCGTTCCCTTGGTGATAATTGGCGCGGGGATGTTTTTCTTCTTCTCCAATGTTGGCCTGGCCTACACCTACCCTGGGATCATTCTTGCCCATGCCGTCCTGGGCACACCTTTCGTGATCATCACGGTGACCGCGACGCTTAGTGGGTTTGATCAATCGCTTGTGCGGGCAGCCCAATCGATGGGCGCCGATCCGGTGACGACCTTCTTCAAGGTGCAAATGCCGCTGATCCTGCCGGGCGTAATCTCTGGCGCGCTCTTCGCTTTCATCACCTCATTTGATGAGGTCGTGGTGATGCTGCAAATGGCCTCGGCCGAGCAACGTACCATCCCGCGCCAGATGTTCTCAGGCATTCGCGAGCAGATCTCCCCAACGATCCTCGCTGTGGCGACGATCTTGGTGATCATCTCGATTGCGTTGCTCACAACAGTGGAGATGTTGCGCCGGAGGTCCGAGCGTTTACGGGGAATGTCGGCCTCTTAGTTCGGCTTTCTTGATCTCGATCATTTCGAAAGGATGTCCAAGGCGTCAAAGTCGGGGTACACTACGCGTGTAAGCCACCAAAAGGCAGCTCGATGGACTACGCAGCATTTTTCACTTCATCCCTAGATGATTTAAGATCCGAAGGTAATTATCGCGTTTTTGCCGAGATGCAGCGGCATCGTGGAGATTTCCCGCGCGCGACGCATCACCGGACCGAGGATACAGCGCCGGTCACAGTCTGGTGCTCGAATGATTATCTCGGCATGGGTCAGAATCATTCAGTGCTCGAGGCAATGCATGCGGCGCTAGATCGATCAGGTGCGGGTGCGGGCGGTACGCGTAACATCTCTGGCACGACCCATGAGCATGTGGTGTTGGAGCGTGAACTGGCGGATTTGCATAGCAAAGAAGCGGCGCTTCTTTTTACTTCAGGCTATGTGTCGAATTGGGCGGCCCTGGGTACGCTTGGTGCTCGTCTACCGAACGCTGTAATCCTGTCAGATGGGCTGAACCATGCTTCTATGATCGAAGGCATTCGCCACTCGCGCGCCGACAAGCGGATCTGGAAGCATAACGATGTCGAAGATCTCGACCGCAAACTTTCCGAGATTGAACCGGGCCGCGCAAAGCTTGTTGCTTTTGAAAGCGTCTACTCGATGGACGGCGATATCGCACCTTTGGCCGAGATCGTAGAGGTCTGCGAGAAACATGGCGCGCTTTCCTATCTCGACGAGGTTCACGCGGTCGGCATGTACGGCCCCCGCGGCGGCGGTATTGCCGAGCGTGAAGGCCTGATGGATCGGATCGACGTGATCGAAGGCACGTTGGGCAAGGCGTTTGGCGTAGTCGGGGGCTACATCACGGGCACGCGCGATCTCATCGACTTCGTGCGCAGCTTTTCCAGCGGGTTCATCTTCACGACCGCCTTGCCGCCTCACGTGGCAGCGGGTGCGGCAACCTCTATCCGCCATCTCAAAGTTTCGAACAGCGAGCGTCAGGGCCAACGCGCCTCGGTCGCAAAACTGCGGGCAGAACTCGACAAGTACGAGATCCCGCATATGCCGAACCCGAGCCACATCATTCCGGTGATGGTCGGTGATCCGGTGAAGTGTAAGTTCATCTCGGACACTTTGATGGAGCAGTATGGCGTCTACATCCAACCCATCAACTACCCGACCGTGCCGAAGGGAACCGAGCGGCTTCGGATCACGCCGTCGCCTCTGCACTCGGATGCGGATATCAAACATCTCGTTTCGGCGCTTTCAGACCTCTGGGGCCAATGCCGACTTGCCCGCCAACCGCAGGCGGCACAATAGGCTCTGACTTGACCCGAGCCATGCGTTCGGGGCATGGCAAAGCCCATGCTTACCCTGGACCAAATCGAAGCCGCTCTCGCACTCAATCCACTGGGCGAGCGGTCGGACTTTGATTTAGCGCCCGAGGCCCGCTTGCCAGTCTTGAACGGACGCGAGCCGAGACCCGCTGCGGTCCTTTGCGGTCTTTTGGAGCGACCAGAGGGGTTGAAGGTCTTACTTACCAAGCGGGCGCCCCATCTAAAACAGCACGCGGGCCAGATCAGCTTTCCCGGTGGCAAGGTCGATGCAGAAGATCTATCGCCTGAGCGTACTGCGTTGAGAGAGGCGGAGGAGGAGGTGGGGCTCACCCCACGCGCCGTTCGGGTCCTTGGCACGCTTGACGATTACCTAACGGGTACGGCGTTCCGCGTAACGCCATATGTGGGAGTTGTAGATCCTCGCTGGCGCCCAACCCCTGATGCGAACGAGGTTGCAGAGGTCTTCGAGGCCCCGCTCGACTTCCTGATGGACCCTGCAAACCGCGTGCGCCACCACTATGACGCTCCTCATGGCCGCAGATACTATTACGCGATGCCCTGGAACGATTATTACATCTGGGGCGCAACTGCGGGAATGTTGAAAGGGTTGTCCGATCGACTGGCGCTGTTGAAATGAAACAGCTCAATGAAGCTTGGCTGAAATCACCACAAACCACGTCGGTTATGAACGCCTTGGGCCGAGAGGCATTTTTCGTCGGCGGTTGTGTCCGAAACAGCTTAATCGGTGCACCTGTGTCCGATATAGATCTTGCGACGCCTCTTACCCCTGTGGAAGTGACGCGTCTTGTCGAAGCGGCGGGATTGAAAGCAGCACCAACGGGCATCGACCATGGAACGGTCACAGTCGTTGCAGGTGACGTTGCCTTTGAAGTAACGACCTTCCGCAGGGACGTGGAGACGGATGGCCGCCGGGCCGTCGTTGCGTTCTCCACGGATATTGCCGAGGATGCAGCCCGGCGCGACTTCACCATGAATGCCCTCTATGCCACCGCGGAGGGCGAGATTGTCGACCCACTTGGCGGTTTGCCCGACCTCGAAGCGCGCCGCGTCCGTTTCATTCTAGATCCCGAACAGAGGATCCGAGAGGACGCGCTCCGGATCCTACGCTTCTTTCGCTTTTCTGCTTGGTATGGCGAGGGGATCGAGCCTGAAGGGCTGGCGGCCTGTGCCGCACACGGCGCCTTGGTCGGTTCCTTAGCGCGAGAGCGTGTCGGAGCAGAGATGCTCAAACTTCTCGCCGCTCCCGATCCCGCACCGGCTGTATCGGCGATGGATGCATGTGGGGTATTGGCGCGAGTTTTGCCGGGCGCGAAGCCATTAGCACTGGCGCCTTTGATTGCGCGAGAGCGCGAAGCGCGTGTCCCGCCGAATCCATCGATCCGACTGGCGGCTTTGGCGGCAGATGAGATTGACTTGCGCCTGTCGAAGAAGATCGAACGCGAAGTGAAAGAGATACGAAGCATCGTTGAAGATCAGCTCTCACCCGCGAGGGCAGGCGCTGACTTTGATGAAAAGCGCGCGATTGCGGGCCACCTGATCCTGAGTGCGCTGATGCCCGACCCCTGGGCTGACATCGCCGCGGAAATAGAAATGGGGGCCAATGCGGTCTTTCCCATCGCAGCTCCGGATCTTATCGCCGCCGGAATTCCTTTTGGTCCGGAGCTTGGTAGGGCTCTCGAACGGGCTCGGCAGATCTGGATTGAGAGCCGTTTCTCCATCGGAAAAGACGAGCTGCTAGAGCGGCTTCGAGAATAGTCCTATTTCCTAAGGCCCAGGCGTTTCGCTTCGTCGATCCACCAAGTCTGTTGTTCGAGAGCCTGGCGAAGTGCTGTATCGGTTGCCTTGGGTGCAAGCTCGATGTAGCGAACGGCTTCGTCGAGACTTTCTCCTTCAAGGCTTTGCAGATAAGAAATCGCCCGCTCGACTGTGAAAGAGTAGCCTAGAACATCCGTGAAGTTTGGCTGAAGATCGGTCCACACCGCGCCATCCCAGTCTTCGACGGTACACCAATCCTCTACCGCAGCCGAAATGCGTGGATCTGCGCCGAAGCGATGCTTGCTCACGCGACAGACCACGCCGATCCTTTCGATCGGAGCGCGCTCTCTGGCTGCCAGGTCCGCAACCGCATCAGCAAGGTCGGAGCGCTTTGACTGAATGACATTGGTTTGACATGCGGTTCCGTGCTCGGCCTCCAGACAGACAGCCAGGGCACGCTTACGTTTGGGGCTGACCCGAGCAAACTCCATTGCCAGCTCTGGGCCGGCCTCCATCCGCCAGTCGCCGGATACATGAGGCGCTAGAACTTCTAGATCCCAGATCAGTGAGCCCCAGCCGATGATTGCTATTCGGCTCATTGACGGATTCTAAGTCCACATTCCGATACGCGGTCTTTGAAATAGGCTTCGTCCATTTCAAGCGCCAGAACGTGGGCATTTGTGATGACCGCGTTCATATTGTCAGCGATACGGTTATGCCACTCCCATGCCAATCGGCCATCGGGCAGGAACTCCATCAATCGGCCCTCATGGGTCACCGCGACGAGGATGTTTCCGTTGGATAGTCGAGAGTGAGCGCCTTGAATATCGGTGAAAAAACGCGGTGATTGATCGCCGACCACTTCGGTCATGTCACTCGTTTGGGCGTCAATCTCGACGATCCGGCTGGCGTTCCCAGCCCATCCATTTGACGGCATCAGATTGCGGTTATCGAAGACCGAGATCCTGTTGCCATCAATGAAATCGGGATCGTGTTGGCGCATAAAACGGCCAGTCACGCGAAACTTGACCTTCAAAGTCACGGGATCCAGCACCAGGATCGAATTGATGTTGCGCAACGAGATCATAATATCGCCGGGTGAAAAGACGCCTCGAACCATGTCCGCCGGGAAGACTTCGATATCATTCAGATGCAAAGTGTCACCGCGCACTATCGTCTCCTCTTGCTGGGTTGAGAGGTAAAGGAGGCCGGTTAGATCATTGGCCTCTAGGACCTCGTTGACCTCAATTTCGCGGATGATCTCTCCATCGGCTGAGATGTGTTGCAAGGTCCATGACCGATAGGGAGCACCGTGGTTGCGGAAAGGCGTTGGCTCCGTTTGATACTGGATCTCTCCCGGCACCCAGATCGTCCCATCGCTTTGGACATCGATCGAATGATGACCGTTGTTCTCCAACTTCCAGAGCACCTCGCCGCAAAGATCCATTTTGATCGTGCTCAGATGCTCGAAGTTGAAGACGACATCCCCCTCCGACGTGATGTCGAGCCCATGGATCATGGGCGCCAGTGAGATTGGCCGCTGTTTCTTGATAAACCGACCTGCATCGCCCCAAATTGCGAACCAATCAGGATCCATTCGATGGATCAAGCGTCCTTCCCGATCGATGACGTCGAGGGTGAACGCCCGGTCTGCCGCTCCCCGAGCCACTAAAAGCAGGCCGGGTTGAACATCGGCGGGCCGCGGGATGTTCAGGACCGGCGTCGTCGGATCAATCTCTTGAACAAACCGGAAGTTGCCATGGGTGCCAGTTACTGTCTCATAGACGGCCTTCATGTTGTCTTTCAGATCACGAAAACCAACAAAGAGGGCATTTCTGGTCTGAGCCGAGTAAATGCCTCCCAAAAACGCACCGAGGGTTAGCACGCCTATGAGCGTCAGCGTAAATAGGATCTTCGCGGCGCGCTCAGACACGACCTTCATCCGATCTAAAGAAAAGGACCCTCTTGTGAGCCACTATACACGTTCACGCCTCAGGGATCGCAAGCAGATTGACAAGGCCAAAGCCGAACGGATCTACTGCGCCTTAAATGCAGGAATGATACCCATGGATATGCGATGAGCTCTGCCCTGATGATAGCTGTTTTTCCAGCCTATATCGGGCCTGGAGTTGGCGCCGGGGCAATTGGTGCTTTTTTAGCGATCATTGGTGCCGCGTTGCTCGCCATTTTTGCATTGGTCTACTATCCGCTGAAACGTCTAAGAAAGGCGCGACGCAAGGCGCACGAAGAAGCTGGACCACCGGATAAGGCGGGGTGAGTTGGGTCCTCTTGGCCCTTGCGACACTTGCCGCCTGTGAAGTTCTCAGTCGGATTGATCTTGCGGGCCAACTCCAAAGTCTGAGCGAAACCGCGTCACGTGCCGTGCGGGTTATCTCGAACCCAGCGATTTCGGATCATTGGAAAGAGCGAATACTGCCGAGATACGCTCTGCGGATCGCTTGGGCTGCGATCACATCATTCGTGCTGCTGTTAGTCGCTCTGTCTCCTTTCGCGCTGCTGGTGGTTGTCGCGCCACTTTGGGGGGCAGACTTTGCTGCGTTTCTCGTAGGTTGGTCGGCAATTCTTGCCTGCACTGGGTTGGGGCTCGGATATATGCTGTTGCGGCGTCGCTTGCATATGGTTGCTCCAAACAGCGCCTATTCACCGATGGAGCGGCTCTTGCACCGTCTCGCTTTGGCAAGTGCCGCGCGTGGCGAGACGCTTTTCGACCTCGAGAAGGCAACGGCCCCTTCCGCCCCTAAAGCAATTGACGAAGGGCGGCATGTTTTTGTGGTTGGGCTCGCCCGGGCAGGAACAACAGTGCTCCTGCGTGCGATTCATGACAGCGGCGAGTTCGCAAGTTTGACCTATCGCGACATGCCTTTTGTATTGGCACCAAACCTTTGGGCGCGGTTCCGAGGCGACCGTAAAACGGTAGAGGGACTATCCGAACGGGCGCATGGCGATGGGATTTTGGTGAGTGTCGACAGCCCAGAAGCTCTCGAGGAGCCATTCTGGCGAAGCTTCTGCGGGTCAGAGTACCTCCGCTGCGATAGACTTGTGCCTCACCAACCAGATGCCTCAACTATTGCTGACTATAGGCGCTTTGTCAGTCATGTGTGCGCACGCTACGGGCGAGCGCGTTATCTTGCGAAGAACAACAACTCGATCCTTCGCCTACCAGCACTGTGCGCCGCTTTCCCAGAAGGGATCATTCTTACTCCCTTTCGTCATCCGCATCGCCACGCGGCCTCGCTGTTGCGCCAGCATGAGCGGTTCTGTGCTGATCCCGAGCCTTTCACCCAAGAGTATATGGGCCTTCTTGCCCATCATGAGTTTGGCCCTACGCATCGGCCCTTTGTGATGAACGCAAAGCCCGCTGGAACGTCCAACGATGTCAACTATTGGCTCGCGATGTGGATTGATGTCCACCGTGACCTTCTAGCGAGGGCCGAAGAGAACGTGCGCCAGATCCTGCCCATTGCCCATGAAGATCTTTGTGACGAAAGTTCTGGCATCTGGCAGGCACTGGCCAAGCGGCTGGATGTCCCACCCGCTCCGTCAGGCTTTAGTCTGCGGCATTCGGAGGTACCAGCAGCGGACGCCAGTTCGTTGGCCGAAGCTGAGCTGCTTTACCAGCGCCTTCATGATCTCTCGCAGCAGCGGTTGCTCAGATGACCAGGGCGTCTTGCGGTGCCTGATCTCGATCTACCATCCCGTAGTCACGAATGACGCCCGCGACCCGCAGTCGATATCCTGCAAACATGCCCGAACGGCCCATGCGCTGCATCTTGCGGTGGGTCGCGTGGTTGCGCCATTGGGACACTGCCTCTTCATCGCGCCAGAAACTGATCGAGAGGAGCTTGCCCGGCGTCGTCAGACTCTCGAAGCGCTCGACCGAGAGGAAGCCGTCCATCTCCTCCAGCATCGGGCGTAGCGTCGCCGCGTGATCGAGATAGGTGTCGAGCTTGCCGTCAGCCGGCTCGACTTCGAAGATGATCGCGATCATTGGGTCAGCTCCTCAGCGGTCGAAGGTTACGCCTCCGAATACCTGGGCCACGGGTTGGAGTTCAATGGCCGACACGTTCACATGATCCGGAGCTGTGACGGCATAGAGGATGGCGGATGCGATATCCTCGGATGTCAACTCATCGATACCTGTCTGCTTGAAGCGATCCCGTGTCTCCGGATCGTCGGGAATAGCAGCATCGTAGAACTCAGTCGCCACCCGGCCCGGTTGGATCTCGGTCACTCGGATGCCGGTCCCTTTCAACTCGTGGCGCAGGTTCCAGTCGAGCATGCGCACAGCGCCTTTGGACGCGCCGTAAATCGACGAGACTGTCGGATAGATCCCGGCGACCGAGCCGATATTGACGATATGCCCGCGCTTTGCCGCGATCATTCCCGGTAGCATCACGCGCAGAAGCTGCAGAACGGCAGTGACGTTGGTGTTGATCGTGCGCTCGATCTCATCCGCCTCGGCCGTCGCGAGACCTGCAAAGCCCGCGCCGATACCGGCATTGTTGACCAGAATGTCTGGTGTGACCGCCTGAGCCAGTGCGTCGCGCGCAGCTGGATCCGTGACGTCGAAAACATGGGTTCGGCACCCGGTTTGTGCAGCCAAAGCCTCCAGCCGATCCCCGCGCCGTGCAACCGCATGAACCTCGGCTCCGGCTGCCGTAAGTGCAGCGACGGTAGCAGCGCCGATGCCCGCAGATGCACCAGTCACCAGGGCCGTCCTTCCACTAAGATTTATCATCAGAACCTTCCTGTCTTGTGCCCCCTAAGGTGCCAGATTTCCATTTCAGCAACCTTGCCTTTCAGCTTCATCGCCCCGACATTCGTGGTCTCAAACTCACCACCCAGTTCATCGTTTAACTGCGCCGAGACATAGACTTCGCCAGGTGGGGCTTTGCCTTCCAAGCGGCTGGCGGTGTTAACGGTGTCGCCCCAGAGGTCGTAGATAAACTTGCGTTTACCGATCACGCCAGCGACCACGGGACCTGTGTGGATCCCGGCTCGGATCTTCAAACCTCCGCCTTCGCGCTCGCTTATCTTTTCCACCGCGCGCTGCATCCGCAATGCTGCCAGTGCGATCCGCTCAGGGTCCCTGGGCCGTGTCTCAGGCAAGCCACTCACCATCATGTAGCAATCGCCCATGGTCTTGATCTTTTCGAGGTCCAGATCTTCAGTAATCCGGTCGAACTGGGTGAAGATCTCGTCGAGCAAAGCCACGAGCTGATCTGGGGTCATTCTCTCGGACATCCGGGTGAACCCGGCGATATCGGCAAAGAGGACGCAGGCATCATCATGCTGATCGGCGATCAAGCGCTCCCCGCCTTGCATCCGATCCGCGATACAAGGCGGCAAGACGTTCTGTAGAAGATGCCACGCTTCTCTCCGCGCCCGCTCCGCGACATAGGATGCGTAAGCCGCGTAAATCGTCAAAACCATCAGATAGAAGATCGGACCGTAAGGCTGACCGTCATAAAAGGTCGCGATTGTGCCGCCGTAGGCAAAGGCAGCAATCAAACCGACCCAGCGCGCATAGTGGAACATCAGACCAGACACGATGAACGTAATCAGCATATTCACCGGCAAGATACCGAGGTACTCGTTGAAGTGTCCGTGCATAGCGGGTGTCGCGACCAACCAGGCCAGGTGTATCAGGCTGACGCCGAGAACGATCCAGAATTGCAAGCGTTCAGCTTGCCCGCCTAGATGTAGCCACGCAGCAGCGCTAAGCATTCCAGCGGCGATTGCCAGACGGGCTGCGACAATCGGCCAGATCGGTTCATCCTCGGCAAAAATGAGCAGGTCGAGGAGCACGCCAAACAAGACGATCCCTGCGACAAGGACGGTCAGCTTTGGCAGCCATTTGCGGACTGTGGCGTTGCGGTAGTTGATGTAAGCTTGCTCTGCCTCGGGATCCACAAAGCGCAGCGACCATCGCGAGAGGCGAAGCGAATGGTCTGCGAGTGCCTCCTTCGGGAGAGCTTCAGGCAGAAAATCCGTTTCGTCGTAGAATGCCTCGCCTCTTAATAGGCCCTTTGTCGACATCAGGGCCAGGTCGCAACTGGGGGCAGGCTCATCAGGACTGCCTCTGGGTTGTGGCCGGTATGCAGGCCGAACTGCGTGCCGCGGTCGTAGACGAGGTTGAACTCCGCATACTTGCCGCGCTTGATCAGCTGCCATGCCCGGTCGTCCTCGGTCCAGGCCTCGTCGCGGTGGCGTTCGGTCAGGGGGATGAAGGCTTTCAGGAACGCACGACCGACATCTTGGGTGAAGGCGAAATCTGCCTCCCAATCCCCGGTGCAGTGGTCGTCGTAGAAGATCCCACCAACGCCGCGTGGCTCACCCCAGTGCTTGATCATGAAGTACTCGTCCGCCCAGGCTTTGAACTTGGGATAATAGGCAGGATCATGCGCATCACAGGCAGCGCGTTGTTGGTCGTGGAAGAAGGCGGTGTCCTCGGGGACCTCCACCATCGGGTTGAGATCAGAGCCTCCGCCGAACCACCACGCGCCCGACGTCCAGAACATGCGCGTGTTCATATGAACGGCCGGGCACTTGGGTGAGTTCAGATGGGCCACTAGCGAAATCCCCGCGGCCCAGAACCGCGGGTCATCGGCAAGGCCCGGGATCTCGCGCCTGGCGGTAAGGCTGCGCTGGGCTTGTGCGCCGAGCTGGCCATAGACCGTGGAGATATTCACGCCCACTTTCTCGAAAACCCGGCCGCCGCGCATGACCGACATCTCGCCGCCGCCCTGGTCGCCCTCGCCTTCGCCAGCGCGTTTGGTCTCTTTACGTTCGAACCGGCCGGGCGTGAGATCGGCATGGGGGCCGGTCTCTTGCTCATCCTCCAGTTTCTCGAATGCTGTGCAGATTTGGTTCCTGAGATCCTTGAACCAGGCGCTTGCCCGCGCATTTTCATCTTCCATTCCGCTCTTGCGGCTTTGCCCCTTTGTGTCTTTCCGGCATCGGCTACCGGCTTACCTATGAGAGTGACATATCCGCAAGTCATGCGCACTAGACGACTCGCGAAAATGTCTCTATGCGAAGAC
>JBCDAQ010000118.1:0-12169 GCA_039185285.1 Pseudomonadota bacterium
AATCCGCCATCCCAATGGACTCGGTTTGCGAACCATATCTGCGCCGCAGAGCCGTGCGCCATCTGGAAAAAGGTCGGATTGTGATCTTCGCAGCTGGTACAGGCAATCCCTACTTTACCACCGACACTGCAGCGACATTACGGGCGATGGAGATGAGTTGCGATGCCATTTTCAAAGGCACCCAGGTTGATGGGGTCTATGACAGTGATCCAAAGGAAAACTCAGATGCAATCCGTTATGAAACAGTAAGTTACGATGAAGTCTTGACGAAGAACCTCAAGGTGATGGATGCCTCCGCAATCGCGCTTGCTCGCGACAATGCTCTACCTATAGTAGTCTTTTCCCTGCATGAGGAAGGCGGTATGCTTGAAGTGTTGCACGGTCGGGGCCGCTTCACGACGGTTCAAGGCTGAACCTGCGCTTCTCATCAGAGGTACAAAAAACCAGGGCCAAAGAACAATGAAAAGGATACCCCATGGCCGATGATATCGAGATCGATGTAGATGATCTGAGCCGCCGCATGGATGGCGCGATCGCTTCGCTGAAAACCGAATTTGCCTCCCTGCGCACGGGCCGTGCATCGGCTTCGATGCTCGAGCCGATTATGGTGGAGGCCTATGGTGCACCAACGCCGATCAATCAGGTTGGCACCGTGAATGTGCCGGAACCGCGGATGGTCACCGTTAATGTCTGGGATAAATCGCTGGTTGCAGCGGTCGACAAGGCAATCCGAACCTCGGGCCTGGGTATCAATCCGGTGATGGATGGCACAATCTTGCGACTGCCAATTCCTGAGCTAAATGAGGAACGCCGCCGCGAATTAACCAAAGTTGCAGGCCAATATGCTGAAAGTGCCAAAGTGGCGATCCGTAATGTGCGTCGCGATGGCATGGATCAGATCAAGAAGGCAAAGGCGGACGGGATGTCAGAGGATGACCAAAAAGTGTGGTCAGATGAGATCCAGGAACTGACCGATGCCTATATAAAACAGGTGGATGGGGCGCTGGAGACCAAACAAGAAGAAATCATGCAGATTTAGAGGCTTAGGCCAAAAACTGCAGCGCCTGAGAGAGCGGAGAGCAGGATGAAGCGAGCGAAGACGCCCGCCCATGTCGCGATTATCATGGACGGAAATGGCCGGTGGGCACAAAAGCGCGGTCGGCCCAGAACCTTCGGTCACCAAAAAGGGGTCGAACGGGTTCGGGAGATTGTGAAAGCATGCCCAGATTTAGGTGTCACGACTCTGACCCTTTTTGCGTTTTCATCGGAGAATTGGAAGCGGCCCGGCTACGAAGTCTCAGTCCTTATGCAGCTCTTCCGCCGCTATATTGTGCGGGAGGTGGATGAGCTCGATGGCATGGACGTTCGCGTCCGTTTCATCGGGAACCGATCCCGTCTGCCCCGAGATCTCCGGCGGCTTATGGATCAGATGGAGGAACGGACAGCTCTCAACAGCCGTCTTACCTTGCAGATCGCGGTTTCCTATGGCTCCCGCCATGAGATTACCTGTGCGGTGCAAGAGCTGGCTGAGCAGGCCGTATCTGGTGAGATCGATCCGCAAAGCATTGATGAGGAAGCGATTTCCAGCGCACTATTTACTGGTGGTTTGCCAGATCCGGATCTCGTTATCCGAACCTCGGGTGAGATGCGTATCTCGAACTTCCTTTTGTGGCAGATTGCCTATTCGGAGTTTGCGTTCGTCGATGAATGCTGGCCGGACTTCTCTCCCGAGCTTTTCGCCGAAGTGTTGGCGAGTTTCGGCGGGCGGGAGCGGCGTTTTGGCAAGATCTCGGCGCAGCTTTGACCTTTAGTCGGGGGCCGTATCTATGACAGCCTCCGACCGTTTCGCGGATCTGCGACCGCGGATCGTCACATCTCTTATCCTTGTTGTGCTAGCGGTCGGTGCCATTTGGCTCGGCGGTCTTTGGACTGCCGCGCTGGTTACCTTGGCCGTTGCACTGATGTGTGTCGAGCTTGCCGGCATAACTGAGGGACGTCGCGTCGATATCTATTCAGGCGCAACGCTTTGGGCCCTTCCAGCAGCAGCATTGCCGATTACGTTTTTGTTTCTGACCATCCCACAAGGCTCAGTTTTGATAGGGTTTTTGGTCCTACTAACGGCATGTGTTGATCTGTTAGCCGGGCGCCGGGCAGGCTTGCTCGCGCGGATCATTGGCGTTGGTTGGATCACGGGTGTCGGCCTTTCGTTCATTTGGATTAGGCACTTCCCAGAATGGGGGTTGCTCAGCACCGCTTGGATCGCTCTCGTAGTGGCGGCAACTGATATCGGGGCCTATTTTGCCGGGCGTTTGATCGGCGGTGCGAAGCTGTGGCCAGCCTTGAGCCCAAAGAAAACCTGGGCGGGTTTGGGTGGCGGTGTGGCGCTGGCCTTTCTGGTCGGCGGACTGTTCAGCTGGGCGACAACAGGGACATACTTCCCCCAGGTGTGCACGGTCTCCGCCATTGCCGCCTTGCTTTCGCAAGGCGGGGATCTGGCAGAGTCGGCCCTCAAACGGCACTATGGCGCGAAAGATGCGGGTACGCTCCTACCTGGCCACGGAGGAGTTCTGGATCGGTGCGACGGACTGCTGGCCGCGACTTTCGTAGCGGCACTTTTAACGAATTGGCGTGGTCAGGCGGTCTTTATTTGGTAGGCTTACTGACAAAAGGCGCTCTGGGAGGACGCTCTTGAAACGCATCAGTATTTTCGGCGTCACAGGCTCCATCGGCGCGAATACCGTGAACGTGGTCGAGTCTTTTGGGCGGGATCAGTTCGAAACGGTTGCTGTCACTGGGCATTCCAACATCGAGGGGCTTGCCGATGCCGCCAAACGGCTGGGGGCTGAAATTGCTGTAACGGCGGATTTGTCCCGCCTCGCGGACCTTAGAGATGCGCTCGCTGGCACAGGGATCGAAGCCGCAGCTGGCGAAGACGCGCTGAACGAGGCGGCCGCACGTCCGGCCGACTGGGTGATGTCAGCGATCGTCGGGGCCGCCGGGCTCGCACCAACGCTGGCAGCCGCTCGAACCGGTGCCACCATCGCTTTGGCAAACAAAGAAACATTGGTGGCCGCCGGTGGTCTCTTTCTCGCCGAAGTGGAGCGATCCGGCGCAACGCTACTTCCCGTCGATAGCGAGCATAATGCGCTCTTCCAGTGCATGGCGGCAGAAACTGGCCAGATGGAGCGTTTGATCCTCACAGCCTCGGGCGGTCCTTTTCGCAACCACACGATCGAGCAAATGCGCGGCGTGACGGCGGCAGAGGCGGCAGCGCATCCCAACTGGTCCATGGGGCTCAGGATCTCGATCGACAGCGCTTCGATGTTCAACAAGTCGCTTGAGATGATCGAAGCTTGGCATCTCTTCGAAGTCGAAGCCGACCAGATCGAAGTCATCGTTCATCCGCAGTCCATCATCCACTCGATGGTGGGCTTCTGCGATGGAACGATCCTGGCACATCTGGGCCCGCCCGATATGCGGGTCGCGATTGGATATGCGTTGAGTTTTCCTGAACGCAAGACGCTGCCGGTGGAGCGGGTCGATTTTGCAGCTCTCGCCCGGCTCGATTTCCAAGCACCGGATCTCGAACGGTTCCCCTCCATGCGTCTTGCGCGCCAATCCATGGTCCCTGGCGTTGCGGGCTGCGTCATGAACGGGGCTCATGAGATCGCGCTCGATGCATTTATTGAGGGGCGGATTGGATTCCTCGACATGGCGCATCTTGTTGAAGAGACAATGGAAAAACTGAGTGATCTGCCTGTCGCAGGGTCACTAGATGACATATATGAGACTGATGGCATGGCCCGAAGGGTGGGTTCGGAATTGATCGGCCGGTTCGCGGCTTGAGGAGCGTAAATCTATGGAATTCCTATCTGAAATCCCTGTTATCGGCGGTGTGCTGGGCATCGCTGTTCCGTTCCTGCTTGTGCTCAGTGTCGTGGTCTTCGTTCACGAGTATGGCCACTACATTGTCGGTCGGTGGTGTGGGATACAGGCTGAGACCTTTTCGATCGGCTTTGGTAAGCGGCTCTTCAGCTGGGTCGACAGCCGGGGGACGCGCTGGCAGGTCGCGCTGATCCCCTTGGGCGGCTTCGTCAAGTTCGTCGGAGACATGGATCCCGCAAGCGCGAAAAAGAGCGATGAGGACCTGCCGCCGGAACTCCAGAAAGTCGCCTTTCACAATGCGTCCATCCGTGCTCGAGCGCTCACAGTTGTCGCGGGGCCGATGGCAAACTTCCTGTTGTCGATCGTGATCTTCTCGGGGATCGCGCTCTTCCTCGGGCATAGCAGCGACAAACCGATCGTTGGAGAAGTCTACGAGACGGGCGGGATTTCAGAAGGACTGCAGCCGGGCGATCACGTCTTCAGCGTCGGTGGAACTGAAGTCGAGACGTGGGGCGAGATGCTGCATGAGTTCCAAACGACCGATGGAGCGGAGGTTCCTGTCGAGATCGAACGGGACGGCGCACGCCAGACAATCATCGCGCGCTATCAGAACCGCCCGATTGTCGACCAGGTCACGCCGGGCATGCCCGCGGCACAGATCGGTATGAGCCACGGTGACGTGATTTTGGAGCTGAACGACGAACCCGTGAGCAGTTTCCATCAGCTCCGAGTTCTCACCTCAGAAATCGAGCTGAACACAGCGATCAAAGTCCTCGTGGAGCGCGATGGTGAGGCGCGACTCTTCGAATTCACACCAGCGGTTGTCGAACGCTCGCACCCTGAGACCGGAGATTTGGTCGAACAGGCGACGATGGGTATCTCCTCGCTCGCGTTTGGTGGTCTGCGTCCGACGCGGGAGCCGGTGGGGGTTCTGACCGCGGTCGAAGGTGGGGTGCGTGCGACCTGGGGGGTGATTGTGAACACGATGACTTTCCTGGGCGATATGATATTCACCAATGCCGATACGAGCCAACTGGGCGGGCCAATCGGCATTGCTCAGATTTCGGCAGATCAGGCTAAGGCGGGAATTGGGAATCTCATCTCGCTGATCGGTTTGTTGTCGACATCCATCGGTCTGTTGAACTTGTTCCCGATCCCGATCCTCGATGGGGGGCATCTCATGTTCTACGCGGCAGAAGCGTTACGCGGCAAACCTTTGGGTGAAAGGTGGATGAATGCAGCAATGGGCGTCGGACTGTCGCTTGTCCTGTTGCTCATGGGCTTCGCGACGTATAATGATCTGACCAGGCTCACTGGTTAACGGGCCATAAAACAAATCAACGACGCCGGTGTGAGCGCCTGGGACAACCCTAATGGGCGGTGCTATGACCTCCGGTGAACCGGGCCACGGAGGTGTGAGTATGCGGTTTCACCGTCTGATACGGGTATCCGGGAGTGTCGCGCTTGTAGCTAGTCTCTCGATTGGGTTGCCCGAGGCGCTGATCGTTGCGCCGGACGCCTCGGCCCAAGAACAACCGACCCGCGAGCAATCGGTGATCGTCCGAGGCAATCAGCGGATCGAAGTTCAAACAATTCTCTCCTACATGCAGATCCAGCAGGACCAGACAGTGACCTCCGAGGATCTGAACGTAGCGGTCCGTCGCCTTTTTGATACCGGTCTGTTCCAGGATGTTCAGATCGTCCCCGGACAAAACGCTCTGATTGTGGAAGTGGTCGAGAACCCCTCGATCAACGAGATTGCCTTTGAGGGGAACGATACTCTCCAAGATGAGGATCTTAATCAGATCATCTCCCTCAGGCCACGTTTGCCGCTGACGCGTTCGGCGGCAGAAGCAGATGCCCAAGCCATCATCGAGGTCTATCGCCGGACTGGTCGGTTCGGCGCATCGGTCGAGCCGGTGATCATCGAGAGGTCGGAGAACAGGGTCGATCTTGTCTTCGAGATCTCTGAAGGTGAGCTTACGGGCGTAAGTTCGATTGATTTTGTTGGCAACGAGATCTTCTCAGACAGCCGCCTGCGGGACGCGATCGACACTTCGGAGTCGAGCTTTCTCTCGTCGTTCTTTGGAGGCGATGTCTACGATCCTGACCGGCTTGAGTTGGATAAAGAGCTCTTGCGCCAGTATTATCTCAATCGCGGCTATGCAGATTTCGAAGTGCTTTCTGCCACGGCAGAGCTGACCCCCGACAAAGAAAACTTCTTCCTCACATTCACGGTGAGCGAGGGGGAGCAGTACAATTTTGGCGTTCTGAACGTCGTTGTGAACGCACGCGGTCTCGAAGCGGAGGAGTTTCAAGCGCTCCTACCACCAGACCTTGAAGGTGAGACATACGATGCGAGCGAGATTGAAGAACTGGCGGATGATCTGAGCGATCTTGCGGCTGCTCGAGGTTTTGCATTCGTACAGGTCCGCCCACGCGCTGACAAACGTTCAGAAGATCTCATAATCGATGTCACTTTTGAGTTGATCGAAGGCGAAAAGATCTTCGTCGAACGAATTGATATCGAAGGAAACACGCAAACGCTCGACCGGGTCATTCGCCGCGAGATCGAGCTTGTCGAAGGCGACAGCTTTGATGCTCGCAAAATCCGAAGTGCTCGAAGCAATATTCGTGGTCTCGGCTATTTCTCCAGCGTTGAGATAGAAACAGAGCAGGGCAGCGCGCCAGACCGCGCTGTTCTGAAAGTCCAGGTTGAGGAGCAGTCGACAGGTTCGTTGTCGTTCGGCCTGGGTTTTGCGTCGTCGGTTGGTCCGATCGGTAACGTCGCTTTGACGGAACGAAACTTCCTTGGTCGAGGGCAAATCCTGAATGCAACGGTAACTGCCGCGGGCGACACACAGGTCTATGACTTTAGCTTCACTGAGCCGAAGTTCCTGGATCGGGATCTTCGAGTGGGGGCTCGGACGTTCTTTATCCAAGACGACAGATCGGATGAATCGTCGTTCCAGGTCGACCGGTTTGGTTTCACGCCGTTCTTTGGATTCCCCTTGGGTGAAGATACGGACTTTGCGGGACGCTATAGCATTGTGCGAGACGATATCGAGACGGACTCAACAACTTCGCCCATCGTCATCGCGGACGAAGGTACTCGGTTAAAGTCATCGGTCGCCTACACGGTTACTCATGACAAAAGGAATGATCCGATCGAGCCAACCGGAGGATATCAGCTGTCCTTCGACCAAGAGTTTGCAGGCCTCGGTGGCGCCGCGCGATTTGTGAAAACTCAAGGCAGTGCAAAGACTTGGCAAGGCTTTGTTGACGATCTGGTGGTGTTTAGCTCGGAGGTCGAGGGCGGCGCGCTCTTTTCCTTTGGTGAGGACAGTCAGATCAACGACAGGTTTTTCTTAGGTGGCGATAGCTTCCGCGGGTTTGCGGCACAAGGTGTTGGGCCGAGGGACCTGTTGAATGGCCGCGATGACTCGCTCGGCGGAAACTACTTCCTTGTCTGGCGCAACGAAGTCTCCTTCCCTCTTGGCTTGCCTGATGAGCTTGGGATCTTCGGAGGTCTGTTTGTTGATGTCGGCTCTATTTGGGGCCTGGACAATGATGCCGTCTTCGATTCAACGGGTGCTCTAATAACCGATGTTCAATCGGAGTCTTTGGAGTTCAGAGCCGCCGCTGGCGCGTTGCTGTTCATTTCAACGCCCTTTGGACCGCTCGAGCTTTCTGTTGGGGTTCCCCTTATCAGCGAAGACTTCGATGATGAGGAACTGTTCCGTGTTTCGGTTGGCACGCGCTTTTAGATTGGTTGCGCGCAGCATCAGAAACGGGGTGCTGGCGCTCCTTATCGGGGCGATTTGGACGCCTGATCCATCCCTAGCACAACAATCGGCTGACGCGGTGATCGTTGTCTCGCGGGCGCGCATCTTGACAGAGACTGAAGCCGCGAAGTTCCTCCGTAATCAGGAACGTGCCGAGCGCGCGCGCCTCACGGAATGGATCGAAGGGGAGACCGAAAGCCTCGACCGAGAGGAGCAACGACTCACGAGTTTACGTCCTGAAACGCCGAGTAACGAGTTCCAGCGCCAGACAGATCTTTTCGACCAAAGGGTCAGACAAGTCCGCCGAACGGCGCAACGGCTGGAGGCTGCAATCCAAGCCCAGTTCCGCGACGCGCGCAAAAACCTGCTCACGGATCTTTATCCTGTTTTGATCGAAGTTCTGCGTCGCGAGGGTGCAAACTTGATCATCGACGCAGACCAAATCCTGATAGCTGATCCGAGCATCGAGAAGACCGATGATGTCATCGCGTTGTTCAACGAGCGAGTTGCGACCCCAAGTTTTCAAAAAATCGAGTTTCCGGCATTGGATCAAGACAGCGATGTCGATCAAGATGCCGCTCCTGCACAGTGATCTCGCCGACAGAGGCTTGATTTCAGCCCTTCTGACGGTAATCAGGAGACACCAAGTTGAGACGAGGCGCACATGACGACTGAGCAGGACTCTGCAGAACCCAACCAAGAGACCCATTCCGTCGATCTCACCCAGGTGATGCGGATGATCCCACACCGGTATCCGTTCCTGATGATTGACCGGGTGGACGACATTCTTCCTTACAAGAGTGCGGTTGGCATAAAAAACGTCACCGTGAACGAGCCGCACTTCCAAGGACACTTCCCGCAAGAGGCGGTGATGCCAGGTGTCCTGATTGTCGAGGCGATGGCACAGACCGCTGGCGTTTTGGTGGTCGACAGCCTTCAGAAGGCGGATCAGGATCTACTGGTCTATTTCATGACGATCGATAACACGCGTTTCCGACAAAAAGTCGTGCCAGGCGATTGCTTGGAACTGCATGTGGAGATCACGCATAGCCGCGGAAAAGTCTACAAATTCCACGGAGAGGCGCGGGTCGGTGGCAAACGCGTGGCAGAGGCGGATTACTCGGCGATGATCATTGACCCCGATGACAGCCGACGCGGTGGCTGACATGTCCATTCACCCCACCGCCATCATTGAGGATGGTGCGGTCATCGGCTCCGGCGTACGCATTGGGCCTTACTGTGTCATCGGCGGCGAGGTGGAACTGGCCGAAGGGGTCGAATTGATCTCTCATGTTGTCGTGGCGGGTCGTACGAAGATCGGTTCGGGCACGCGTGTTTGGCCTTTCGCATCTGTTGGCCATCAGCCTCAGGACTTAAAGTTCAAAGGCGAGGCGAGCCGGCTGGAGATCGGCGCGGAATGCATGATCCGAGAGCACGCAACCCTAAATCCAGGCACTGAGGGCGGGGGCAGGCTCACCTCTCTCGGCGATCGCTGCCTGATGATGATGGGCAGTCATGTGGGCCATGACTGCCATGTCGGGTCTAGCGTCATCATGGCCAACAACGCGACGCTTGGTGGCCATGTGCATGTCGGTGATTTCGCGCTGTTAGGAGGGCTTTCGGCCGTTCACCAGTTTGTCCGCATCGGCACGCATTCCGTTGTGGGGGGCATGACCGGTGTGGAAAAGGACGTGATCCCATTTGGATCGGTCTTGGGTGACCGTGCGTCATTAGGGGGATTGAACCTCATTGGTCTTAAAAGGCGAGGTTTCGACCGCCAAACGATCCATTCCCTGCGCACCGCGTATCGAGAGCTCTTTGAAGGAGAAGGGCGTCTGACCGACCGGGCGCAAGACGTTGGTGCGAAGTATCCAGATATCGAACCCGTCCAACAGATCGTGGCCTTCATTGCGGCCGATAGCTCTCGTAGTTTTTGTACGCCACGTGAGCATTGAGTGGCCGAGATACCAAAGCTTGCTATTGTCGCTGGGCGCGGGGATCTGCCACGTCTGATCGCTGAGCATCGCGATGCAAATTCATCGCCCTATCTCGTCGTCAGTTTCGATCAAGATACACAAGATTGGATGCGCGCCCATCCGCATCAAGAGCATCTCTATGAACGTCCCGCCAAGCTCTTCCGAGAACTGAAGAAAGCAGGTGTCGTTGAAATCTGTTTCGCAGGTGGAACAAGTCGACCGAAACTCAGGCCATGGCTCTTTGATCACGGTGCTCTCAAGGTGGGGGCGAAGGTCCTAAAGTTGCTTCGCCAAGGCGACGACGCGTTGCTAAGCGGTCTGGCCTCGATCTTCGAAAGTGAGGGTTTCGTGATGCGCGGCGCGGACGAAGTCTTGCCGGATCTTGGGGTGCAACCCGGATTTCTCGGGCGCCATCGGCCGGGCGAACTGGATCGACGCGATGTTGAGAAGGGAACGGCCATCTTGGCGGCACTTGGTGCGCACGATGTCTGCCAGGCCGTTGTGATTGCGAGAGGCATTTGCCTAGGGATTGAGGCGATCGATGGGACGGATGCGATGCTCCGACGGGTCGCAGAGCTTGCCCCCAATCTAAGAGAAGCCGCACCTCCCCCATCAGGTGTCTTGGTCAAGATACCAAAGCGCGATCAAGACCGCCGCGTGGATTTGCCGACAATCGGTGTGGGTACGATAGCTGCGGCTGAAAAGGCCGGATTGGCCGGAATATCGATCGAAGCTGGGGGGGCCAATCTGGTAGACCGTGCGGCGACCGTTTCCGCGGCGGACGAAGCCGGTTTGTTCCTCTGGGCCATGGAACCGGTTAGATGAGCCGGTTGATCTACCTGATTGCGGGGGAGCCATCCGGCGACCGGCTGGGTGCTGATCTGATGCACGCTTTGCGGGCGGAGGAGCCCGACATCCGGTTCGCGGGCCTTGGCGGGATTGAAATGCGTGCGGCCGGGTTAGAGCCGCTCTTTGATATCACAGAGCTCTCGGTCATGGGTTTGGTGGAGGTGTTGCCTCGCCTGCCGAGCTTGCTCCGCCGAATGTCAGAGGTAACCGCAGATGTATTGGCCAAAAACCCAGACGCCCTGATCACCATCGACAGCCCTAGCTTCAGTTTGCGCGTCGCGGAGCGGGTGCGCAAAGCCTCGCCTCAGATCCCCACGATCCACTACGTGGCGCCATCGGTTTGGGCATGGCGACCAGGGCGTGCGAAGCAGATGGCTGCGTACATAGATCATGTCTTGGCGCTGTTACCCTTTGAGCCGCCCTACATGGAGGCTGCCGGGATGACCTGTGACTTTGTCGGTCATCCTGTCGCTGCTCGGGATCGCCCCGATCCTTCGGCATTGGCCGATCAACAGCGACGATGGACCGGTGGGACGGAGATGCCCTGCCTCCTCCTCGCGCCGGGCTCTCGTAAAGGCGAGGTCCGCCGGCTGATGCCGCTTTATCGGGAAGTTTTGCAACGCCTGCAGGATGATGCGATCGACTTTGTGCCCATAATTCCAGTGGCAGAGACAGTGCGCTCTGAAGTTCATGAGGCCGCGGCGACCCTTCCGTCTCAACCAGTTTTCATCCTGCCGGAGGATGGTGAGGACGCGAAGCGCCTTGCCTTCGCGGCAGTAGATGCTGCCCTTGTGGCTTCTGGAACAATCACTTTAGAGATGGCCGCAGCGCGAACCCCAATGGTCGCGGTCTATAAAACCAACTGGCTCACCGCGCAGATTGTTCGGCGGATCGTGAAGGTGAGCACGGCGAATCTGATCAATCTGGTTGCGGCAGGCAATCCGGTGCCCGAGTTTTTGCAGGAGTATGCCACCGTCGACGCTGTTGGTGGAGCACTCTCAGCGCTCCTGCTCGATCCGGACGCGAGAGCTGATCAGCTGGTCGCTTTTGAAAAGGTTATAGCAGAGCTCGGAGGTGGCGCTGGCGGCCCGGCCGGGCGCGCGGCCCGGTCGGTTCTCGCCCATCTTGGTTAGTGATCAGCGCTTCTCGACATCAATGTAATCCCGGGATGGAGCCCCGGTGTAGAGCTGCCGCGGGCGACCGATCTTCTGCACCGGATCCTCGATCATCTCTTTCCATTGGGCGATCCAGCCCACAGTGCGCGAGAGCGCGAATATCGGTGTGAACATCGAGGTCGGGAAGCCCATCGCTTCAAGGATAATCCCGGAATAGAAGTCGACATTTGGGTAGAGCTTCTTCTGAATGAAGTACTCATCTTCTAGCGCGACTTTCTCAAGTGCCTGAGCCACTTGCAGTGTTTCGTTATCGCCGGTTCCGAGCAGATCCAGGACCTCTTTGGCGGTCTCCTGCATCACGGTCGCGCGCGGATCGAAGTTCTTATAGACCCGGTGGCCAAAGCCCATCAGGCGGAATGGATCGCTTTTGTCTTTGGCTTTTAGGACATACTCACCAACCCGGTCGACCGACCCGATCTCACGCAGCATCTCCAAACAGGCCTGGTTCGCGCCGCCATGGGCAGGGCCCCAGAGGCTCGCAACACCCGCCGCGATGCAA
>JBCDAQ010000119.1:0-12108 GCA_039185285.1 Pseudomonadota bacterium
ATCGACCAATTGGAGCGGGCAAAACGTCTCCTCACCGAAAAGCTCAAAAGCCAAACCGAAGGGGAACTTCGAGGAAAAACTAGAATCCGTGCTCACCTTCCTCGCAAGCCCCTAGAAACTTTAAGAAACAGGTCAAACAGCCGTGCTCAAGCTCGCCTTTGAGGACCGCATTCAATACTGCTGAAAAGAAGGCGCTAGAACCCCAAAATCACATTGCCGTTCAAAGCGTTAGGGGGACTCACGACAGAGGCAGTATGTTTTGGTGCCGGTGATAGGACTCGAACCTACGACCCCATCATTACGAATGACGTGCTCTACCAGCTGAGCTACACCGGCAAACGTTTTGTGCCCGCTGCCTGTACACAAGAAGCTCACGGCGTTCAATCATAAAGCTGTCGTAGAATTAGATCAGGCGGACTTTGCCATCTTGTCTGAGCTATCGGCTGTCTCCGCGTCCTCGGCTTCGGGAGTGACTGTCGTGCTGGATGCTGAACTCTGGGAGGTTTCTTCACCGTCGCTCGGTTCGCCGACAAGAAGGGGAAGCATCGCTGCATGATCGAGAACACTGCTATCTTCGCCATCTCGAGGCGCACCGAGGGCTCGGGCCAGCCACCCCCTGACGACGGCATCTGGTTCGCCTTCGCCGCGCGCGATAGCAGCCATAATCGCACAACTGCGCGCTGATGGCTCATCTTCCTCGAGCTTGGCCATCGCACGACGCGCTCCCGCCCAATCTTCGATCGTGAGGGCCAACTCTGCACGAACCAAGTTTGCTTCGGTTCCGCTCCCCTTCACATCGAAGAGCTTCTTGAAGCGCTTCTCACGCTGATCTGGGGTTTCATTTGGCTCGATCGCCGCGAAGGCAGCCGCGAGTTGAGGGCTGGGTTTGAACTGCCAAGCATGCATGATCAGCCGGTTTGCAGCGCGCTTCGAGCCTGCTGCCACGAGGTGTCTAGCGGCCGTGGAAACAGCGTCAATATTCACGGGGTCAAGCTTGGCTGCTTCGACGGACAACTTTCTCGCATGCTCAGTCTGACCAAGCTCTTCAGCATCTTCCGCCTGGGCAAGCGCCAGCATTGCATCACGCCGGTTTGCTTCCGGTTTCGGTAGGTGGCCAGCGCGGCGTTGTTCTGACAGGGTTTTGCGCGCGCCGCGCCAATCAAAACTGCGGCTTTGCAGCGTGTACAGATTATCAAGCACCCATGCTTCTTTCGGGCGAAGTTGATAAGCTTGTTTGGCGAGCTTCAAAGCACGCTCTTCATCGCCATCGGCCTGAGCCAGCTCGATCAACCCTTTGACACCGACATAGGACGTCTGTTTCTGCTCCGCCAAAGCTTTGTAGTAGGTTTTGGCTTTGGTGAGATCACCGGCCATTTCAGCTGATTGAGCAGTTACCAGTCTGGTGAGATCAGGGCGTTCCAGCAACCGTTCGGCCTTTGCGGCTTTTGCCTTTGCGGTTCTGCCGTCTCCTTCGGCGAGGGCAGTCATTGCTTTGGTAAGTGCGTCGAAACCACGCCGCTCACGGCTTCTGTTGAAGAACCGGCTGATCGCGGTCTCGTCCCCAAGGATAAAGCGATAGATCGCTATGATCAGGCCCGCGACTTTGAAGAAGATCGCCAGGACGAGAAAGGCGAGCAAGAGTGCGACGACCGTCGCTAGCGGCGATAGCGCGTATTCGAACCCGGCTATGTTAACATAGGATCCGCCACCATCTTCCATCAGGAGATAGGCGCCCCAGGTTGCTCCGCTGATGATACCAACGAACAGTAGAATACGGATGAGGGAGCCGAGCATGTGCGATCCTCCTCAGGACATCAGCTTTCGCCACCAATGGCGGCAATATAGGGAGCAAGCGCAGCTTCAGCGCCCACCTTCAAGGATAACTGGGCAAGCCAGTCGGCCATCGCGCCAGCCGCAGCGTCGGAAAGGCCTTCAGCCTCCAAAAGGGCGGCGGTGCCATCATCGCTGTTAACAGCGGCTTCCATCCGGCTTAGGACGGCACCGGTTGACCCGCCTTCTATGGGCTGAGTTGGTCGGACCGACACCTGAGCGTTTAACCAAGAAGATATACGCGCAACTGCGCCTTCTCCCTCGACGGGCTCTGTGTCAGCAGCCAACGCCGCACGGGCTGCCGGCGCAAAACTTGACCGGAGAGCAGCCATCGAGACGATCCCCTCCTCGCTTGGTCCCGCTAATGCATCGGGCGCTGGCGTGCCACTAAGTTCTTCCATCTCTCTCAAGGTTGTTGCGTAGGGAGCACCTTGAATGACTAAGCCTCGGAGTTGAGTGGACAGGCCGCATATCGCGGTACCTTTGAGGGTCGACTGGGTTTCGTTGAGTGCTCGTGTCCCCGTCTCGTGGGCAGCCGTTGCTTTTGCGCTGACCTCAGCGATTTGTGCGGCCATAGCTGTCTGAGCCGCGGCGAGATCTTGGGCAGATACCAAGGGCTCGAGGTCGGCTTTCGTCGCGAGGCTTGGTAAGACTTGCAGGCTCTCATCCACCGCCGATAGCTTGGTCTGCAACTCGGTTACGGCCGCTTGAAGCTCAGTTGTGACTGGTATCGCGCCACTGGCTTGAGCCTCTGCGTTCGAGACCGCTTGATCGAGAGTTCCGACCGCTGACTTCATCGCGGCCAAATCGTTTGAAACGGTCGCCAACTCATTGGTCAACTGAGCGGTGCTCTCAGACATCTCCTGAGATGCAGAATCGATGGAGGAAACGAGGAGTGCAAGATCATTCAGCGCACTTTGGTTAGCCGACGCTTTTTCATTGGCAGCAGTAACACCATCGGTAACCTGGCCCATATCGACGGCCTCAAGAACCGCGACACGTGCGCGAACCTCTTCGAGCGCTTCTATCCGGCCCTTCAAATTGCTGATCTCTGCCTGTGCGGTTTCAGAGGCGGGCGCAAGATATTTTGCTAACGAGCCCGGAAGATATGGCGCGAGTTTTGGCGCTCCCCAAAGGGTGAGACCTGAGACAAAAATCGCTCCGAGAAGCAGCATCAACGCTGTGGATGCAAAGCTGGACTGGTGAGGTTCAGGTTCCTCATCCGCCATCAACTCGGTTGGCTTAGGCGTGCTCTCGGTTACTGGTGCAGGACTTTCCGTAGGATCGGTGACAGGTTCATTCGCTGGCTGATCAGTTGGTTCCGCGGACTCGGCATGTTCAGCCAGTTCGATTTGCTCTGCTTCAGTCGGAGTATCTGCTTGTTTGTCAAGCACCTCGGCTTCCACCGCGACTTCGGCGTCCAGATCTTCTGGTTCTGAAACCGGTTCGTCCCCGGTCGGGTTAAGAGGTTCCTCTTGGCCGTCCATTTCGTCAGAGGAAGGGCTCACTTGCTCAGCTTCCTCAGGCTTTGAAACTTCAGCTTTCACACCGCTCTCGTCGGGAGATGCTTCCTGCGCGGCTTCGGTGGGTTCTTCTACCGGTTTCGCCGGGGTTTCGTCGCTGCCGGGTTGTTCGGTCTCGGGATTGTTTTGTTTGCTCATCGGCATCCCTTCAATCTGCGCCGGCGCTATCGGACCAGTGACTCGCCCACCACCATGGTATGCGTCACGACGCAGGTGCACAACTGGCATTGCGTCTCAGCATCGAGACTATTCGCGAGGCCCGCAAACAACCTCTCTGATCGTCTGCAACATCGAGGTGGAGGTCGGTTCACACGCGATCAGCTTCTGGGCAAAACTTAGGTCGTTTACGCCGTTTGCAACCGTCTGGGAGATCGCGACCATGCGGGTTTGATCGAGATTTAGCCCTGCGTTCCTGATCCAATTGGAGAAAATCTCAGCATTGCGGGCGGACCAAAGGGTTATGACAACGAAACTCTGACCCTTCAACGCAGCAAGTACTGGCGCTGAAGGACCTCCCGCCGGCACAGCCTCATAGACGACACGTTCGCTTACCCGTTTTCCTCCAGGCGCGAGGAGAGCGCTAAGATCATGCGTCACATTGCGCGCCCTAGGGTAAAAGAAATGTCTGCAAGGTGACCCTGCTGCAAAACGGGCTAAGCTCGATCCATCGCCATTAGCGTTCATCACCATTGCAAAGCCCAGTCCTCTTGCAACTTCTGATGTACGTTGTCCGACACAGAAAACAGGGAGATCCCGGCGTGGATCGAGGCTGGCGAAGGCGCGGATACCATGCGCCGAAGTGATCAGTAACCCGTCAATTCCCGGCGGTAACGGGCTGGATGAGATAACCGGCACAATCTTTGTCAGGGGCCAAATCATACTCGCGATGCGTTCTTCATCCAAAAGATCCGCAATTCGTTTGCTGTCAGTAAGGGGCCGAGTGAGAAGGACCGGGCCACGGCTCACTGGTCAAAAAACCCTGTTCCCGCTTGTGCGCGGAGTTCCTCGGCCGCATCATGACCCATCTGGGCAGCATCAACTATTGCTCCGCGACGCTCCGTTGCAAGGCGTTCGGAGCCATCAGGCCGGATGATCTCACCACGAAACCAAAGCTCGTTCCCTTCCAGTTCCGCCAACCCTCCGATCGGTGTTCGGCAGGAGCCGTCCAACGCGGCGAGAAAGGCGCGTTCAGCATCCAGGCGCTGAGCCGTCGCAACGTCATGTATTGGGGCGAGAAGCGCGCGCGTTGCTGCGTCCGAACTGCGGATCTCGATCCCGATCGCGCCTTGTGCACAGGCGGGCAGCATTTCGCCGGGGGCGATCTCATCTCGAATGATGTGACCGAGATCGAGACGACGCAAACCGGCACATGCTAGAAAGGTTGCTGCGGCTACCCCGTCTTCAAGTTTCTTCAGTCTGGTCTGAACATTTCCTCGGAACTCGACAACATTTAAGTCTGGGCGGCGGTGGAGAAGCTGCGCTCGACGACGCAGCGACGATGAGCCGACAGTGGCCCCCTGAGGCAGTTCGGCAATGCTCGCATAACTCGGACTCACAAAAGCGTCGCGGACATCCTCTCGAGGCAAGAGAGTCGAAATTTCTAGTCCGTCGGGTAGAATCGTCGGCATATCTTTCATCGAGTGGACAGCCAGATCGATTTTTTCGGCAAGAAGAGCTTCTTCGATCTCCTTTGTAAAAAGTCCCTTGCCACCAATCTCACTAAGCGCGCGGTCAAGTACTTGGTCACCAGTGGTCTTGATCACGACGATTTCGAAGGCTAGGTCGGGCAGGTCGTGATGCGTGGCCAGTCGTTCTCGTGTCTCGTGTGCCTGTGCAAGCGCGAGGATCGATCCTCGGGTACCAATGCGCAGCGGGTTGTCAGGTGAAGGAAGGGTCATTGCCGCTCCGTGAATTGCATTTCCACTTAGTGATAGGGCTTGAGGGCGAGTGCTGCAATGAATGATCACGCACGCGTGGTGCTTGGACTAGAGGCAAGCTGCGATGAAACAGCCGCCGCCGTTGTGCGCGGGATACCGGACGGCTCGGCAACGGTCCTCTCGAACGCCGTCTTTGGCCAAGAAGATCTCCACGCAGGCTTTGGCGGAGTGGTGCCTGAAATTGCAGCACGGGCGCATGCAGAGCGTGCAGATCTCGTGGTTATACGCGCACTCGAAGAGGCCAAGATGGGGCTGGATGATCTGGACGCCATCGCCGTTACCGCGGGACCTGGTCTGATAGGGGGGGTTATCGCGGGAGTGATGACGGCAAAGGGAATTGCCGCCGCGACTGGCTTACCCTTGATCGGAGTTAATCATCTTGAAGGGCATGCGCTGACACCTCGACTAACCGATGGCGTGACATATCCCTATCTTTTGCTGCTGGCGTCTGGAGGACATTGTCAACTGCTGTCCGTGGAGGCGCTTGGAAAGTACCGTCGGATTGGGGGAACAATCGATGATGCCCCCGGAGAAGCGTTCGACAAAACGGCGCGGCTTTTGGGACTTGGTTTTCCTGGTGGGCCTGAGGTGGAGCGCTGGGCCCGTTTGGGAGATCCGTGCCGTTTTGATTTTCCGCGCCCTTTGCTGGAGCGGCCCGGATGCGACATGTCATTTTCGGGCCTGAAGACGGCTGTTGCCCGTGCGTGCGGCAAACTGGTTGCTGCGCAGGGCGGCTTGTACGAAAGAGATATTTCGGATCTATCCGCAGCGTTTCAGGAGGCGGTGCGGGATGTTTTGGGCCTCAAAACAGGTCGCGCCATGGCGTTGTTCCGTCAACGGTTCCCTGAGTTGGATAAACCCGTTATTGCGGTCGCCGGTGGTGTTGCAGCAAATGGCGCGTTGCGGGCCGAGTTGGGTCGGCGGGCGAGAAAATCCGGATTTGACTTGATCGCCCCGCCACTCGACCTTTGTACAGATAACGGCGCGATGATCGCCTGGGCTGGTTTGGAGCGTTTAGTGTCAGGCCAGGATCTGGTCGCAGTCACTCCGCGCCCGCGTTGGCCGCTTGATGAAACTGCCGAGGCTTTGTTGGGCTCGGGCAAAAAAGGCGCAAAGGCCTGAAGAGGAGAGACCATGCTCTATGCAATCATCTGCACCGATAAAAAAGGGGCTTTACAAACGCGGCTCGATAACCGGGACGCACATTTGGCGCATATTCGAGGTACTGATGGCGCGATCGTTCAGGCTGGGCCGTTTCTTAACGGAGATGGCGAGATGTGTGGCTCGCTCTTGATCATGGAAGCGGGGGACATTGCGGCGCCTGAAGCCTGGGCTGCGGATGACCCCTATGCAAAGGCTGGGCTGTTCGAAAGTGTTGAGATCCGGCCCTGGAAACGGTTGGTTGGCTGACGTTAGCGCCCGTCTTTGCGCCCAAGGGCGCAACCGCGCGGCAACACTGCGCCTAAGGAGAGAGACGCCTCGCGCGGGGTTGAGAGGCCAGCGCTCTTTGTAAACCTAGGAAAATGCAAGATGGCTTTTTGGTTATTCAAGTCTGAGCCCAACACGTGGAGTTGGGACGACCAAGTCGCAAAGGGAGACGTGGGTGAGCAGTGGGACGGGGTGCGTAATTATCAAGCGCGCAACAATATGCGCCAGATGCGGCTTGGCGATCTGGGGTTCTTTTATCATTCGGTGAACGAGAAACGTATCGTTGGTGTTGTGGAGGTTTGTGCCGAAAGTCATCCTGATAGCACGACAGACGATCCTAGGTGGGATTGTGTCGATGTTAGAGCGATCGCGCCGATCCCGCGCCCAGTTACCCTGGCAGAGATTAAGGCGGAGGAGGCCTTGTCGGACTTCGCCTTAGTTCGACAGTCACGTCTTTCCGTGGTTCCGGTTAGCGAAGCGGAATGGGCTTTGATTTGCGAGATGGGTGGGTATCCGGGTTAGCTGGCGCGACGCAAGCAGAGACAGAGCTTGGCTGAAAGCGAATTGGGATAGGCCGTGCCAGCTTAGAGTAGGCGATCAGTCGCGAGCTGCGATCTCAAATATACCTTCGACTTCGACCATCACATTGAATGGCAGACAAGAGACACCGACCGCAGATCGGGCGTGCTTGCCAACGTCGCCTAAAGCTTCACCTAGAAGCTCGGAGCAGCCATTGATTACTTTGGGGTGCTGTGTGAAGTCCGCAGAGCCATTGACGAAGCCGGTGAGCTTGACAACTCGAGTGATCTTATCGAGATCACCGGTCGCATCTTTTACGGCGGCCATTAGGTTCAGAGCGCAAAGTCTGGCGGCTGCGATGGCGCGATCGAGCTCGGCGCTCCCGTCGTTATCTGCAGCGGTTAGTTGGCCAGTCACGAGCCCATCCGGCCCGAGTGAGACCTGGCCAGAAACAAAGAGCAGGTCGCCAGTCTGCACGTAGGGTACGTAAGCCGCGAGCGGCGTTTTCATTTCGGGCAAGGAGAGGCCGAGTTCGGCGAGTTTGGTTTCTACGGTTCCGGGCATTTTGGCCTCCAGTTCATCGTTTGGTTGGGACATGGGGTGAGGAAATGTGGCCTCTGGACCCTCTTCGTCTAGCACGGTCCCGAGACTTTGGCGAGCCAAGCGGAATGCGGCTAGCGCCGCATACACCTATTGTTGAGCGCCCGCTTGACGCGGTCGCGGCGTTCAGTTCCTCATTTTGCCGGTGGGGGATTGCCCGGGATCGGCTCGCCCTGCATCGACGGGTGGGATCGCGCATATTGTGGTGGAAAGGCGGCTCGAGGGTCATTGAGATCGGCGCCCGCATGCCAAGCCCAGCGGGGATCGTATGTGATCCCTCGGGCAAGGGCGACGATATCGGCTTGACCTGTAGAGAGGATGGTTTCTGCTTGATGAGGATTGGTAATTTTACCGACAGCCATCGTGGTTACTCCAGTAGCCCGGCGGATCTCACCCGAGAACTCGGTTTGATAACCCGGTCCGACCTTGATGTCCTGGAGCGGGGAGTTGCCGCCCGAGGAAACGTCGATGAAGTCGCAGCCTCGGTCTTTCAATGCTTGAGCGTATTTGATCGCTTCGTCCAATGCCCAACTAGATCCAGAAACCCAGTCGGTTGCTGACAAGCGTACACCGAGTGGTCGCTCGGCAGGCCAAACGTCGCGAACCGCGTCAAACACCTCTAATGGGAAGCGCATCCGGTTCTCGAGGCTGCCACCATACTGATCGTCGCGTTGGTTCGAGATCGGTGAGAGAAATTGGTGCAACAGGTAGCCATGGGCTGAATGCAGTTCGATAACATCGAAATCCAATCTAAGTGCGCGTTCGGTCGCCTGGACGAAGGCGTCTCGAACCCGTTGCAACGAGTTGTCACCGAAAGCTTCCGGCGTGTGCCAGCCCGGGCCGTAGGGGCTGGCTGAGGGGCCGTAAGTCTGCCAAGCGCCGTCCTCTGCCGCCAGTGGCTTGCCACCTCGCCAGGGCACATCAGCCGATGCCTTTCTTCCTGCATGGGCGAGCTGGATGCCGATCTTTGACGCACCATAGTCTCGAAAAAATCGAACGATCGGAGCCCAAGCGGCTTCTTGTTCATCACTCCAAAGACCCGTGCAACCTGGGGTGATCCGACCCTCGGCCTCGACCCCGGTTGCCTCTGTAAATACCAAGCCGGGGCCTGATACCGCAAACTGTCCGAGATGTACCAGATGCCAGTTTCCCGGCACCCCGTCTTGGGCAGTGTACTGGCACATCGGTGCGACGGCGATGCGGTTGGGCACCTCCAACTCGCGGAGCTGGATCGGTTCGAAGAGATGGCTTTTCATGGGACCTCGCGGCGGGTTCTTGGTTAAACGGTGATCATCTCGAGCGGCATGCGTGAGAGCGGCTCGGCGGCGCCTTCGGTCACCAGCGAAGTGCGCCCAAGACACATGGCGGTTTTAGTGTCGCTGTCCATCAGGATCATGTGGAGGAAGAACACCATGCCAGGTTTCATGATGGTTGGTGCACCTTCATAGAACATCTGATCTTCCATCCAAGCGGGGGCGAAACGCGGGCCTAAGGAATAACCGCAGGCATTTAGGCGATGAGCACCAAGCCCCGCTGCATCCAAAACACGCGCATGGGCGTCGAAGACCTTGGACATCGGCTCACCCGCGCGAAGAGCTTGCTCACACGCCATCAAAGCGTCATGTGCGGCAGATTGCATCGATGTGTGCTGGGGACGCGGTTCTCCGATCACGATTGTTTTGAAGTAGGCTGAGTGGTAGTGGCGATACGTCCCCGCCCATTCGAGATTGAGTTGATCGTTCTGATCGAATGTCCGCCGACCAGCTTGGTAGCGGCAGAGAAGTGCATGCTCACCCGAACCTATGATGTACTCATTCGCGGGATAGTCGCCGCCAGCACGGAAAGTGGCCGAATGCATCTCCGCTAGGACATCACCCTCGTTCGCACCGGGTTTGGTTGTTGCGACGGCTGCGTCCCACGCGAGATCACCGATCTCTGTCGCTTTGCGCGTATATTCCAACTCCTTCGGCGACTTGATCAGCCGCAACTTGCCCATCAAATCCGACGCATCGATCAAATCTGGGCGTTTGGCCGCGAGGGCGGCGCCATTCTTGTAGAAGTTCCCGGCTGTAAAGGTTTCCCACCCAGTGGGTTTCTCCGCAAGGCCTAGCTCTGAGAGGAGGGCTACGAGATCTGCGGTCGGATCGACCCCATCGCCGTCACGCCAGACACGGATATCCTCGATAGTTGATGTTAGTTGCGCTTGTCGTAGATCCGCTGAACGGGTCAGCAGTACGGGGTCTTGATCGCTGACAATCAGGCATTGGAAGAAGCAAAAGCCGAAGGTGTCGTAACCGGTAAGCCAGTACTGGCTTTCAGGTGAGAAGAGCAAAAGCACATCTAGCCCGCGCTCTTCCATGGCGGCTCTTGTGGCGCTTAGACGGGCGTCAAACTCGTCGCGTGTGAAGTGCAGCATTTTACCTCGTCAAACATCCAAACTGATCGCCGCGACGAGGCGGCCATAGTCTGGCTCCCCGCGATGTGTGGCCCGGCGGAAGGAGAAGAAACGCCGCTCGTCGCCGTAGGTGCAGTGACCTGTCCACTCAGCTTTAACTCCGGCAGCGCGAAGACGCATTAGGGCAAAGCCTGGGAGGTCGAAATGCATCCGGTCACCCGTGCCGCCAACAAAGAAACGATCGTTCTCTGGATCCTCGTCCGTGAACTTCTCGAAGAACTCTGGCCCTACTTCGTAATTGCGTTGGCTGATGCAGGGGCCAATGACCGCTGTTATATTTTCTGCCCCCAGCGTCCTCATCTGGCGAATGGTTGCTTCTAAAACGCCACCCAAAGCGCCTTTCCAACCAGCATGAGCGGCGCCGATGACGCCTGCCTCTCGGTCGGCGAACAGCACTGGTGCGCAATCAGCGGTCAAGATGCCGAGAGCTTGGCCCGGTGCCATGGTCACCATTGCATCGGCTCTCGGCTTTTCACTCCAAGGCGTGGTCACTTGAACGGCAATATCCGAGTGGATTTGGTGAACTGAATGGAGCGACGCGGCCCCTAAAGCTTTGGTGATCCGATAGCGGTTCTCCTGAACTGCATCAGATTGGTCCCGTGACCCTTGGCCGCCATTCAGGCTATCGTAGATGCCGTTCGAAACGCCGCCTTCCCGCGTGAAGAAGCCATGCGGGAGCTCTTTAAAAAGCTCGGTTTGGATTGGTGTGAGGCCCATTTCAAAACCCGGATGGTTTAGCTTGGCCGGCTGGGATCGCTGCAAGTACTTTGAAGAGCTTGCCCATCTGGTCATCGCTCGTCAAACGTTCCAGCGCATTTGCTAAATCATCTGCAGCGTCAGGGTTGGTTTTGGCGAGAGCGTCTGCACGATTTCCAATGCCCATCGACGTTAGAAAGGCCCCTTGGGTTGTGGTGTAGGTTTCGACATCGGGCATTAGTCCGATTAGGCGGTCAAAATCCACCAACCAAGTCAGATCAATCTTGCCCGGCCTTGTCAGAGGATCCACTTTCTTGTGGCGCTGCACGGCCTGCAACGTTGGTCCTTCTGGCCGATCATCCATCTGATAGCCATAGTCGATAATCAGAGCCGCGCCGCCGTCCTTGTTAAGCCTTTGGCTGACTTGCTCGGCGATCGTGTCGCCGATCGGCGATATTTCCACCCAGTCGCTGTCGATATCCCCCTCTGCTGGGATTGCACCTGAGAGCCCCCATCCGAGTTTTAAGTCATCGACACCCACTTGGCGTTCCCTCCAACCTTCTGGCGAGCGGAGGTACTGTTTGACCGGAAGCGCGTCGAAAAACTCGTTCGCGATGATAACCGCCGGGCCTGGTGGGATTTCGTTCAAACCTTCGGCCCAGCGCGCCTCAGGAACTTTTGCCTTTTGCTGCTCACGTAGCTTGGGCGAGGTTTCGATCATCCAAACATCCGGTTCAAAATTGGCTGTTTTGGCGATCCTTAGGATATCTGCCATCATTGTGCCGCGCCCCGGCCCCATCTCGATAAGCTGCCATTTTGGCTGCTCAGCGGCATGCCATTGTGCGACGATCCACATACCGATCATCTCGCCAAACATTTGGCTGACTTCGGGCGCAGTGATGAAGTCACCCTTCGCGCCGATCGGATCTCGGGTCGTATAGTAGCCATGCTCCGGATGGCCGAGACAGGATTGCATATACTCCGCAACGCCCATTGGGCCGTGGAGCAGGATTCGTTCGATGAGGAGTCGTTCAAGTAGCGTCAACGGTCTGCCGTCTGAAAGCGATGAAGAGGAAAACAACGCCGATAGCGATCATCGGCAGCGAAAGGATCTGACCCA
>JBCDAQ010000120.1:0-12058 GCA_039185285.1 Pseudomonadota bacterium
AAATGCAGCTCGCCGCATTTCCCGATGGAAACTGCCTCTTGTGCCAGACGATCGCGGTCGATCTCGAGGACTTGGCGTTGACGACCAAGGGTTTCTGCGGTCTTCGCCAATCCTTCGGGCGTAATCTTGAGGCCTGCGATCACGTTGCGAATTCGAACCCGTTCATAAGTTTCATTTTGATTTGTCGGATCGTCGCTCCAACCCACCCCTCGAGCCGTCAGATAGGTGCGGAGGTTGTCGCGGCGGCATCTCAATATTGGACGGAGCCAAAGCGTGCCTTTCAAGAGCACTTTCTCGTCCATCGCGGAGAGACCATCGGCTCCCGAACCACGGATCAGGCGCATCAGGACGGTCTCAGCCTGATCGTCCATGGTGTGACCGAGCAGGACAGCTTTCAGGCCCTGTTCCCGGGCCCATGCTCCCAACAACTGGTGGCGCGCCTCCCGCGCGCGGGCGGAGAGATTGTTCGGCTGATCCTGTCCTGTCGCGGCGGGATCCCAGTGGATAACTTGATGAGGGATGCCAAATTTCTTTGACAGGTTTCCAGCAAGGATCGCTTCTTCTCCGGATTCGGGTCGCAGTTGGTGATCGACGGTCGCAGCCACGAGTTGGCGGCTCTTAGCTTTCGCCCACTCTGCCGTTATCACCAGGAGCGCGGAGCTATCGCTCCCACCTGACAGTGCGATCCCAAGTGTGCCTTCCAAATTCTCCGTCAGCCGGTCAAGGCTTGCGAAAACCTCTTCAACACACGCGACATCAGGGGCAGGCAAGGCTCGCCTTCTCGTCCAATACACCCTGACGAACTGAACCAGATGCGTTAGGATATTGACGCTGGACTTCGTTTAGCGTCTGGCAGGCGGCCTGGATCTGATTCAATCGCCCCAAGGTTACACCTAGCTGCAACAAGTTATCGGGCGCATAGCTGTCGCGCGTGTTCTTTTGGTAGCCCCCGAGATATGTTGTGGCTGCATCCGGAAAAGCGCCGCGGGTAAATTGGCTTTGACCCAACCAGTAGTGCGCCTCTCCGGTCAGACTGCTTGCTGGATAGTCACTGATGAATTTAGTTAACCGCGCCTCGCCTTGGTCGAAGCGGCCCTGTTGGATATCCTGTTTAGCGCGATCGAGATCGGCTTGCTCGCTCAAGATGATCGGCTCTTGTTGCTGCGATGGAGGTGAAATCGGTGCAATGATTGAGGTGTCTCCGCCTTCAAGCTCGGTTACGCGGAACAGCAAGTCTTCGATTTGGCGATTGGTTTGCTCTTGGTATTGGCGCAGATCGAACTGGAGCTGTTCGATCTGGCCTGTGAGCCGTGACAGCTCGTTTTCAAGGCGACTTACATCAATTGACGATGCACCGCCACCACCCGTCGTTGCGCCAGGAGCAGGCTGAACGCCGCCTAGGCGACCTCGGATGTCCTGTAACTCGGCATCCAAAAGATCCAGGCGGTAGCGCAGCTCCGCCGGATCACTCGACGAGCCCGTCCAGCTTTGCGCCGATGCGACCGTGCTGATCGCCGCTATGAGCAAAAAACCAAGGAGAGACCGGGCCGCAGTCGGTCGCATGTCGATCAGGGTCATCGGTACTCTCCTCCCGGTTTGTTCGAGCCGGTTTTAGCTGGACGGCGCGCCGGCGACAATGCTCATGCCGCGGCGGTTTTGTGCCCAACTGTTTTGGTCGGAACCAAGTGCGATCGGTCGCTCTTTTCCAAAGCTTACGGTCTGAAGACGATCGGCAGCGACACCTTGGGCGACCAAGTAAGCTCTGACCGAGTTTGCCCGACGCGCGCCCAGAGCCAAGTTGTACTCGCGTGTGCCGCGCTCGTCCGCATGTCCTTCAATAGTTACCGATGTGCTCGGATTGTCCTGCAGCCACTGAGCCTGTGCGCTTAGCGTCGTTTGCGCAGTCAAGTTCAGGTCGTGGCGGTCCGTGTCAAAGAAAACGCGGTCGCCAACCACTTGTCGGAAGTACTCAACCGAGTCTGCGGGCGGTTGGCCGGAAGTTGCACCCGCATTGCCGGTCGCCGACGGATCGATCTGATCGGAGTCGTCGGAACAGGCTGCGAGTGCCAAGGCGGCGACCAGGGCGATGATCGGGGTGGCTTTCATGAAGTCTTCTCCTTACCTCTGTGGCCAGCCCTGTGGGGGAGGGGCGACCTCGATGGGACGGTCCATCTGTTGCTGCATATCGTGTTCCGCCCGCCAGAAATGCAGGACACGAGATAGGCTATTTCCTCAACGGCGACCAGGATGGATCAGACGCCGCGTTAGGGGTTTGGACTTGTTTGAGGTTGCGTCCGGTTACGTCAACGGACATCAGCTGTGGACGGCCGTTTTGACCGCGACTCTCGCGATAGAAGGTCAAGATCCGGCCGTTGGGTGCGAAACTCGGACCTTCCTCGAGGAAGCTGCTAGAAAGTAGGCGTTCATCCGTACCATCAGGGCGCATGACGCCGATGTGAAACACTCCTTTGAGAATCTTGGTGAAGGCGATTAGGTCTCCGCGGGGGGACCAAACTGGGGTTCCGTAGGTGCCTTTGGTGAAACTGATGCGTGTCGCAGCACCTCCGGTACCAGGCATCACATAAAGCTGTTGGCTACCGCCTCGATCGCTCTCAAACACGATCTGACTTCCATCGGGTGAGAACGAGGGGGACGTGTCAATCCCCGGATGTCGCGTCAGTCGGCGTAGCTGCTTGCTTGCCAAATCCATCGCATAGACATCCGTATTGCCATCGCGTGAAAGCGACATGATCACCGAGCTCCCGTCCGGCGAAAAGCGTGGGGCAAAGCTCATTCCTGGAAAGTTGCCAAGGCGCTCACGAGCACCGGTATCGAGATCATAGATGAACACCTGCGGCGCGCCGGTATCGTACGATATAAAGAGAACCGTGCGGTCATCTGGTGAGAAACGCGGGGTGAGAACGAGACCCGATGTGCCGCCGAGAAGCCGCAGATTGGCGCCATCTTGGTCCATTATTGCCAACTGCTTGCGTCTGTCGCCTTTCGGTCCCTTCTCATCCACAAAAAGGATCCGGCTGTCGAAATAGCCGCTCTCGCCGGTTAGGCTGGCATAGATCCCGTCTGAGACTTTATGCGCAACCCGGCGCCAATCTTCGGGCTTTGCGAGGAACTGTAGACCGTCTAGCTGAGTTTCTGCGTTTGTGTCGAAAACCCGGAACTGTACTTGCAGTCTTCCGTCCTCGGCGGTGAAAACTGTACCGGTTATCAGGGCGTCCGCGTTGATCGTTCGCCAGTTTGCATAAGTCGGGTCGGTGTTGAAATCACTGACGGGCGCGATGAAGGCCGCCTCCGGGATCAGTCGGAACAGGCCAGAGCGGTCGAGATTGCTTTGGATCACGCCCTGCAGGTCCCGAGCACGGTCCTGAAGCGCAGGGTCCTGAACGATGAAGGGTGAGATCGCGATTGGCAGTGGTTCAAACTGCGCGCCCTGAATATCCAACTCTAGGGGCGGCTCTCCGGTTTGCGCCACCGCGCTCATCGGCGCCACGGCCACAAAAAAACAGAACAACAAGCGGTGAATGATCGTCATGAGCTAAACCCGATGGCAGTTGGGGTGAAACGCACATGGATGAGTTTCCAGGCGCTATATTTATCAACCGGAAGTTTCGCGAACTCGCCAGCGTTCTGTGCCTTGATCAGCGCGCGTCTGCCGGCGTCAAAGAGTGTTCTTTGCGCCTGATCGGTTCCACCCTCTGCCTCGAGCAGCGTCGGCTTACCGATGATCCGGCCAGTGCGGTCGACCTCAATCGCTATTTTAACCCAAAGGCGGCGATCCGGGGACCCATTGTAAACGAAGTATTGTTTGATGCCCAATTGCAGCGCGTCTTTCTGGCCGCGCGTGATGTTCTGGGCAAAAACCGACTTTGATCCGCTGGGCTTCGCAGGAGTTGCCTCCGCGGTTTGCGGTTCTTCCTCCGGAGCGGGCGGTTGTGCTTCTGCTGGCTCCGTTTTGCGAGAAGCCACTGCCGCTGCAGCTTTATCGGCAGGTTTGGCCACCGGCAGCTTTGCTTCTTGTGGGGCAGCGGCGAGCGGGGCTTCTGGCTGTTCCTCAGCAACTTCCTGTTCTGGTTCAGTCTCCTCTGGGAGCTCCTCGGGTTTCTCCGCTTCTTTGGGCGCGGGTTCAGGCAAGGGTAGGGGGAGCGGTGCCGGAGAGGGCGCCTGCTGAGCAGAAGCCAAAGGTTGCAGCGGTTCGGTCGATGGCTTGCTCTCCGGTTCCTTCGCAATATCGGGCAGAATATCGGGGCTGGGAAGTTCCGCGATCGATAGCCGAGGGGCTTCGGTCGGGACATCGGTTGGCGGTGGTGCGAAAGCAATCTCAGGCTTGTCAGGTTTCGCCTGAGGTGTTGGGGAGCTCCATGAGAGAAGCGAGGTGTCCGAAGGTGCGACTACATTGTCATCTGCTTGAGCAGCATCAGGTGCGGTGTCTGTATCGCTCGGATCGCTCAGATCTGCAGGACCCTCATTTTGAACCACGGGAGCTGTAGAAGCGATCGCATCGAAGATCTCACCATCAATCAACGATACTTCGGTTACTTGGAAGGGTTTGTCGCTCTCGGCCCGCAGCCAGTCTGTGCCTACAAGGATGGCCAAAATGGCAACTCCGTGGATTGAGCCGGAAATGATGGCACCGTTACGCATACCTACTCCACGCCCGGCTCCGCCTGATCCGTCACCAGGCCGATCTGTGTGAAACCTGCGTTGCGCAGGAAGGCCATCACTTGTGCAACCCTCCCATACTCAAGCGCACGATCGGCGCGTAAGAAGACTTTGCCACCCTCAGGCCCCCTAGCGTCGCGGATGGCAGTCAGCTTCTCTAGCAGACCATCATCGCCAATTGGCTGATCTTGAAGGAAAACAGCCCCAGTTTGATCGATATTGAGGGTTAGTGGTTCATCCACTTCGGTAGGCAGTGCTTCTGCCGTGGTTTTCGGCAGATTTAGCGGCACACCGACTGTAAGGAGTGGGGCGGCCACCATGAAAATGATCAGCAGCACCAGCATAACGTCTACGAAAGGGGTAACGTTGATCTCTGACATCGGCTGAGCGCGCGTACGACCACGTCGATTTCGACTTGCTGAGCGGCCTGGAATTGAGACGCCCATCAACCGTTCTCCCGGCCAGAGCGATCAATCTGCCGGCTAAGGATCGTGCTGAACTCGTCAGCGAAATTTTCGAGGGCACCCGTTAGACCTTCAGCATCTGCTGCTAGCCGATTGTAGGCTATCACCGCTGGAATGGCTGCGAGAAGTCCCAAAGCGGTCGCCAAAAGCGCTTCGGCGATTCCAGGGGCAACGATTGCCAGGTTTGTGTTTTGCTGGGTCGCAATATCCTCGAAGGCTGTTTTGATTCCCCAAACCGTCCCAAAAAGGCCAATAAAGGGCGAGACGGAGCCGACGCTGGCCAAAAAAGATAGGCGGCGGCTAATATCTGCGCTCTCGCGCGCTATGGTGACATTCATCGCCCGTTCCACGCGTGCCATGGTGCCGGGAATGAAACCTCCGGCCTTGGCAAATGAACGGCGCCATTCGGTCATTCCAGAGGTGAAGACCCGTTCAATCGGAGAGCGCCCGCCTTCCCCGATCCGATCAAACAACTCGTCAAGCGGCTGTCCTGACCAAAATGAGTCTTCGAAGCGGCGGCTTTGCCCGCCTAAACGACGGAAAGACATGCTTTTTTCGATAATGATTGCCCAGGACCAAAAAGATGCAGCAACGAGCATGATCATGACGACCTGTACGACCCAGGTCGCGCTGACGAACATGTTATATACCGAGAAATCGACTTCGGCTGGCCCTGCCGCTGCATTCAGCTGTGCTGTTTCACTGGCGGCTTGCGCAAATCCAAGAAAATGCACCAAACCCGCGCCCATCACGTCCATGATGTTGTCCCGCTCATTGCCTCAACTGCCCATAGGCACGGCCGCTTATGCGACTCTTTTGCCCGTCAGGACGTAGTATGGGCCATTTCTGTTCAAAGATCGACTGTCCAGATCGCATATGGTTAATGCGCGCAAATCGCTAGACGGATCAACTGTCGATCTCGCGAGCGTGATCGTTTAGATCTCGGATACACTGCTTGTCGACTTGATTGTTGCCAGCGCCGTTGCGACCAAGTGTTCCTCTCCGCCATTTACGACGAAGATGTCCGATCGGACATGGGAGACGCTACGTCCAGGTGCAAGGACTTCCGCCCTCGCGATCAGCACTTCTCCGGAAGCGGGTGCTAGATAGCTGATCTTGAATTCGATCGTCAGCGGTTGGCGGCCTTCTTCAAATAGAGTGAAAGCAGCACCGGCGGCTGAATTGTCGGCCAGCGTCGCCGTCACACCGCCATGGAAGAACCCGTGTTGTTGCGTCACGCCGGGTCGAAAGGGGACTTGTATCTCGCAAGTTCCTGGACCCAGGGCCGTGAGCTTTGCTCCGAGCGTCTGCATGAAGCCCTGCTTTGCAAAAGCACGGCGCATCGCATCGCCGATTGCACGCTGGTTTGGGCCAGCGGTCATTACGATCCTACGAGTTGGTTATGTAAGCTCTGTGGCATACGTTCGGCCTTTCCTTGCTGGTTTACCACGGCAATTCGGATTGATGCTGAGAACAAAAGTAACTGATCGCGTAAAACCTCTTGTTGCATGTTCAGTGAGGCGGCGCCGACAGAGGAAATCTCAGTTCGGACATCTAAATCGTCGCCGAACCGGGCTGGCTTATGGTAGTCAGCCTCAACTCGTCGGACGACGAACATAACGCCATGCAACTGCATCAGGGCCATTTGATCGATTCCGATCGCGCTGAGCGCTTCGGTTCGACCACGTTCAATGAACTTGAAGTAGTTTGCGTAGTAGACGATCCCCTGAAGATCAGTGTCTTCGTAGTAGACTTTGCAAGGGAATAGATGGGGCTTCAAAGTGTTCCGTTCTCGGCCAAATCTGTCAGAGATACAGGAAGCTGGACACTTTGTGCGTTGAAGATCCGCGGCTCGCGATCTCGCTGCCAAATCACTGCCATGGCTTGCCCTGTTTCGACATGGACTGCCAAACCGGCCCGTGTGGTGGTGCAGGCTCTGACCAGGCATCCAGTTAGCACAAGATACCCACCCTCAAGGCGGGTTCGTGTATCCTTCTCGGTTCCTTGACGGATTTCGCGAAACTCTTCGGTGGTCACCAGCTCTTGGAAGCGGGCCCACTCCATCGGGTCGCCGAAATACTGTTGATGACTGGCGCCGTCAAACTTTGTGACTGCCGGCCCGGGTTTCGCCGCGACCTGTTGTGCCACCGCCGGGGTGGCTAAAAGGGCAGCGGTAAGTGCTGAAATCAAAAGGTTTTTCATCGCTCATCCTCCATCCGTTTCATCCGTGCCGCCAATCTCAGGGTCAGGGAAGGATCATCTCCGGCCACGGGAAGAACTGGGTCGTAGGCTGCACGAACCAGATCAGCATACCATGGTTTCACGATGCACCGCCCATCATCGATCAATGCGATTGGGCTCTCTTTTGTAAAAGCGTGGTCTGACCACAACACTAGCCCTTGGAAACACTGGCTCACAGCAAGCGTCTGAGCTGAAACCTGCTGCAAATCCGCGTCGTATCGCAGAAGGGTGATGCAGATCTTGATCGCACCTTGGTTGTCGAAGCCGAAAATCCGGTACTGGTTCGCCCCGGATGCCGTGAGCATCGTAACCAGTTTGCCAAGATCGGGGATGAGCTTCTCCAGATGGGGAACTTCGTTCAACTCTGCCCAGTCACGAGAGAAGAAGACCATGAAATTTGCGCCAAGCTCGGGATCGATCTCGCTGATCTCAAGCCCTGCGAGACTAGCCACTGATTTCAGCGCCTCCTCAAAGATCCGAATGCCTTCGTCATTGGTCCCATAGACAACAGGTGCCAGCGGCCGCGCCCAGCGGGCGAAGCGGAAGGACTGGTCGGCACGGGTGAACAGATCCGCGACGCGGTCGTTGGTTTCATCGCTCATGGCTCAGACTTACTGCGGCCCGCGCAATCTGACCAGCGGGTGGCCCTCAGAAAATCGACGAGTCATGGTTTGCCGACGCATCTTTTGGCAGGGCCATAAGCCGGGCGCTTTGCGCGCCTTTCACGCTCTTCAGAGATCATCTCGAGCAAAGGAGCAGGCGCGGGAAGGCCGCCCTTGAACAGCTCCAACTCATTGCACCAAAGGATCGCTGCGAAGGGAGCGCCAGTTGCCACCTCGATGGCGAGAAAGCCCGTTCTCTCGCCACAGCGATGCGGCCAGCATCCGTTACCAACCAAAAACCCATCCCGGAGTTCCGTTCTATAGACTTCTATGCCGATCAGCGAAGTCCGCAGTTCATAAAGCTGATCTCGATCCATGATGGCGTAATAGCGCAACCGCTCCGACGGGTTCTGTAAGATTCCCCATGCCAATGATCCGACCCAACGCGTGACCTCTTCTCCAGGCCCTGCCGGAAGGAAGCCGTCTTCGGTCTCATAGATCACCTCTATAGTCGGCGCCTGACCGTCATAGCGCACCCGCCAATGATCGACGGAGGCCGGATAATCGCGCTCCATGCGAAAGCCCAGACTGTCGGCCTGTACCCAAAACTCCGAAGGGTCTCGTCCGTGCTCTGCGAAGCGCTCGCTCAGCACGAAGCCATCGTCGGTGAGATGCAGCAAGAACCAGGCGTTGCAGCAGCTCGCGCCGCCCGACCATTCATTGATCAGTACAACATCGCCCTTCGCACCCCAGTCGTAAACGTGCCGCGGAAGGGCGTGCGGATAGAGCCCGCGCAAGAGGTGCCCATCTACCGACAAAAACGATCGGTAAAACCCTTTCCCCACGGGCGTATACGCTTCGACCAGCGTGATCGTTCCAAAGCGGGTATCGGCGTCTGGGTCGTCGACCAGTCGCCTGGCATCAGGTTCCGCTCGTGCTGTCAAGGTGCCGAGAATAAGCACCAAAGCCATCGTGAAAATGCGCATTAATCCCTCTTAAATAGTCCGGTCTCTCCTCTCGGTGGTGCCAGACCTAAATGCCGCCAGGCGGTCTGCGTTAGCATCCGTCCACGTGGTGTGCGGTTCACCAAGCCCGCCTGCATGAGATAGGGCTCGATCACGTCTTCGAGAGCATCGCGGGCCTCCGACAACGCCGCCGCCATGGTCTCAATCCCGACCGGACCGCCACCATAGTGTTCGGCAATCATATTGAGATAGCGCCGATCCGCCCCATCGAGCCCCTTTTCATCCACCCCCAGCCGGTGCAAGGCCCGATTGGCGAGATCCTTGCTCACATGCCCCTCGGTTTCGACCAAGGCGAAATCCGAAACCCGGCGCAAGAGCCGCCCGGCAATCCGCGGCGTGCCCCGGGCTCGACAGGCAATCTCGGCAATGCCGTCTGGATCAGCTTGCAATCCCATGAGTCGGGCGGCGCGACCCACGATGTCGGTCAGTTCGGCATCTGTGTAGAACTCCAACCGGGTCGGGATGCCAAATCGGTCTCTCAACGGTGTCGTCAGCAGCCCCAACCGGGTGGTGGCGCCGATCAGAGTGAAGGGTGCCAAGTCAATCCGCACGGTCCTGGCGGCAGGTCCTTCACCAATCACCAGATCCAGTTCAAAATCCTCCATAGCCGGATAGAGGATCTCCTCGACCACAGGCGAGAGCCGGTGGATCTCATCAATGAACAACACGTCACGGGGCTCAAGGTTGGTTAACACCGCTGCCAGATCACCCGGTTTCGCAATCACCGGGCCTGAAGTCATCCTGAAGTTCACACCCAGCTCCCGGGCTACAATCTGAGCCAGGGTTGTTTTGCCAAGGCCCGGTGGCCCGTACAGCAGCAGATGATCCATGGCTTGGCCGCGGCGTCCGGCAGCCTCAATGAAGACCCGCAGATTTGCCCTCGCTTCGGCTTGTCCTGTGAAGTCGTCCAGCGTTTGCGGACGTAAAGCCCGCTCGGCCTCATCGGGCGGTTGCTGGGCTCCTCGGAGCATTGGGTCCGGTTCGATCAACGGTTCGTTCACAGATTTTGCCCCAGCTGTTGCAATGCTTTACGGATCAATTCCGCGACATCGCCGCCATCGGCTTCGGCGACGGCCGCTGCCGCCTCACCGCGATCATATCCCAAATTGACGAGCGCTGAGACCGCTTCGGCTGCAGCTACCATTGCGGTTTCGTCCTCCGTCGGCGTTTGGAGAGGCTTACGACGCTCTGGCGCAGATGCGGTCTTTACCATGGCCGCTGTTTCGCCGGCTGGCTCGCCCGTTGCGGTCGAGGTCAAGGACAAAACATCGGGTGCTTTTCCCTTTAGTTCGGTGACAATTCTGGTGGCTAGTTTAGGTCCCACACCTGGGGCCGTCCGAACGGCGGGAGCGTCACCGACCGCGAGAGCTTTTGTTATACCTGCGATACCAAGACCGCCCAAGATTCCCAGGCTCACTTTCGCACCAACTCCCTGTACCGAGACCAGCAGACGATGCCACTCGCGCTCCACCCGGCTCTCGAAGCCGTAGAGCTGCATCAAGTCCTCGCGCACAACCAGTTCAGTATAAAGCGCCACCCATTCGCCTGCCATTGGTATTCGACGAAGGGTCGGCGTGGAACAATAGACCTCGTAGCCAACGCCGGAACTTGTTTCGACCAAGACGTGATCCTCGGCCACATAGTCCACCCGGCCTGAGATCTTACCGATCATTTCGCAGCCGCCAGCGCTTCCGCTTGTCTGGTCCGCGCCGAGCCCTGCCAAGCATGACAAATCGCAATCGCCAATGCGTCAGCTGCATCCGGACCTGCTGTCTGAACCCCTGGTAGAAGCAACTTCACCATATGAAGCACCTGAGCCTTATCGGCATGACCAACGCCAACCACAGCTTTCTTAACAGCGTTCGGTGCGTATTCGGCAACTGGTAAGCCGTGTTGGGCTGGGACCAGGAGCGAAATTGCCCGTGCTTGTCCCAATTTCAGAGTACCTGCGGCATCTTTATTGACAAAGGTATGTTCGACAGCGGCCTGCTCAGGCTGCATCGCCTGCAGTACGTCTTCGACCTCTCGGTGGAGGCGCGCTAGCCTTTCGGCAAGAGTTCCTTCACCCGAACGGCAAACACCATTTCCAACATGGCGAAGCTTTTGACCTGCCAGCTCGACCACGCCCCAACCGGTCTGTCTTAGACCGGGGTCAAAACCTATGATCCTCATCTGACCTGCTCGTTGTTTTCTAGTTGGTAGCACGAAACAAGAACAAGCGCCAGCGCTTCGCGTGCTGGATCAGGCATTAATCCTTTGTAAATTATGCAGCGAGTGCATGGGGGTGTTGCATCGATTGCAATTGTAAAAGCACCTCGATGCGCCCAGATATTGGTCATCGCAAACGAAACAGCGATGCAACCTAAACCTCTCTTGGAGTTAAGAAAATGGCCAACACCACTTTCGGTCAAACCAACACCGCCTTCCCCCGCGCCACGGGTCTCGTGGCGAGCCTGGTTAGTACCCTCGTGGGATCGAGCCAGCGCGACCTCCGTGCGTTTTCGCCGGCGGAGCGTGAAGACCTCGGCCTAAGCTTGGCCGACATGCACCGGATCGGCGCCTGATCCACTCCCCCGCTCCCTCGTGAGAGGGCGAGATCCGGTCTAGTGGGCCGTAACCTTTCCCCCGAGGTGACGGCCCTTTAATTTTTGGGTTAACGATTAGCTAAAGCTGACGTTCAAACATCGCTTAGCAAAATCCAGACTCGCCATCCTGCTTGGGGTCAGGCTAGTCTGCACCACAAGATATAGATTCGCATCGCTTGGAGGGAGGCCGTCATGGCAGGCAGCGTCAACAAAGTTATCCTGATCGGAAATCTGGGCGCAGATCCAGAGGTGCGCAGTTTCCCGAGTGGCGGAAAGGTATGTTCGCTGCGAGTGGCAACTTCTGAAAATTGGAAAGACCGCAACACGGGCGAGCGGCGCGAGAAAACCGAATGGCACCGGGTAGAAATCTACTCAGAACCTCTGGCCAATGTCGCCGAGCGTTATCTGCGCAAAGGCTCAAAAGTCTATCTTGAAGGTCAGCTTGAAACCCGAAAATGGCAGGA